>NZ_JBFBEA010000002.1:0-447932 GCF_040683495.1 Streptomyces sp. NPDC093544 | reverse complement strand
GCGAGCGCTCGCGCGGTCCGCCCGCAGGGACCCGTACCGAAACAACGCCGCCAACCCGCACCCACAGCGAGGACGTCATCCGTGCCTCGACGGACCGGATCCAGGCCATCGGGCAGGGTGCTCGTGGCGCGATCGGCGAAGCCGCGGACGCCGCGCAGTGAGCCGTGGCAGTGGTCGAAGCCTCGATTCTCCTGCATCGCGATCACGACCCGCTTGGTGTCGCGGATACCGCCGTGCGGCTCCGCCTTGGGGCGACCGGAGTCAATGGACTGGACCACTGGTGACAGGCGCGCACGCTGTGTGAGAGTGTCGTCATGCCTGAGCTGATCTCTTATGACAACGGTGCGATCTGGTACGAACTCCGGGGCGATGGGGAACCGTTGGTGGTTCTTCCGGGCGGTCCCGGTATGGACGCACGTTATCTGGCGGATCTCGGCGGTTTGGTGAACCATCGGCGGCTGGTCCTGGTGGACCAGCGCGCGGCGGGACGGTCGGCAGTTCCCGAGGATCGGAACACGGTGTCGTTCACCGCGCAGGCGCGGGACGTCGAGGCGGTCCGCGAGCAGCTCGGGCTCGAACGGATCGATGTGCTCGCCCACTCGGCGGGTTGTCTGATCGCCCAGGAGTACGCGGCCGCTCATCCGGAGCGGGTACGGCGTTCAGTGCTGGTCGCGCCGGTCGGACGGGTCGGGCGTGAACCTGACGCCGTGGAACTCGCCTCACTGCGCTCCGGGCGGGCGGACCAAGAGTGGTACAGGGACGCTGCCGAGGCGGACCGGCTCATCGCCTCGGGCGGGTACACGGGAAACGAACTCAGAGCACTGCAACGGCGGATCACGCCGTTCTTCTGGCACCACTGGGACGAATCGCGGTGGGCTGAGCACCGCCCCGAGCACGCGACGCCGCACCCCTGGCTGCGTGACGCGTTCTACGCGAGTTCCGCCACCCCGGATACCCTGGCCGACCGCCTTGCGCGGCTCTCGGCGGTACGGAGCCCGGTCCTCGTGGTGGCCGGAGCCTCGGACGGCATGATCGGGACGGCGCCGGCCCATGCGGTGGCCGCCTGTTATGAGGGCGCCCGACTGCACGTGCTGGAACGGTCGGGGCACCGGCCATGGGTCGAAGAGCCCGCGCGGTTCGTCGAGGTGGTCGCCGGGTTCCTCGCGGCGGACACGGGCTGAGGCCCCGGCGCACTCCACTGGTCCGGCGGACGGAACCAGCCGACGTCGAGATCGAACGGACCGTCGCCGACCGCCGCCACGGCGGCGGCGTGCCCCGGCGGCCCCGGCGGCTGCCGCACGAACCACCGGACGCCGGCCAGAACGCCGTCGTTCGCACGCACCGGCCCGGGACCGGCCGACAGCAGTGACAGGCCGTCGGTCAGTCGTCCGCCGGACGCTTTGACGCACGCTTCCATACGGGTCCACGCAGCGAAGAAACCGCCCGGTCCGATCGTCAGGCACCGCGTCCCGAGCGGGAGCGGTGGCGGGCTCGGGCGAATCTCCTCCAGGTCCACACCCACCTCCCTGCCGCGGGTGATCGCGATGGCCGCGCGGTCCCCCGCGTGGCTCAGGCTGACCTGCACCGAAGGGTCCGGGGCCGTGAGCCGCAACTTGCCGTGGGAAGAGCGAGTCCAGCGCAGTTCACCCACGGGCACACCGCAGTATCGTGCGGTGGTCAGCCGCAGCGCCGCCTGCGCCGCAACGAACCGCGCCGCCGCACGCGGCACGGCGATACGGCCGTGCCGGTCCCGTTCCGCCGGGCCGAGCAGCGCCCTCTGGGCCGGGCCGTCCCCGCAGAGGTCGAGGTCGACGTAACGGAGCAGCACTGCCGTCGTACGGCTCACCCGTCGACGTACTCGACGGCGAGCATCGACCACGAGCGTGGGCTCGTCGCGAGCACGAGCACGCGGTCGCCCGGTTCGACGAGCTTCTGCTCCATGAGGTCGGCGAGGCCGCGCAGCAGGTCCGCCGAGAAGGAGTGGCCGACTTCCGCCACATCAGGGGTGTATGGGTCGGCCGGGGCCGTCCCGCACAACCGGGAGAGGAAGGTGCGTGTGGCGCGGCTGTAGTTACCGGTCACCAGGTGGCGGAACGGGCGCTCGGGGTCCGCGAGCCGCCGGTCGAGCTCCGCTCGGGCCCTGGTGACGCCGGACTTGACCAGGGCTGCCGCCTTGATCGAGTTGCTGACCTCAGCCGCGTCCGCTTCCACCACTGTCGCGGAGGCGAGGAGCCGGTAGCCCGGTCCGTGCGGGACGGAACCGATCAGGCACGCGGCCGCGCCGTCGCTGAGCACGGTGACGCCGACCGGCTGGTAACGGGTGCCGTCGGTGATCCGGTCGGCGGTGACCAGCAGGACGGTCTCCAGCCCTTCCGTGGCCAGCAGGCCATGGGCGGTGCGCAGAGCCGGTGCCAGGTTGGCGGAGGCGCTGCCGCCCACTACCGCGCCGGGAGTCCGCGGGAGTCCGGCGTCGGTGAGCAGGCGCCAGAGGTCCTTGGTCGCGGTCGTCTCGTAAAGGGAGTCGGTGGTGTAGACGACGGAGCCGACCGGGGGGTGGCCGCCGGAGGCGAGGGCGGCCCGTGCGGCCGCCGCGGCCAGTCCGGTGACGGAGCCGTCGGAGACGCGGGCGTATGCCATGCCGCCCTCGGTCAGGGCGTCGGCGTGGGCGACGAGTTCGGGGTCCGCGGTGAGCTCGGACAAGGGGACGGGTGCGCCGAGTTCCACAGCGATGGCGTAGAGATGGAGCTCAGTGGCCTGCAAAGTCATCGGTCTTTCCCTGAGATCTGTACGGGGGTCAGTCGGCCGTGGTCAGGGCCGCGGCCCGAGTCGCGGCCAGGTCGCACTTGCCGTTGGCGTTGAGGAGCAGTTCGGGCACCGCCTTGATCCGACGGGGCACCAGCGCGGCGGGGAGCGCCTTCGTCAGTGCGGCGCGGACGGCGCGGGCGGTGGAGGCCTCCCTGTCAGCCTCCCGGTCGGCGGAGGCGTCCGGTTCGGGTGTGAGGACGAGCAGCGCCTCCATGCTTTCGACCGCGCCAGGCAGGACACCGAACGCGACATCGAGGACGCCTGGAACGGAGAGGGTGTGGCGGCGCAGTTCGCCCAGTTCGATCCGGTAGCCGCTGATCTTGAACTGACTGTCGTCGCGGCCGAGGTAGAGGAGGGTGCCGTCGGGGAAGAGTTCGACGCGGTCGCCGGTGCGATAGGCGCGGCCGGCCGGTCCGCCCAGGTCGGCCTCGTCGACGAAGACACCCGCGGCCTCGGCTCGGCCGAGGTAGCCGGCGGCCACGCCGGCTCCGGCGATGACGAGTTCCGCGGCCTCTCCGGGGCGGGCCGGGCGCAGCTGGTCGTCGACCAGATAGGCCCGGGTGTTCCAGATGGGGCGGCCGATCGGCACGCTGGGCAGGCCCTGTACGGCGACGGGGTCGAACTCGTTGTAGCAGCAGCCGATGGTGGCTTCGGTCGGGCCGTAGTGGTTCATCAGCCGGACTCCGTCGAGGCGTTCACCCAAGCCGGCGATCAGCGCCGGGTCCAGGGCCTCGCCGCCGAACATCAGCAGCCGGGTGGTGCGGCGATAGTCGGGGCGGCTGGTGCGTTCGAAGAAGCGGAGGTGGGAGGGGGTGACCTTCAGCAGCTCGAACGGCGTGGGCCGGTCGTCGAACAACGCCTGCTGGTCCCAGACCCCGGCGAAGATGGTGACCGGACTGCCGTGCGCGAGCGCGGGCCAGAGCGAGGTGATGGCGTGGTCGAAACCCAGGCTGCCGAAGAGCGGGCTGCCGCCGCCCACCGCCAGGCCGGTGGTGTGGGCACACCATTGGACGTAGTTCGCCAGCGAGCCGTGCTCGATTACCACGCCCTTGGGCGCGCCGGTGGAGCCGGACGTGAAGATGACGTACGCGGGGTCGTCCGGGTGGGGCAGATCGCGGGCGTCGGGAGCGGTCCGCGCCCGGCTCGGCGCGACGGCGGGTTCGGAGAGTTCGGCGAGGTCGAGGACGGGGACGTCGACGGCGGGCGGTGCGATGGTGGCCGCCTCCGAGTCGTGCAGCAGCAGGACCGGGGCAGAGCCGTCGACCACCGCCTGCACGCGCTGGGCAGGGAAGGCGGGGTCGACCGGGACATAGGCGGCGCGGAGGGTCATCAACGCGAGCGCGGCGGCGACGGTGGCGGGGGTGCGGTCGGCCCAAAGCAGCACCCGGTCGCCAGGGCCGACCCCGGCGTCGGCGAGGGTGGCGGCGATGCCGGTGCTCCAGCGCCGGAGCTCGGCGAAGGTCCAGCGGCGAGCGCCGTGGAGCAGGGCCGGTGCGTCGGGGCGGAGGGTGGACTGGCGGTGGATCAGATCGACGATGCTGTGCGCGTCGAGCGGGCGTACCGCTCCTACGAGGACGCTTGCGGGCTGGCCGGTCGCGCCGGTCATCGGGCTCTCCTCTGGACGGTTCGGGTTGGGCGGGTGTGCCGTGGTGGCCGGTGAAACGGCCGGGCGGAAACGGGTCAGGCCGCTTCCAGCAACGGGCGGTAGAGGCGGCGGAACCAAGCGGTGGGGCTGGGGGCGGTGCGGGGCGCGTGCGCGGGGCCCGAGGCAGGGTCGGGACCGAGCGCAAGGCCGTGCTGGACGGTGGAGGACAGGACACCGTGCAGCCGGGCCAGGCGCGTGAAGTCGCGGATACGGGGTGTGCGGCGGGCCTCGTAGTCGGCGAGTGCTCGCGGGGCGACACCGGAGCGGGTTATCTCCTCGGCGAGGACGGCGCTGTCCTCGATCGCCATCGCGCCGCCTTGGGTGGTGGCCGGGGAGAAGGAGTGCGCGGCGTCGCCGAGCAGGGCGATCCGGCCGTTCACCCAGCGCCGGACGCCGAGGCCGAGAGCGGGGCGGACGGCGTAGCTGTCCGCCGGGTCCAGCTGTCCGGCCAGGGACGCGACCTGTGGGCCCATCTCGGCCGCCAGTGCCATGAGTCGGGGGTACGCGTCCTCGGGAGCGACCTTGACCGGGCGGTCCAGCGCGGCCTGCAGGAAGATGTGGTGCCGTGCGCCACCGATCGGCATACCGCCGAAAAAGTTGCCTCCCGCCCGCCAGATCCGCCAGTCGGTGAAGTCGAACGGGGCGGTGGACGGCACGGTGGTGCGCCAGTAGACGTGCCCGAGGTACGCGGGTTCGGCGTCCGGGTCGACGTACTGGCGACGCACCCAGGAGTTGACCCCGTCGGCGCCGATGACCAGTCCGTACCGGCCGCTGCGGCCGTCGGCGAAGTCGACCTCCACGTGGTCGCCGTGCTGATGCAGCGCGACCGGCTCGGTGGACCAGCGGACGGTTCCCTCGGGGAGGTGGTGGACCATCAGTTCGGCCAGCCTCAGCCGCTGGACGGCCAGCGGGAGCCGGCCCTCGCCCCAGACCGCCGCCCAGTCCAGGCTGGTGGCGGACCCGTCCGGGTCCGTGGTGACCTGACGGGCTATCTCGGTGCCGGTGGCGTGCAGCTCCGGACCGAGGTGGTCCAGGTGGGCCAGCGCGTTGGGGTGGAGCATGATGCCCGCCCCGGCCGCCTGGATCTCGGCGGCCCGCTCGATCACGGTCACGCGCACACCCAGGCGGAGCAGTCGGGCAGCGGTGGTCAGTCCGGCGATGCCGGCTCCGACCACCAGGACATCCGCGTCCATGAGTTTCTCCTCGCGTGGTATGTGCTCGTTCCGGGGACGGCCCGGGCGAGCGCGCGGGCGTCCCCGGAACGGGGCGACAGGGTGACGGGACCGGTCAGCCAACGGCCGGTTCGGTGAGCAAATAGCCGTCGTACATGGCCTTCATGGTGTAGAAGTTCGTGATCGCGTCGCCGGTCAGGTCGACTTCGCGCCCGACCAGGTCCTCCAGAAAGGTGACGATGTCAAGCAACGTCAGCGAGTCGACGTAGCCCTCTTCCCAGAGGCGGCTGGTGGGCTGCGGGTCGGGGCCCTCGAAGGGCTTGACCTCCTGGAGCAGGGCGATGAACTTCTCGTAGAACTGGTCACGGAGCACGGCGGGGGCCTCTCTGATCGGCAGGGAAGTAAGGGGAGATCAGCGATACGCGCGGGCCTGGAGCTCGAAGAGCTCGCAGTAGGTACGCCGGTTGGCCATGAGCTCGGTGTGGCTGCCCGTTTCCAGCACCCGCCCGTTCTCAAGCACGACGATCAGGTCGGCCATCCGGACAGTGGAGAAGCGGTGGGAGACGAACAGCGTGACCGCGCCTCGTTCACGGGCCGCCTGACCGGCGGAGTCGCCGAAGCGCTCGAAGAGAGCGGCCTCGGCGGCGGCGTCCAACGCCGCGGCCGGCTCGTCCAGCAGCATCAACAGCGGAGCCGGCCGGACCAGGCAGCGGGCCAGGCCCAGGGTCTGCCACTGGCCGCCGGAGAGTTCGGCCCCGTCGCCGTAACCACGGCCCAGGAGCCCGTCGAGGCCGTCGGGAACCCGCTGGACGACCCGCTCGGCGCGGGCCCGCTCCAGGGCGGCGCCGAGGACGTCGTCGTCATGGAGCGAATCCAGCGCCCCGACACCCACGTTCTCTCGCAGCAGCAGCTCCAGCCGAGCGAAGTCCTGGAACAGCGGGGCGACCCGGGCGGACCACTGCTCGGCGGAGAGCTCGCGCAGGTCGACTCCGTCGACCAGGATCCGGCCCTCGGTCGGCTGGTAGAGCCCGCAGAGCAGTTTGACCAGGGTGCTCTTGCCTGCGCCGTTCTCGCCGACCAGCGCGGCGGTGGTCCCGGCGGGGATCAACAGGTCGACGCCGTCCAGTATCTTGCGGCCACTTCCGGGGTAGCTGAAACCCACGCCCTCGAAACGGATTCCGCGCTCCAGCCGGTCCCCCACGGCGCGGGTTCCACCGGGCCGGACCATGGCGGCGGACCAGCTGCGCAGATCAGCCATACGCTCGGCCATCCTCCCTGCTCCCTGAAGCACGGTCAGCAGGCCCAGCGCGCTGGCCACCTGGACGCTCACCTGAACAGCGAGGGTGATCACGAGTACCACGTCGCCGACACCGGCACGGCCAGTCACGGCCTGGCGCAGCACCAGCAGGATCGCCCCGCCGTAGGCGAAGGCGAACACCAACTGCCCGGCAGCACGCAGCAGCGCACCCCGCAGGTGGCCGCGCTGGAGTTCCGCGGTGGTGGACCGCCAGCCGTCGCGGTGCCGGGCGAGCAGATCCTCCTCGGTGCCGCACAGCCGCAGTTCCTTGACCGCCGTGGCGGTGGTTCCGAGGGTGAGCAAGTGCCGGGTGAGCCGGATCCGGGGGGCGACATTCTCCTTGGCCCGCTCCACGCTGTCCTGCGCCCGGCGGCCCAGCAGTACGGGCACGACGGCGGCAAGGGGCAGCAGCACCACCCACGGGTCGAGGGTGGCCAGAATGACGGTGGTGACCAGGGTCTGCAGCGCGAGGCCGCCGAGCTGGAGGAGAGCCTCCAGGGCGGCCCTCGTGCGCGGCAGGTCTTCGCGGACAAGCACCAGGGTGTCGGCGAACTCGGGGCTGTCGAAGTTCTCCAGCCCCTGGGTGCCGTTGGAGAGCGTCAGCAGCTCCTCCTGGAGCGCGGACTCCTCCAGTTCGCCCAGTTCGAAGTAGAGCAGGTGGGCGAAGTGGCCGAGCATCAGCTCGACGAGCAGCAGGCCGATCGCGAGCAGGGCCAGCCGGGCGGCCGTGTCGGACCGGTGATCGAGTGCGGCGTCGGTGAAGCCGCGCAGAGCGAGTGCGATGGCGGGGGTGGCCAGGTAGCCGACCAGCAGCAGGGCCATCGCGCCGAAGAGCCGGCCCCGGCTGCCGCGCAGGGCCATGCCGAGGAGCAGGGCAGTGGTACGGCTGAGTGCTCTCATCGGGGCACCTCCACAAGGGTCTCGTCCTCGGAGCGCTCCTCGAACCTCCGGGCCTGAAGGCGGAACAGCTCGGCGTACCGTCCGTCCGCCGCTATCAGGTCGTCGTGACTGCCCTGTTCGGCCACCCGGCCGTCCTCCAGCACGACGATCCGGTCGGCCCGGCGGACGGTGGAGAAGCGGTGCGAGATGATCACACTGGTCAGCCCGGCGGTGGTGGTCAGGAACCGGTCGAAGAAATCGACCTCGGCCCTTACGTCCAACTGGGCGGTGGGCTCGTCGAGGATCAGCAGGCGTGCGCCCGCCTCGACCGCGTACAGGGCACGGGCCAGCGCGATCCGCTGCCACTGGCCGCCGGAGAGGTCCTGGCCTCCGTCGTACTGGGCACTGAGCACCGTGTCCAGTCCGTGCGGCAGCCCGTCGACCACATCGCGGGCGCCCGCTCGGTCGACGGCCAGCTCCACGGCGGCCCGGGCGTGCTCGTCGTCGAGCCGTCCGGGGGCGCCGAGCATGATGTTGTCGCGGGCTGTCAGCTCGTAACGGATGTAGTCCTGGAAGATCGCGGCCATCCGGCGCTGCCAGCCGCGGGGGTTGCCGTAGGCCAGATCGGTGCCGTCGACGGTGATACGGCCACCGACCGGGGCGTAAAGGCCGGTGAGTAGCTTGACCAGCGTGGTCTTGCCGGCACCGTTGAGGCCGATGATCGCGGTGGAGGTACCGGCCGGAAGCTCCAGGTCGAGGCCCCGCAGTACCGGCGGGCCGGACTCGCCGTAGTGGAACTCGACCCGCTCGAAGCGAACCGAGTCGCCCAGCGTAAGGTCCTGTAGCTCGCCGGAGGTGTGGGCGGGACCGGCGGTCGCCTCCTCGAATTCCAGCATCGAGTGGTACGCCTGGACGCCGAACTGGGTCTGGGTGTCGCTCTCCGGGAAGTAGACCCCGAAGCGCATCGGGACCAGGACCGCCTGGATCGCCACTGCGAGTTCGAGCAGGCTCAACCGCCCGTGCCCGGCGCTGTCGGCCAGCATCAGGAATACGACGGCGCCGCCGACCAGCCCGGCCAGGGTGAAGCCGACGAACGGCCAGAACAGGATCCGCCGGCGGCCCTCCCATAGGTGGGTCAGATAGGCCCGGCTCTCGGCGGCGTGCCGTCCGGTGAACCAGCCGATGAGGCCCAGGACGCGGATCTCCTTGGCCAGAGCCGCACCGGAGGCGGCACCGCGCAGATAGGCCAGCTCGCGCCGGGTGTCCGCGAGGCCCTTCCACAGTCCGGCGAACCGGCCGAGCGAGCCGCGCTGTCCGAACCGGATGACCAGTGCGGTGATCCCTGCTGCCAGGGCGGCCCACGGCCCCAGAACCACGGCCACCAGGGCTACGGCGCCCGCCAGTTGGGCGTAGCGGGCGATCAGCGAGACGGTGCCGGCCACCGCGTCGCCGGGGGTGGAGGTGACCCGGTCGAAGGCGGTACGGGTGTCGCTGAGCAGGTTGAGCACCTGTTGCTCCTCCAGCGCCGCCAACGGCGCCCGGGTCACCGCGCGCGACATGAGCCGGCGGACGCAGTAGCCGTCCACCCGGCGGGCGATCGCCTCACCGAGCACCTTCTGAAACGGCGCCAGTACCTGCTGGAGCACGAAAGCGCCGAGAGCCAGGCCGAAGGCAGCGGCTACGTGATTCCAGGCATCGCCGGAACCGCCGGCCCGCAGTGCCTCCGGCACTCGCTCCAGGGCCAGACTCATGCCGTAGATGAAGCCCAGTGGGAGCAGGCCGAGCGCGGCGTTGAAGAAAGAGGCGAGAAGCACGGTCGGCAGCCCGGCCCTGGGCAGCAGCCGGAGTACCGGCAGCCAGCGGTGGGCCCGACGGCCGAGAAAGCCGCTCGACGGGGGTGTGGTCAACTCGGGGTCTCTTCTCTGGGAGCCAGGTTCGGCCTGACGGGCGGTAGGCAATCGTGGTTCGGCGCGTCGTTTCCTGAAGGGCGCGGACCGCGGCGCGGCAGGCGTCAGCTCGCGGCCTCCGCTGGTCTCGGCTCTCCCGCGGGCACGGTCAGGAAGCCGCTGCGGATGCGGTCCAGGGTGCGGAAGTCGTCCGCGGTCACCTGGTCCAGGTCGACGGCACGGCCAGACACCTGCTCCAGCAGGTAGATGAACTCGAGGAAGTCGAGCGAGCTGATCAGACGAGCCTCGATGAGGTCCGTCTCAGGGCGGAGCTCCTGGTCCAGCTCGGGGTTCTTCTCGCGGATCCAGTCGATGATGCGCTGCACGGCGGTTCCTTCCGGTGACGGGATGAGGGGAGATCAGCAGGTGGCTGCCGCGGCCTCCGCCCGCAGGCGGTGGACCACGGCGGACGCGTCCCGCACGGTGCGGACCGCGCCGCAGCCGGTGCCCGCGTAGTGGGCGAGTTGGTTGATCGCGCCGGTGACCCTCACGCTCGGCACAGTGGCCGAGCCGCGGAACACCGGGTGGCGTACGCCGTCCTCGGTGAGCCAGCCGACCACCGCCCGGGGCGGGGCCTCTGGCCCGTCGGTGACGGGGCCCGCGAGCACCCGGTGCGGGCGGCCTGGCCAGCCGAGCGCGAACCGGTCGGTGACGACGGTGTCGGCGGCGGTGGCGGCGAGCAGGGCGCACCGGTAGTCGGGGTGTGCCTCGGACTCGTCGGTCGCCACGAACAGTGTTCCCGCCACGGCGCCGTGCGCCCCGGCGGACGCGGCGGCGTGCAGCCACCCGCCGTCCGTCAGTCCGCCGGCCACCAGCAGCGGTACGCCCGGACCGAGTATCCGGACCTCGGCGAGGAGCCGACGGGTGCTCAGCCGGCCGAGGTGGCGTCCGCCGGCGGCCGTGCCCTGGAGGGCGAGCACATCCGCGCCGAGCCCGATGGCCGTGGCCGCCTCGGCTGCCGAGCCGACCTGCACCAGCAGGAGGTGCCCCGCGGCCTTGAGGGCTGTGGCGGCCTCGGCCGGAAGCACACCGAAGCTGTTGACCACCAGCACTCGGTCGGCCACCGCGAGCGCGGCGGACAGCTGGTCCTTCAGCCCGGCCCCGGCCAGCTCGGGCACCACGCCGACCGCGAACCGGCGCCGGGTGAGCCGGCCCGTCTCACGGACGAGCCGGGCCACCCGCTCCGGCGTAGAGCGGTAGCAAGCGACCGTACCGAGCGCACCGGCCTCTCCGACGGCCGCGGCCAGCGCGGGCCCGGCCACCCCGCCCATACCGGCCTGTACGAGCGGGAAGTCCACGCCGAGGACGCGGGCGCCGATGGCCAGTCGGGCACCGGCCGAGTCGACGGCGGTGCCAGGCAGGCAGGTCGGCCGGTTGCCGGCCGGCGCGACGACGGTCATCGGCCGGCGCGGCCGGCCCGGACAGCCAGCACGCGATCCAGTGCACGGTCGGCGTCGCCGTGCGCGAGCAGCATCGCGTGCACCCAGCGCTCGACGCCGAAGGCGGCGCAGGCACTGTGCGCGGTGGCTCCGTCGGAGGTCAGGCCGAGCCGTTCGCCGAAGAAGTTGCGGTGCCGGTTGACCGACGCGATCGCCGTGCCGTCCGGCGCCGTGAACTCGTACTTCACCGGATCGAGCCGGGTCAGCTTGGCGCGCGAACCGTCCTTGTCGAAGAACGGGTCGTTGGCCGGCTCGAAGCCCAGCTCCATATCGAGTTCCCCTGCGAGTTCCAGAATGAGCGTTTTCGCCGTGTTCAGGTGGTCGCGGACGCCCTCCGGCGTGCCCACGTAAAGGACTTCGCGCATGTGGAAGCCCCACAGCCGGCGCAGTCCCTCGTAGTGGGTCTCGTTGCGGAAGCAGCGACCGACGGCAGTCAGCCGCAGGCCGGCGCCGACCTCGGCTCCCTCCAGGGAGAGCAGCAGGCCGTAGCAGGTGGCGGAGGGCAGCATGTAGCCGGAGGCGGGGGTGGAGCCTGCGGGCAGCTCCTCCACATCGGTGCCGGCGGCGAGTCGCTCGACCGCCTGCTCGTCGAACCGGGCGGTCGGAATGCCCAGGTGGGGGAAGTTGCGGAAGTAGTCCAGCCGGGCCAGCGCCTTGGCGGGCAACAGTGGCGGCCCGACGACCGGCAGGCCGGAGAGCTGGTCCGCGATGCCGGTGAACAGGGCGTCGAGTTCCAGGAAGAGCCGGGCCCTGGCCGGGTCGAGGACGACAAGTCCGGGACCCGGGTCGTGTAGAACAGGGGTGACTGCGGTGGCGGTCATCGCGCGGGATTCTCCTGAGAGTCGGGAAAGACGGAGCTCAAGCGAGCACGCCGATGCGGCGGTAGAAGGCGTACGTCCGGCCGGCGATCTGCTGGTGGACCTGGGCACGGTGCGGTTGGGCCATGACCCGGGCCCTGAAGCCGAGTGGATCGGGAATCCCGGCTGAGCGGTACGCCTCCACGCTGTACAGCTGCTGCAGCGTGAGGCTGATGTAGCCCTGGACGTACTCGGCGGCTGTCGCCAGTTCCTTCTCGTCACCGATCGCCGTGAGCCGATCGTAGAAGGCACGCACCAGTTGGCAGCCGAAAGCGATGTGCCGCGATTCGTCCTGATGGTGGATGCGGTTGATCGCCCGGATCGTCTCCGGGAGCGAGTCGTCGGCCGCCATCCTGCTGTTGAAGTGATCGACGATCTGCTCGAAGATCAGGATCCGGCTGAAGACGATGAAGTTCTCGAAGGCGGGCGACATCTTCGCCCCGCGCGGGAATGCCATGGTGAGGTCCGGGAAGATCCGTCCGCCGTAGCGCAGGCAGAACTCCGCGAAGAACCACATGTGTTCGTTCTCTTCGCCCACGAAGTGGTGGAAGAAACGGGTCGGCACCTCGTAGCCGGGCATGTGGATCCGGTTGACGACTTCCAGGATCAGCTCCCGGATGCCGTGCACGTTGAGGCTGTAGAAGTTGACGCTCTCCCACTTGCCGAGTTCGCGTGTCTGGTCCTCGGTCAGCTCTGCCGCCATGTCGGTGCCGTGGACGCTGAGCAGCTCGGTGCTGAGCCACTTGGCGTCCGGGGCGATGGACTCGGGCCAGTCGAAGGTCTTGTAGGGGTTGTAGTACTCGTTCTCGGCAGCCTGGGTGAGGCGCTCGACGGAGGCTTCCACCTCACGGTCCCAGAGGATGTTCGAGGGCATGGCGGGTTCCTCTCAGTAGTACGAGGTGCGGGGCCCGGAGTGCGGGGGCCGGGGCGATGGCCGGACGGTGCGGCTACGGACGTCCAGTGCCCTCGGCCAGCAACTCGCCGGAGAGGGAACGGATCCGGTAGCGGTGCGGCGCGACCACGTCGGTGCGGCCGGCCAACGCGGCCACGACCGCCTCGTGCAGAGCGGCGGGATCGACCGGGCCGGCCACGGCGGCGAGGGCTTGCTCGGTGCCTCGAGCCGCGTCCGTTCCGGAGGCTGCCTCGGTGCCGGGGGCGCCCTCGGCACCGTCCCGAACCACCACCTCGGCCACCAGACGGGTGCGCCCGTCCTCGTCCTCGACCGGTTCGACGGTGGCCGTGCCGCCGGCCGCCCCCGTGACGAGCGCCGCGACGGCGTCCCGGTCGAACCAGCAGGCGTCCAGGAAGGACCAGGTGGACGGCCGCTCGGCGCGGTCGGCGCCAGTGGCCTCCCGTACGTCGACGGTGCCGTGGACGCTGTTCACCAGGAGCGCCTCCATGGCGTGCAGCAGCCGTTCGATCAGAGGCCGCGGAAGGTACGCCGTGTCGGCCATCAGATAGAGATGGAGTGTGTCCGGGGCGTAGGTGGCGTGGACGAAGTACTTGGCGTCCTGCCGGGGCCAGGCGCCGATGAAGCTCACGGTGCTGCGCGCGGCGAGCTCCCGGAGCTGCTCGGCGGATCCGTCGGTTTCCGGGAGGTCCTCCCAACGGTCCTTCATTCGCACGTCGTTGAAGAACGAGGACAAATCGAGCGCTACTCCGCGCTCCCGCTGGACCTCGGCGTGCACGCGGTCCATCGACGGCGGGTGGTACTCGCCGTACCGGTATGACGACATGCTCGGCATGAAGCAGCGGCGGATCGCGTCCTCGAAGGTTCCGCTGGACAGACCGAGCACGAAGAGCGCGTTCTCGGTCTGCGCGCCCAGCATGTCGCGCAGCCGCGGTTCGTTGCGGTTGCCGGAGATCAACTGGAGGACGGCTGTGTCGTGTCCGGAGTACGCGGCGATCACCACGGCCGCGGCGGTGAGTAGCACGGTGCTGGTGCTTACCTCGCAGCGGGTGGCCAGTGCCTCGGCCGCCACCGCGCCGGCCGGGGAATCCAGTCTGAGCCGGACGAAGCGCTCGGGATCGTCCTGCGCTCCGTCAGCCCCCTGCGGGAAGTCGAAGTGGGAGCGCGGCACCCGGATCAGCTGCCGGCGCCAGTAGTCAAGGGAGGCCCGGCCGCGCGCGGCCCCGTCCCCTTCCTGCTGGAACCGGGCCTGGTCCAGCGGAAACCAGTCGACCGGGGGCAACCGGTCTCCGGCGAAGAGGTCGCCCAACTCCCTTTCCAGCACCCGGATACCGAAGAAGTCGGTGCTCTGATGAGAGACCACGAGCAGCAGCCAGGTGGGGATGCCGCCGTTCTCCACAACCACGTAGCGCATACCGAACTCGTCCGCGTGGGCGAACGACACGTCGGCGAGTTGCTGTGCCTGATCCAATGCCTGCTCATGGGACAGCAGCTGCGGTGTTTCCCGGATCTCCACCCGGACCTCGCCGTCGCTGTGCACGGTCTGGACGGGTCCCTGGGGGCCGTCGGCGAAGGTGGCGCGCAACGCCTCGTGCCTGCGGATCAGGTGGGCGACCACCTCCACCACCTGGTCGGAGGTGTGACCCGGGGGCACCGGCAAAGCGCGCGGGATATTGAAGTAGTGGTCCTCCTTTCCGAGCCACTGGATGGACTTCCAGATGGCGTGCTGTCCCCAGCTGAGCGGTGCGGAACCGGAACGGAGACCAGTGAAACGGACCGTCTCGGCACGCAGGAGGTGAAATGGTGGAATCGTCATCGGACACCTTTGACGGGCACGACGAAACGTCCTTCCGGCGGATCCGGCAGGAATTCGACGATGCGAAAGCAAGGTCTATCAATTACGCACGATCGATGCTGCTGATGACGCGGAGCTGAGCAGCACGTAACAGTTCCGGCGAGCTGGGCCCGACGACGCTGCTTCACGTCGGCCGGAGAGGCGATCGATGGAATTGACTGCACAACGGTGGGCAGCAGAAGGGCTGTTGATCAGCTCCACCTGCAAGCTAGCAACGGTCTCGACTATTTGTCTAGACCAGCCCTAAAGGCCCTCACGGCGTCCGCGCCACGGCGCTCGACCCGACTCCGGTGTCGTTCGGTGGCCCAGGCGTCGCTTTGGGGCGCACTCTTTGGACAGACCGTCCGGCCGGGCGATGTCTCGCCATGTGAACTCTCGGAAAAACCCCTTGCAGATGCGCCGGACCGACTGGCAAGCTGAATCTGCCGACGGGGGGCTTCGGAGGCATGCCTTGGCAATTCTGTTTCCATTCCCCGTCGATTCGCATTTCACCTACGGGGAATCTCGGTATGTCTGCCGAAGATACGGAGAACAGGCTCCATATGGGCAAGGTTTACGAACGACTGGACGGCCGCACCCGAGAGTTCATTGAAAAGCAGCCTGTGTTCTTCGTGGCGACCGCACCGGCGGACGGCGGACGGGTGAACGTGTCCCCCAAGGGGTACGCCGACACCTTCACCGTCCTCGACGACACCACGGTGGCCTACCTCGATCTGGACGGAAGCGGCATCGAGACGGTCGCCCACGTGCGGGAGAACGGCAGGATCACCCTGATGTTCTGCGGCTTCGAACGCCGGGCGGTCATTGTCCGGTTGTACGGCACCGGCCGGGTGGTCACCCCTCACGACGACCGCTTCCAGGAGTTGCTGGCCCGATTCGGCTCGCATCCCGGCGTTCGCTCCGTCATCGTCGTTGATGTCGACCGGATCGCCGACTCCTGCGGCTGGGGGGTACCGATGATGACCCACACCGAGGACCGCAGCACCCTCGACCGCTGGGCCGTCCGGCAGGATGTACAAGCGACGCGCGCCTACCGTGCCCGGCACAACCGCACCAGCATCGACGGCATCCCGGGGCTTTCCCCGGGAGAATCCGACCCGGTGACGGTCCGTTCCTGAACGGGCCGCCGAGACGCCATCGCTGGGCGGTCGAGAGTACCGTCCACTGGCCGGCCGGCCGCTGGCGTCTTCACCCACGGCCGGCCACTTCGTCGGCACAGTCACGACACTCATCTGCCACCGGCGTCTGGTCAGGGCGCAATGCAGACGACGCACCGTACCGAGTGGCTGCCACCCTTCGCCCGGCTTCCTGACAAACCACTCGCCCGCTCCCGCATCTCACCTGTGGGCCCATATACCGCCCGATTTGCGGGGTGTCGGAGCCACCCTGTGGCATGGCTCGCCATGCGAGCGTCAGGGCGACCCCGCCAAAGCCCACGCACAGCCAGAAGGCCGCCCCACTGTTCGTCCGGTCCGCCAGCCATCCACCGCTGAACGCTCCGATCGTCGTGCCCGCGCCCATGCCCGAAGAGGCCCAGCTCATCCCCTCCGCAGCACCACCTGTCCGACGGCCGAGGAGGGAAAAACGGGAGCTGAGCGAAGGAGCCGCACCAATGCCGGCCAGGAAGCAGGCGCCCACCAGGGGCAGTCCGGAACCCACCAGAGGGAGGAGCAGGCCGCTGCCGGTCATCCAGGCCATGGCAGGGACGAAGACCCGTTCGGGAGCAAGGCGGCCGAGGTACGGCCCGGCGAGCAGGGCGGCTGACGCACTACCGCAGGCCCAGGCTGCCAACGCGTATCCCGCCCAGCGTGGCTCGCCGTCGGCATCGGCGAGGGCGACCAGGAGAATCTCAATCGAGCCGAGGTACATACCGATGCCCACGAAGGCCGCGACGAGGGCACGCGAACCGGCGAGGGAGACAGCACGTGGCCTGGACGGTCCGGTGTCGCTCTTCACCAGGGACGGAGGTGCCGTGCTGGTCTGGCCGGCCAGCAGCAGCCAACCCACGGCCGGACCAAGCAGGACAACCGCAGGCGCGGCCCAGCTATGTGCGGTGGTAACCAAGGTGATGGCCATGGGCACGAGAATGAACATCAGCTCGTCGACCACGGATTCGAGCAGAAAGGCCGTCTGCTGTGAGACACGGTCCGGCGCGGCATACGCCCATCGGGCCCGTACTGCGGAACCGATGTCGACCTGTGCAGCACCGGCAACCGCGGCCGCCGCGAGGATTCCCGGAATCTGCCACCATCCGGACGTGCGGCAGAACAGGATAAGGCAGGCGAAAGCTGCCGCTTGAATGCTGCCGGCGAGAAGTAGCACCCGGCGCTGACCTATGTGGTCCATTCGGCGAGCGTGCAGGGGCGCCGCGACAGATCCAGCGATCACGTACAGCGCCGAAGCACTGCCGGCCATGCCGTAAGAATGTGTGGCGCCGCCCACCGCGAGGACAATCGCCACACCCGCCCCCGCGAGCGGCAGCCGGGAAACCGCGCCGGTGACTACCAGGCGGCGTCGGGCGCGGGGGATCAGGAGCGTGCGGTAACTGACGCGCCCGGGGGCGGGGAGTTGTGTGTCCATGCCTGTCTTGCCGTAACCCTTGCTCAGTACGCGACGGTCGGCTTGCGGACGCCGTCGAGGCGGTGGGACTGGGCCACGTAGTGGGCGGTCTCCTCGTGGTTGGTGGATGCCGCCAGCTCGGCGAAGCCCGCCTTCCAGCACAGTTCCACCGGGGCGAGGTTGCGCCAGGTGGCCATGGCCCGAGGCTCGGCACCCGTCCGCAACCGGGAGACATCCTCGGCCAGAGCGTGCCGCACACCGCAGGCCAAGACAGAGGGCGCCTGAGTGGGCGTCATATGAGTACATAGGACTTTTATCGTCACCTGAGCGATTGGAAGTGCGTTGGTCGAGCCGGTGATCATCGCGTGGAAGGGTGCGCACCCCTCGGTCAGCGGCCATCGGAGCCGATACGAGATGTGGGAGATCGTCAACGCACTGCTCTACCAGGGCCGGACCGGTGGCAAGGCCATGGGCAAGGGTGATTCACCGCCCCTGTAACGCTGAGCTGTACGCCCGGCCAGTGGAGGGAATGCCCTTGGCGGTGGGGTTGCCCAACATTCCATTTCAGCTCGCGCGACAGCGCCTCCAGCGGCTCTCCCTCGCCGTCCTCTGCCGGGACAGGCACCACGGCATGCAGGTCAGTCTTCGTCACCTCCCGCGGTCACAAGAATGTGATGGATGTCGTCAAGAGCGTCCTCCGACAGCATCGGCGCTTGCGACAACCAGTACCCGAGCCACTCGCTGCTCGTCATAGCCACAGGTCACCCCTCTTTGAGATATCAGTTTCACCAAAGAGGAGAGTGCACGTCTTCGACTGCTTCTCCTGCGCGATCCACCGGATGGCCCCCATCTGCGAGCACTGTCGCGTCCAGATCATCGGCCAGGGGGTCGAGGCCGAGGGCCAGTGGTTCTGCGGCGGGCACTGCGCCCGCGCGGAGGGGAAGGCGGGGATCATCGACAAGGTCTGAGCCCCTGCCAGGGGCCGAGCCCCGCGCCCGCTTCGACACGCACCCCCCTCAATGCGCCCCACGACCGAGTTGTACGGTCGTGGGGTGTACCGCTTCCTGTTGTCCCGGCAGTGGGTGATTCTCACCCTCGTGTCCCTCGCGCTCATCCCCACGATGATCAAGCTGGGCTACTGGCAGCTGCACCGGCATGAGCACAAGGTCGCGCTGAACACGGTGATCGCCGACTCGCTCGCCGCCACGCCGGTGCCCGCCGAGTCGCTCACCGCTCCGGGTCAGGGCGTCGAGCACGACGACCTCTTCCGACGGGTGACCGCGAAGGGCCACTTCGACACCGCGCACGAGGAAGTCGTACGCCGTCGTACCAACTCCGACGGTGCGGTCGGCTACCACGTCCTGACCCCGTTCGTCCTGGACGACGGCCGGGTCCTCGTGGTCAACCGGGGCTGGATCGCGGCGGACGCCTCACAGAGCGCGTTCCCGAAGATCCCGGCGCCCGCGAAGGGCGAGATCACCGTCACCGGCAGGCTGATGGCGAACGAGACGACCGCCGACAGCGGCATCAAGAACGTCCAGGGCCTGCCCGACCGGATGGTCATGCTGATCAACAGCGAGCAGGAGTCGAAGCGGCTCGGCGCGCAGGTCCTCGGCGGGTACATCGAGCAGACCGCCCCGGAGCCCAAGGGCGACTCTCCCGAGCTGATCCCCGACCCCGAACACAGCGACATCGGTCCACACATGGCGTACGCCGTCCAGTGGTGGCTCTTCTCCGCGGGCGTCCCCGTGGGCTGGGTGATCCTGGTCCGCCGCGAACGCCGCGAGCGGGCCGAGGCAGCGACGTCGCAGAACACGCCGGAGGCGGCTCCGGCACCCGTCTAGCGCCGGGTCCAGGACTCCGAAGCCCGGGGACCGGCGTTCACACCACTCTGGCGGCCCGATTGACCGGCGTCCCGCTCGGGAACCGGTCCACCGTGAACCGACGCATCGAGGACTACGCGCTCATCGGGGACGAACAGACCGCCGCCTTGGTGGGACGGGACGGTTCCATCGACTGGCTGTGTCTGCCGCGGTTCGATTCCGCGGCGTGCTTCGCCGCGCTTCTTGGCGACGACGAGCACGGCCACTGGCGGATCGCGCCCAAGGGGGCGGGCGACTGCACCCGGCGCGCCTACCGCCCCGACACACTCGTGCTCGACACCGAGTGGGACACGGACGAGGGCTCGGTCCGGGTGACCGACGTGATGCCGAAGCGCGACGGCGTCCCCGACGTCGTACGCATCATCGAAGGGCTGAGCGGCCGGGTGACGATGCGCGGCCTGCTCCGGCTGCGCTTCGACTACGGCCTGGTCGTCCCATGGATGCGGCGGGAGGACGGCCACCGTGTGGCGGTCGCGGGCCCGCACGCGATGTGGCTGCGCAGCGAGCCGCCCGTGCGCACCTGGGGCAAGGACTTCCGTACGCACTCGGAGTTCACGGTCGCCGAGGGCGAAAAGGTCGCCTTCGTCATGACTTGGCATCCCTCACACCTGTCGCGCCCGCCGCTCTGCGACCCGTACGAGGCGCTGCAGACCAGCGTCGAGGAGTGGCAGTCGTGGTCGCGGCGCTGCCATCACAACGGACCGCACCAGGACATCGTCATGCGCTCCCTGATCACCCTCAAAGCCCTCACCTACGCGCCGACCGGGGGCATCGTGGCCGCCCCCACCACCTCGCTGCCCGAAGAACTGGGCGGCGTCCGCAACTGGGACTACCGCTACTGCTGGCTGCGCGACTCCACACTCACCCTCGGCGCGCTCCTGACGGCCGGTTACCACGAGGAGGCCGAGGCCTGGCGCGACTGGCTGCTGCGCGCGGTCGCGGGCGACCCGGCGGACCTGCAGATCATGTACGGCCTCTCCGGCGAGCGCCGGCTGACCGAGTACGAGATCCCGTGGCTGCCCGGCTTCGCCCGCTCGCGCCCGGTCCGGGTCGGCAACGACGCCGTCAACCAGTTGCAGCTGGACGTGTACGGCGAGGTCATCGACTCGCTCTCGCTGGCCCGGAATTCGGGCATGCCCGTCAAGCCTCACATGTGGCGCGTTCAGGTCGCGCTGATGGAGTTCCTGCGGACGGCGTGGCGGCAGCCGGACGAGGGGATCTGGGAGGTGCGCGGGCCGCGCCGCCACTTCGTGTACTCGAAGGTGATGGCCTGGGTGGCCGCCGACCGCGCCGTACGCGCCCTGGAGGACGACCCGAAGCTCGGCGGCGACCTGGACGGCTGGCGTGCGATGCGGGACGAGGTGCACCGGGAGGTGTGCGAGCGCGGCTTCGACGCCGAGCGGAACACGTTCACACAGTCCTACGGTTCAAAGGAGCTGGATTCCTCAGCGCTGCTCATCCCCCGCGTCGGCTTCCTGCCGCACGACGATCCCCGGGTGGTCGGCACGATCGACGCGGTCCGTGACGAGCTCGGCCACAGCGGTTTCCTGCGCCGCTACAGCGTCGAGGCGGACGACGTCGACGGGCTGCCGGGTGACGAGGGTACGTTCCTGGCCTGCTCGTTCTGGCTCGCGGAGGCACTGCATCTGACGGGCCGTCCGCAGGAGGCGCGCGAGGTGTTCGAACGGCTGGTGTCGGTGGCCAACGACGTGGGCCTGCTCGCCGAGGAGTACGACCCGCTGGCCGGCCGCCAGCTCGGCAACTTCCCCCAGGCGTTCAGCCATATCGGCCTGGTGAGCGCCGCCTTCGTACTGTTCGGGGGCGAGGGAGCAGAATAGGACCATGGATCTTGGACTGAAGGACCGTGTGTACGTCGTCACGGGAGCCACCCGCGGCCTGGGCAACGCCACCGCGCGTGAGCTCGTCGCCGACGGCGCGAAGGTGATCATCACCGGGCGCGACGAGAAGACCGCCACCGAGGCGGCGAAGGCTCTCGGGCCTGGCGCGGTCGGGGTCGCCGCCGACAACGCCGACCCCGCGTCCGCCGAGCAGCTCGTCAAGGCCGCGCGGCTGCACTTCGGCCGCTTCGACGGCATCCTGATCAGCGTCGGCGGCCCGGCGCCCGGGTTCCTCGCGGACAACACGGACGAGCAGTGGACGGCCGCGTTCGAGTCCGTTTTCCTGGGTGCGGTGCGGCTGGCCCGCACGGCCGCGGCGGAGCTCGGCGAGGGTGGCGTCATCGGCTTCGTGCTCTCCACCTCCGTGCACGAGCCGATCCCGGGTCTGACCATCTCCAACGGGCTGCGTCCCGGCCTCGCGGGCTTCGCCAAGTCCCTCGCGAACGAGCTGGGACCGCGCGGTATCCGCGTCCTCGGACTGCTCCCGGCCCGCATCGACACGGACCGCGTCCGCGAGCTGGACGGCCTCTCGGCCGACCCGGACGCGACCCGCGCCGCCAACGAGTCCCGCATTCCGCTGCGCCGCTACGGCACCCCGGAGGAGTTCGGCCGCACGGCCGCGTTCCTGCTCTCTCCGGCGGCGTCTTACCTGACGGGCATCATGCTTCCGGTGGACGGCGGCGTGCGGAGCGGGTTCTAGGACCCTTGGCCGGGGTTCAACTCACGCGCTCGGCACGGTGCTTGACTCCGCGCAGACGTACCTCCGCGGGGAGCGCGGCAAGGCCCGCCGAGTCGCGCGCGTGCGCCAGCGCCTCCGCGGTCAGCGAGTGCAGCGCGTGCCCGGGGTCCACATGCGGCTCCAGCAGGAGCTGCACACGCGCCTCGGGGGCGCTGCGCCGTCCGGTCAGCAGGATCTGGGCCCGCTGGACGCCGTCCAACTGCCCTGCCTCGTCGGCGAGTACGCCCTCCAGCGCCCGCCCGCGCAGCAGCGCGCCCTCGCCGTCGCCGGTATCGACGAGCACTTCGGCGAGCCGGCGGCGCCGCAGCACGGCCGACAGCCACCACAGGGCGAGCAGCACGAGCACCGCGAGGACGGCGATGACGACCGGCCACCACCAGCCCTCGTCCCGCCACCGCGTGCGGTCCGCGTCGCTGAGCAGCACGTCGTGCCGCCCGTCGTAGATCCACCACGAAGGCGGACTCGCCCCAAGACCCACGGCGAGCACGGAGCCGCCGAGAACGACCAGCGCCAGGCCGATGACACCCAGCAGCACACGGTTGACGATCCGGAGCATCCGACTCATCCCTTCCGGCCCGGGCGTCCGACGTGCACCGAAAGGGCGGGCGGCCGGGAGAGCCCGAGCCCCCTGATGCCGTCGGCGAGCGTGGCGTCCAAGTCGGCTCGTACGTCGTCGAGTTCACGGAAGTGCGAGACCGCGCGGACATCGGCCTTCGTCCGTCGCATATGGACGCGGACCGACTGCACTCCGGCGACCTCCATGGCCCGGTCACGCAGCGCGGTCGCGGCGGCACTTCGGTGCAGCCCTGCCCGTACGTCGGCGTGGATGCGGCGCATCGGCAGTACGTCGCGCAGTCCCGGCGTCGCCGCGAGGACGATCAGCCAGAGCCCGACGGCCGCGGCCACTCCGGCGCCGACGAGCACCCAGGTGTCGTCGAGAGGGCGTTCGGCGAGCTGCCGGGCCAGCGACCTGCGCCAGTGCATGGCGGGCCGGTCGGCGCGCACGGCGGCGACGTCGTACAGAAGGGCGCCCGCGCCGACGAGGACCAGCACCGCGAGAATCCCCGCGGGGATGCGGCGAGCCGACCAGAAACGGCCCTCTCCGCCGCCCTCCTCGTCAAGAGTGGGCAGCGGTTCGTATGCCGCCGCGGAGGCGGACTGGCCGAGTTCGCTCTCGGCGGCCTTCTCCAGCACGGGCAGCCGTTGGGTGCTGCTCTCGGGTCCTTGGGACTCGCTCACTGCGTCCTCCCGTGTGCGCCGCCGGGTGACTGCGCCAGATGCAGCCGCTCCACCTGGACGGCCACCTCCGGTACTTCCATCCCCGCCAACGCACCTACCCGCTCAGCGACATGTCGACGCACCGCATTGCACTGCCCGCCGATGTCGGAGGGGTAGTCGAGTTCGAGGCTGACGCGGACGCGGGCGGTCTCGTGGTGCACGACGACCGTGGCGTGCGGGGGCATGGCGTCCGAGGGCAGCGCCTCCAGCACCTCGCGCGCCGCCTGCCCGGCGATCTTCGCCACCACCCGGTCGGCGATCCTGGTCGCGCCCCGCTCGGCCGGCGCGACGTCCGTCACGGGCCGCCGCGTCTCACCGAGCCGGCCGGGCTGTGCGGGCACGCGTCACCGCCGCCGGTCGTCGCGGGAACGGAAGAAGTCACTGACGTCCAGGTCCCCTTCGAGGAACCGCCCGACGACGAAGCCGATGGCACCGAGGGCGGCCACCAGGAGGAAGGCCCCGAAACCCCCGAAGTACCCGGCGAAGCCCAGCGCCATTCCGGCGATCATGCCGATCACGGCCAAGCTCATGATGCGCTCCTCAGCAGTTCAGTGGCCGGGTTGAGCGGTTATGGAGACCGGGGTGTCACTGGAGCCGCGACTCCGGCTCGTCGTCCTCTTCGTCCGGCAGCTTTACGTCACTGACGGCGATGTTGACCTCGACGACCTCGAGTCCGGTCATGCGCTCGACGGCCGCGATGACGTTCTCCCGCACCGCGCGCGCCACGTCCGCGATCGACACGCCGTAATCGACGACGATCTCCAGGTCGAGGGCGGTCTGCAGCTCCCCGACCTCGGCCTTGACACCCCGTGAGACGGACTTCGTACCGCCGGGCACCCGGTCCCGCACCGCCCCGAAGGTCCGGCTCAGCCCGCTGCCCATCGCGTGCACGCCGAGTACGTCGCGGGCGGCGAGCCCGGCGATCTTCTCCACGACTCCGTCCGCGATGGTCGTCCGTCCCCGGGTCGCGGGGTCACCACCGCCACGTTTGGTGGCCTTGCGCGTCCCCAGCGGCTCCTTCTCGCCCTCGGGGGTCTCCGGCCGCTTCCGCTCTGTCATGTCGGTCATCGCCGTACTTCCCTTTCGGTCGTCGTCCTTCGCCCACAGTAAGTGTGGTCGCGCGCTCGCGCGCCGGGGATGCGGCAGGCTGGAGCAATGACGGCGGACGGGTGGGCGCAGGTTGTACGACATCAGCTCGGGCTCGGCAGGCTGCTGCCCCTCGGCGGCCCGAGCGACGGCGCATGGATCACGGAGGATGCCGCCGACTCCCTGCTACGGCGCGCGGCGGCTCCCGTGCGCGGAGTCCGTCTCGGCACGCTCCGGATCGCACTCGCGGACCCCGACCAGTCGTACGGCCCCGCGGTGCCCCCGCCGCCCAGCGCACTGCCACCGGGCCCGCTCCGCGTCAGCGCCGAGTTCACCGCTTCGGCGGACCTCACGGCCCCCGGCGTCGAACCGCTCCCGGCAATGGGGGCTCGCCTGCGCCAGGCCCTGGCCACGGCGGCGACGGAACGGCTCGGCCTGACGGTCACGGAAGTGGACCTGCGGGTGACGGGGTTGCTGGAGGAGGGGGATCAGAAACCGGCCGCCGTACGCCCGGATGACGTACGGCCGGCCGCCGTGCCGACCGGCACCGACGAGGCGCCGGCGGCCATGGCCGCGCTGTCCGTACCGGGCGTGGTCCACCTGACGGACGCCTTGGGCCGCCCGGTGCGCATCGAGGAGGGCCGTGGCGGGAAGGGTGCCCTGCCACGCCGGCATGTCCGGGTTGAAGTGGCGGTGACGGCGGAGCAGCGGACCATCGACGTGGCACGCGCCGTCAGGTCGGCAGTCGCGGAGAAGCTGTCAGACGCCCCATCCGTAGCTGTGCTGGTAACGGCCGTCCACTAAGGGCACCCCAGGGGCGCGGAGAACTGCGCGCGACCGGCCCGCAGCCTGCGAGCGGCCTCAGTCCCCCACACCCGCAAGGTCCCGCAGCCGACGCCCCTGAGCGGCACGCTCGGCGACGCGCTGCTCCTCGTACGACCGCTCCTGCACCCCGCGCAACAACGCCTTCGTCTCGATGACGGCATCGCGCGGCGCGGCAATCAGCGCGCCAACGAGGTCACGTACGGCATCGTCGAGCTGGTCGGCGGACACCGCGAGGTTGGCGAGTCCGGTGCGCTCGGCCTCCTCGGCCAGGACAAAACGCCCCGTCGCGCAGATTTCCAGCGCACGGGCATACCCGACCAGGCTGACCAGCGGATGCGTACCGGTGAGGTCGGGAACCAGGCCCAGGCTCGTCTCGCGCATGGCAAATTGCACGTCGTCCGCGACGACGCGCAGGTCACAGGCGAGGGCGAGCTGGAACCCGGCGCCGATGGCGTGTCCCTGCACGGCGGCGATGGACACGATGTCGCTGCGCCGCCACCAGGTGAACGCCTCCTGGTACTCGGCGATGGTCGCGTCGAGGTCGGCTTCGGAACCGCGCGCGAGGTCGATGAACGACGGTTCGCCGTCGAAGCCCTCGGGCGTGAACGCCTGCCGGTCGAGCCCCGCGGAGAAGGACTTGCCCTCGGCGCGCAGCACGACGACCCGGACGGTGCCCGGCAGTGACCGACCGGCCTGCGTCAACGCCCGCCACAGCGCAGGACTTTGGGCGTTGCGCTTGGCCGCATTGGTCAACGTCACCGTGGCGACGGACTCGTCGACGGTGAGCCGTACGCCGTCCTTGTCGAGTACCGGGTCGAGCGAAGCCATGGACGCCTCCGATGCGTGCGGTCAGTAAGGATGCCGTACGACGGCATCCTTAAGTGACTGCACAGTAACCACCCGGCCGATCACAGGACCGACCGGGTGGTTACCGCCGAAGCCGATGGGGACGCCCGGCCTCAGGCCGAGGCGGCCTTCTTACCCCGCGTCGCTCCGCCACGCCCACGAAGCGTGACGCCCGATTCGCTGAGCATCCGGTGCACGAACCCATACGAACGGCCGGTTTCTTCGGCCAGCGCTCGAATGCTCGCACCGGAGTCGTACTTCTTCTTCAGGTCTGCCGCGAGCTTGTCGCGCGCGGCGCCGGTTACCCGGCTGCCCTTCTTCAGAGTCTCGGCCACCCGTGCCTCCTCAGCGGAAGTGCGCTCTGGACTCTCATGATCACCCCTCCCGGGCTTCATGGCCACCCATTCGGCAAGGTCCGTAAGACAAGGTTTTGACGACAGGAGCCCATCCCCACGAGTGGAACCTGTGATTCCGACCGGTGGCGTTCATACCTCCGAACGGGTTCATCCGTGAAGTGCCAGGTCAGGGACGCAAGACGGCCGAGCCCTTGGGATCAAAGGGCTCGGCCGGAAAATCGGTGTAGGACACACCTCGGTACGAGGAGATCTCACACCATTGATGGATCACGGATCGGCCGAATGATCCATACGCAGTGGATCAGTCATTCGATCAAGCGGTGCTGACGGCCGCCAGAGGCTCGGCCGATGGCGTCCCGGGGCGTCCCGGGGCGTCCCCGGGGCGTCCCCGGGGCGTCCCCGGGGCGTCCCCGGGGCTCAGGCGAGAGCCACCAGGTCCGCGTAGTCCGAGCCCCACAGGTCCTCGACGCCGTCGGGCAGCAGGATGATGCGCTCCGGCTCGAGCGCCTGGACCGCGCCCTCGTCGTGGGTGACGAGGACGACGGCGCCCTTGTAGGTGTGCAGCGCGCCGAGGATCTCCTCGCGGCTGGCGGGGTCGAGGTTGTTGGTCGGCTCATCGAGGAGGAGAACGTTCGCGGAGGAGACCACGAGGGTCGCGAGCGCGAGACGGGTCTTCTCGCCGCCGGAGAGGACGCTGGCCGGCTTGTCGACGTCGTCTCCGGAGAACAGGAACGAGCCGAGCGTCTTGCGGACCTCGACGAGGTCCAGATCGGGGGCCGCGGAGCGCATGTTCTCCAGGACCGAGCGCTCCGGGTCGAGGGTCTCGTGCTCCTGCGCGTAGTAGCCGAGCTTGAGGCCGTGGCCCTCGACGACCGAGCCGGTGTCGGGCGTCTCGACGCCGCCGAGCAGCCGGAGCAGGGTCGTCTTGCCCGCGCCGTTCAGGCCCAGGATGACGACGCGGGAGCCCTTGTCGATGGCCAGGTCGACGTCGGTGAAGATCTCCAGGGAGCCGTACGACTTCGACAGGCCCTCGGCCATGAGCGGGGTCTTGCCGCAGGGCGCCGGCTCCGGGAAGCGCAGCTTGGCGACCTTGTCGGAGACCCGCACCGCGTCGAGTCCGGCGAGCAGCCGGTCGGCCCGCTTGGCCATGTTCTGCGCGGCGACCGTCTTGGTGGCCTTGGCGCGCATCTTGTCGGCCTGCGAGTGCAGTACGGCGGCCTTCTTCTCGGCGTTCTGCCGCTCGCGCTTGCGGCGCTTCTCGTCGGCCTCGCGCTGCTGCTGGTAGAGCTTCCAGCCCATGTTGTAGACGTCGATCTGGGCGCGGTTGGCGTCCAGATAGAAGACCTTGTTGACGACCGTCTCCACGAGGTCGACGTCGTGGGAGATCACGATGAAGCCGCCGCGGTAGGTCTTCAGGTAGTCGCGCAGCCAGACGATCGAGTCGGCGTCGAGGTGGTTCGTCGGCTCGTCGAGGAGGAGCGTGTCGGCGTCCGAGAAGAGGATGCGGGCCAGCTCGATACGGCGGCGCTGACCGCCGGAGAGCGTGTGCAGGGGCTGCCCGAGCACACGGTCGGGCAGATTGAGCGCGGCGGCGATGGTGGCGGCCTCGGCCTCGGCGGAGTACCCGCCCTTGGTGAGGAACTCCGTCTCCTGGCGCTCGTACTGCCGCATGGCCTTCTCGCGGGTGGCGCCCGCTCCGTTGGCGATGCGCTGTTCGTTCTCGCGCATCTTGCGGATCAGGGTGTCCAGGCCGCGGGCGGAGAGGACACGGTCGCCGGCGAGCATGTCGAGGTCGCCGGTGCGCGGGTCCTGCGGGAGGTAGCCGACCTCGCCGGAGCGGGTGACATTGCCCGCGGCGGGGGTGCCCTCGCCTGCGAGGACCTTGGTGAGCGTCGTCTTGCCCGCGCCATTGCGGCCGACCAGACCGATGCGGTCGCCCTTGGCGATACGGAAGGTGGCGGACTCGATGAGAAGGCGGGCGCCGGCGCGCAGCTCGATACCGGAGGCGGAGATCACGGACAGACTCCAGGGCAGGGTGGTTGGCGGGGTGGACGGCTGAGGACGTTCCCGCCGTCTAATGCGCGAGGAGAATGGCCATGGGCCAAGTCTAACGGGGCCTTGCAACCACTTTTTCTGCGTTGGGGTGTTCGGCAGTGTGACGCTCATTGCCCAGCGGCGTGCGGTCCGGGGTGATCCGGCCGAGGTCGTCCACCGCGATGATCTCGGCGGTCCAGTTGTCGATGCCGTCGTCATCGGGGCAGGGCTGTGCGATCAGGAGCGCCGTGCCGTGGCGCACCGCACGCGTGGGCGCGAACTCACATCCCCGTCCGGCGGGCAGCACCCAGCGCAGATCGCCGTCCGCGATGCGGTAGGCGGCCATGCGCTGCGGGGTGACGACGGCGAGCATGCGGGAGCCGAGGGGCCGCAGCACGCCACTCCCCCCTTGGGCCGCGAGCCAGGGAACCGCTCCGGGAAGGGCCCGGTGCCAGCGCACCACGCCGCCGTCACGGAGCGCGGTGTCGGTGGCGGTGGCGGTGACCAGCCCGTCGTCCCAGAGCGCGATCGCGTCCCCGCGCGCGGGGACCACGGCCAGCGGACGATGCCCCTCCCGCGCGTAGCTCCAGCGCGGGCGCCCGGTCGCCTCGTCGTACGCCTCGACGGCGTCCTTCGTCGTACGTAGCGCAGGCCGCGCGTCACTGCTGTCCACGTCTACGCGCGCGTAGACAGTGATGTGGTCCCCGTAGGGGGTGGGGCGTGCTTGGTGGGCCGCGGCGAGGAGGGAGGCCGCGAGGAGGAGGGCGAGGGCTGGGGTGAGGAGGCGGCGGAGGGGGCCGCCCGGCGGCGTTGGCGGGTGCGGCGGTGTGGGGCTGGTGGTCGCCGGTCCTCGTGGTGCGGCGGCCGGCTCGGCCGTGGGGGCGAGCGGGGCCGGGGTGGTGTCTTGAGGGTGCTGGACGGGCGAGTGCGGGGCCGTCACCTCGACCGGTAGAACAACCACCTTTCCCCCTCTTCGCCCACTCGGTCCACGGATCAGGCGCAGAGCGTAGGCGCGGGTCGGCGGGTGGCCGCCGGGACACGGCGGAGGGTCGAGGGTGCGTCCCCCGTTCGGACCTCCGCTCGGGGCCGGGGTCCTGGGGGCGTATGAGGATGGCGCCACAGAGCGACGGACGTACGGCAGAGGGTGGTGTGCCCATGCAGTTCGACGACGACGCCGACCTGGACACCTCCGAGGTGCAGGATGTGCGCGGCAGTCGAATCCCCGGCGGCAGGGCGACCGTGGGCGGCGGCATCGCCGGGCTCATCGCCCTCCTCCTCAGCCTGTTCCTCGGGGTGGGACCCGACCAGCTGGGGCTCTCCTCCGGCAACGACGAGCCCGCGGCGACCGCCTCCTCCCTCGCGCAGGTCCAGCAGACCTGCAGGACCGGACAGGACGCGAACACCAAGGACGACTGCCGCATCGTGGCGGTCGTCAACAGCGTGCAGACGTACTGGACGCAGGAGTTCACGCGCCGCAGCGGCACCTACACGCGCTCGCCCACGGTCTTCTTCAGCAGCCGCGTCGGCACGGCGTGCGGCACCGCGACGTCCGCCGTGGGGCCCTTCTACTGCCCGGGCGACCGCAAGGTCTATCTGGACCTGGGCTTCTTCGACGAGCTGCGCACCAAGTTCGGCTCCAGCGGCGGCCCGTTCGCGCAGGCGTACGTGGTGGCGCACGAGTACGGGCACCATGTGCAGGACCTGATGGGGACGCTCGGCAGAGCGCAGGACGGTGTGACCGGCGCGAACAGCAACTCGGTGAAGGTCGAGCTGCAGGCCGACTGCTACGCCGGGGTGTGGGCGCACCATGCGACGACCACGAAGAACCCGTCGACGGGCAGACCGCTGCTGACCAGCCTCACGGACGCCGACATCCGCGACGGCATGGACGCGGCGGCGGCCGTCGGCGACGACCGGATCCAGGAGAGGTTCCAGGGCCAGGTGACCCCGGAGACCTGGACGCACGGCTCGGCCGGGCAACGACAGCAGTGGTTCCACCAGGGTTACAGCACCGGCGACATGGCCCGGTGCAACACCTTCCGCTGACCCCTCGCGGCCGCTCGGCGGGGCGTTGTCAGTGCCCGGTGCCAGACTGGGCAGCAGATCGGATTCCGGCGGTGGGACGAGAGGGAGTGACCGGCATGGCAGGCATCGACAGCGGGCGCCCGAGCATCTACCCGACTCTGTTGTACGCGGACGCGAAGGCGGCGATCAGGCAGCTCACGGAGGCCTTCGGCTTCACCGAGCTGTCGGTGTACGAGGGCGAGAACGGCATGGTGATGCACGCCGAGCTGACGCTGGGGAACGGCGCGGTGATGCTCGGCTCCAAGGGCCGCGGCGGCCTCTTCGACAGCGCGATGAAGGGCGCGGGCCCGGTGGGGGTGTACGTCGTCGTGGACGACGTCGACACACACCACCAGCAGGCCGTGGACCACGGCGCCGAGATCCTGATGCCCCCGACGGACCAGGACTACGGCTCGCGGGACTACATGGCCCGGGACATCGAGGGCAACATCTGGAGCTTCGGGACGTACGCCCCCGAGATAGCGGCGTAGGGCCCTGCCCCGGGCAGGGTCCCGTCCCCGCGGGCACCGAGCCTCCGGTCAGCTCCCTCCGGTGTGCACCTGGAAGGCGGCCCGGCGTACGGCCTTGGCCAACGCCGGGTCGGGGTGGGCGGCGGCGAGCGCGACCAGGACCTGCACGGTGCGCGGATGCCCGACGGCGCGGACCTCGTCGAGGAGCATCGGCACGGTGGGCTGCACGGCCGACTCCAGGTGGCGCACGAGGAGCGGCGCCTCGCCGTGGTCGGCGACGGCGGCTGCGGTGTCGACCCAGAGCCAGGTGGCCTCCGCGCGGGTGAGCACCTCGTGGGCGTCCTCGGGGTCGTGGCCGTCGTGCACGGCGAGCCACAGCAGGGCGTAGGGGCGCAGCGAGGTCTCCTCGGCGACGGCGCGTACGTCGGGTTCGGCGGGGGCGCCGACGACGCGCAGCGCCTCGAAGGCGAGGCCGCGGCTGAGGGCGTCCTCGCCACGGGCGGCGTCGAGGAGTTCGGTGATGGCGCTGCCGACGGGGCGGGCGGCGAGCCAGGCGCGGTACTCGGCGCGGGCCGCGTTCGGGCGCAGCTGGGCGCAGCCGCGGAGCATGTCCTCGGCGGAGGCCTCGATGTTCCCGGCGGGGCTCTGCGCGGCGACGCAGATCTGCTCCAGCTTGACCCAGACCGCCCAGCTGCCGAGCGGGGTGAGAGTGGCCTGTCCCTCGGCGCAGGTGAGCGCGCCCACGGAGGCCAGGGCGTGCAGGGCCCAGTCGAGGAGGGGGGCGAGGGGGGTGTCCTCTGCGGCGGCCTGGGTGGCGGCCTGGGTGGCCGGTTCGGGCTGGGGGCCGTAGGGGATTTCGCAGCGTTCGGTGCGCAGTTCCGTGACGCGCTGTTCGAGGAGGTCGAGGAGCTGCTCCACGGGGACGGGCCCGGCGGAGAGCTGGAGGAAGGAGAGCACCTGGGGCATCGCGGAGACGACCTCGGCGACGGCGGACGGTTCCCGGTCCGCGGGCTCCGGATACGCGAGCGACCAGGCGTCGAAGAGGGCGACCCAGCCGCGCAGTACGGCGCTGTCGTCGCGGTTCCAGGCGCGCAGTCGCCAGCCGGGGCGGGCGCTGCCGCCGTGCACCTCGATGAGGCCCGCCAGACGTGCGGTGTCCCAGTCCGCGCGGACCTGAGCCGGAGTCAGTCCCATTTCGGCGGCGGCCCGTTCGGCGGAGACGTCGGAGAGGCTGCCCTTGTCGTCGGGCGTCGCGCCGTCGCTGCCCGGGCCGAGTGCGGCGTCGGCCCAGCGGGCCACGCGGGCCGCGTCGGAGAGGCCGGTGCGTGCCATGCGGGCCAGTTCCGCGGGCGGCGGGGTGCCTTCGGGCGGGCGCGGTGCGGGGCGTTGCGAGCGGCGTTGGGTCACCGCTCGGGGGGCGGCGGCCAGGGGCCGCGGGCGGACGAGTCGGAGCCTGGAGTCGCGCGGGTTACGGGACGTCACGGGTGCAGTCTTCCGGTTGACAGTCCGAAAACCCAAACGGAATGAGCCTTGGCGCTTGTGCGGGCCCTGCACGCAGGTCCCCGCTCGCCCGGAACGGGCCCGTCCTCGCACGGCGGACAGGCTGAAAACAGCCCCTCCGCCGCTGCTACATCAGCGGTGTGAGGAAGCGGCGCAGGACTTCTTCGTAGCCTGCCGGGTCGGCGTTCCACATGGCGCCGTGCGGGGCGTCCGGAACCGTGTGCAGGGTGACCAGCTCGGGGCGGCGCTCGGCGAGGCGGCGGGAGGGGCCCCAGGGGGCGATGGTGTCGTCCGGGCCGTGCAGCAGCAGGGTCGGCACCTTGAGGTGGTCGGGGTGCGCGGCGTTCTCGATACGGTCGCCGCGCACGCCTGTACGGCCCTGGGCTGCGCGTACGGCGAGTGGCAGCAGGGCGCTGGGGGTGTGGCGGGCGGTGGCGAGGGCGCGCAGCGTGGTTTCCCAGCTGAGGACGGGCGAGTCCAGCACGAGGCCGGAGATCCGCTCGCGCAGCGCGGAGTGCGCGGCGGCGCGCAGGGCCATGGTGGCGCCGGTGGACCAGCCGAAGAGGACGACCTGGTCGGCGCCGTAGCGCACGGCGTAGCGGATCGCCGCGTCGACGTCGCGCCACTCGGTCTCGCCGAGGTGGTTCAGGCCGTCCGGGGAGCGGGGTGCGCCGAGGTCGCCGCGGTAGGCGAGGTCGAGTACGGGAAACTGGTGACGGTTCAGGAATTCCAGCACGTTCATGGGGTGTTCGCGGGTGGTGCCCAGGCCGTGCACGGTGATCACCCAGGTGTCACGGACACCGGGTACGAACCAGGCGGGCAGGGCGCCGAGTTCGCCGGGGACGTCGATGTCGGCGTGGTCGAGGCCGAGGGCGGCGCTCGGGTTGCCGATGTGCACGTTCGGGGTGAACCACACCTTGTCGCCGGGCTCCAGGGCGCCGTGGGTGACGCGTTCCAGGCGGCGTACGACGGTGTCGGCGGAGTGGGGCACGGCCTCCAGGACCGGGCCGACGACCGCGTGGGAGCCGTCGCCGGCAAGGCCGTACGTACCCGGGCGCAGCGAGGCCAGGTCACGGGTGAGCGTGATCCCGCCCGCCGCCGTGGCGTGCACGGTGAGCCGAGGCTCGGTGGGCAGCGGCCTGCCGGGCGGCGCCTTCAGCGCGGCGTCGCTGGCGAGTCGGCCCGCCGCGACGGAGGCTGCGCCCGCGGCGATGGCTACGGTGACGGCTGCGGCCGTCGCTTTGACAGTGCGCACGCGTCCAGTCTCCCGGGGGAGCCCGCTATCGGCCAGCGGGGGCGGGCCTTGGGATGACGTCTCCCCGACGGAGAGGGGCCGTTGCTTCCGGTGGCGTGTCTGTTTCCGCGCCGCAGATCTTCGGGGCGGTCGGGGTCTTCGGGGGTCGGTTGCGCGCCGCGGCGTGGGGCGCCTCATCCAGGCTGTCGCACTGGCAGGCCCGGGCCATCGGATGGCTCGGCACCGCAGAACCGGTGCGTCTGGGCGAGCAGCGCTGCCGCGGGAGGAACTGCCGCCCGGCGGAAGTGGGGACGTTGCTTCCGGTGGCGCACGTGATTTGCACGGCGCCGGGCGTGTGGGGGAACCCGCTGCGCGCCACGGCAAGCAGGGGCTCCCGGCGCACCACCGCGAGGAGAATCACCCGCGCTGTCGCGCGGACAGACCTCCGGGACTGCCGGATGGACCGCCGCCACCGAACCGGTGCATCCGGGACAAGCACCGCCGCGGCGGAAAGGACTGCCACCCCCAACCGGATCACAAGCCCCCCGCCCGCTCGGGCGAGCGGACCCGCGGCCCGGAGAAACGGAGCACCGCGCGGCCGGTGCCGGCCCAAACCCGGCCAGCCGGCCGGCGCACGAGCGCATCGCCGTCCCTACCCCCGTTTGCCGCTACCCCCGTTGCCCGTACCCCCTCAACCGCTCCCCCACCTCGTCCACCTGCTCCCGTGTCAGCAGTGTGGGTGACAGGCCGGGTACCGAGGACGCGGTCAGCCAGACGCGGCACATCCACTCCAGCTGGGCGGTGCGGTCGTAGGCCTGGGCGAGGGATGAGCCGTAGGCGATCGTGCCGTGGTTCTGGAGGAGGCAGGCGGTGCGGTGGGTGAGGGCCTGGCGCATGTTCTCGGCCAACTCCGGGGTGCCGTAGGTCGCATAGGGGGCAACACGGACCGGGCCGCCGAGGTCCGCCGCCATGTAGTGGATCAGGGGGAGCTCGGGGACGAGTGTCGAGACGGCCGTCGCGTGCGGGGCGTGGGTGTGGACAACGGCGCGTGCGTCGGTGGTGCGGTAGACGGCGAGGTGCATGGGCAGTTCGCTCGTCGGGAGGAGCGAACCGCACACCTGGCGGCCGTCGAGGTCGACGCCCACGGCGTCGCCGGGTGTCAGCCTGTCGTAGGGCACTCCCGTCGGTGTGACCAGGACGATGTCCCCGACGCGTACGGAGACGTTGCCCGACGTACCGACGACCAGCCCGTCGGCGACCGTGCGGCGGGCCGTCGCGACGAGCTCGTCCCACGCCCGCTCCTCCGCACCCCGCGCGTCCGGCGCGTGCCGATCACGGGCCACCTGCGCGCCCTCCCGTCCGCCCCGATCGCCCCGTGCGTCCCGCCGCTGCTCAGCCATGCCGCGATCCTGCCAGGCGCCGACCTCAACACGGCGTCGGCGAGGGCAGGGTAGGGCGGAATCCGCGCGTCCGTAAGACCACATATGGGCACACGTCGCCTATTCATGGGCGATTGGCTGGAGATCGACGAGCTTTCGACGTCCTTCCAGTACTCTCTGGGGGATTTGTCACGCACGTCGCCATTCCGGGGGGAAATATGGCCCGTGGTAACAGACCGTCCCGCCATCGCGCCCGCGTCATCGCGGCCACCGTCACAGCGCTCACCGTCGGGGGGACCGCTCTCGCCGAGGTTCCGGCCTCCGCGGCCGGCAACCCCAAGGGGCACGACGTCTCCTCGCACCAGAAGAACGTCAACTGGCAGAGCGCCAGGGCGAAGGGCGCACAGTTCGTCTACGTCAAGGCGACCGAGTCCCACACCTACCGCAATCCGTACTTCAGCCAGCAGTACAACGGGGCGCGCGACGCGGGCCTCATCCGCGGCGCCTACCACTTCGCCCTGCCGAACAAGTCGTCCGGCACCGCCCAGGCCGCGCACTTCGTGCGCAACGGCGGCGCCTGGCGCGCGGACGGCTGGACGCTGCCGCCCGCGCTCGACATCGAGTACAACCCGTACGGCAAGGACAAGTGCTACGGCCTGACCAAGGCCAAGATGGTGAGCTGGATCAAGGCCTTCAGCGACGAGGTCAAGCGGCAGACCGGTCGCCGTCCGGTGATCTACACGACCACACACTGGTGGAACACCTGCACCGGCAGCAGTCGCGCCTTCGGCGCGAACCACTCCCTGTGGCTCGCGCGCTACGACTCGACGACCGCGGGCGCCCTGCCCGCCGGCTGGTCCTTCTGGACCTTCTGGCAGTACGACAACAGCGGCAGCCTGCCGGGTGACCAGAATCTCTTCAACGGATCCACAACCCAGCTCAAGAAGCTCGCGAAGGGCTAGCGAAATCCGCGGAACCCGGCATTCCGCCTGTGTTCGAGACATCGGGCCGGACCCAGAGCCGCCCCTCCAGCACAATCGGAGGGGCAGCTCTGGATAGAGACACTCGAAAGCCCGCCCAAGTTCATCTTCCGTTCACCCAGGTTGCCTACGGTCCTCGTGCCACTGCCGCCAAATAGAAGCCTGGGTAAATGGAACACATCACGCTCCTCCTCGGAATCGTGATCGTCACCGCTCTCGTGTTCGATTTCACGAACGGTTTCCACGACACCGCCAATGCGATGGCTACGACCATTTCGACCGGTGCTCTCAGACCCAAGACGGCGGTGGCCATGTCCGCCGTGCTGAATCTCGTCGGTGCGTTCCTCTCCGTGGAGGTCGCCAAGACGATCTCCGGCGGCATCATCAACGAAGAGGGCATACGGACCGAAGTGATCTTCGCGGCGCTCGTCGGTGCCATCCTCTGGAATCTGCTGACCTGGCTTCTGGGTCTGCCCTCCAGCTCCTCCCACGCACTCTTCGGCGGCCTCATCGGCGCCGCGGTCATGTCAGCCGGCTGGTCGTCGGTGAACGGCTCGACCGTCGTCACCAAGGTGCTGCTCCCCGCGATCGCCGCGCCCATCGTGGCCGGACTCGCCGCGACGCTCGCCACCCGGCTGACGTACAAGATCGGCAGCCGCGCAGACGAGAAGGCGACCGCCAAGGGCTACCGCGCCGGCCAGATCGCCTCGGCGGGCCTCGTCTCGCTGGCCCACGGCACGAACGACGCGCAGAAGACGATGGGCATCATCACCCTCGCGCTGGTCACCGGCGGTGTGATCGCGCCGGACTCGAACCCTCCCACCTGGGTCATCGTCTCGGCCGGTATGGCCATCGCGCTCGGCACCTACCTGGGCGGCTGGCGCATCATCCGCACCATGGGCAAGGGCCTCACCGACCTCGCGCCGCCGCAGGGCTTCGCCGCCCAGACCAGCGCGGCAACGGTCATTCTGGCCTCCTCCCACCTGGGCTTCTCACTCTCCACCACGCAGTCCTGCTCCGGCGCCGTGATGGGCTCCGGTCTCGGCCGCAAGGGCGGCGTCGTCCGCTGGTCGACCGCGACCCGCATGTTCATCGCCTGGGGCCTCACGCTCCCGGCGGCGGGCCTGGTCGGCGCCGGCGCCGAGTTCCTCACCAAGCAGGGCACCTGGGGCATCGTCCTGACGGGCGCGCTCCTGGTGGCCGGCGCGGGCACCATCTGGAAGCTGTCGCGCCGCCAGCCGGTGACCATCGACAACGTCAACGAGGTCGCCGCCGAGCCTGCCGGCGTCGTCACCGCGGCGATCGCCGCGGTCACCCCACCGCCCGCGGGCCCGCTCACCGGCGACCTGACCAGCGAGCTGAAGGCCACCATCCCGTCCCCGGACGCGGAGCCCACCGCTCCGGCCACGGTGTAAGGAACGAACAGCATGCACATCGACTGGGCAGCCCTCGGCTCCGTCTTCGGAGTCAGCCTCGTGACCACCGTGGCCCTCGTGGGCCTCTTCACCCTCGGCATCGTCGGCCTCTCCAGGCGCGAGTCGGCCTCGGCGCAGGGCGGCTCCGCCGCTCTCGCGGTCACCGGCGCGTACGCCTGCTTCGCCGCCTGCGCAGCGGCGGTGGCGTACGGGATCTATCTGATCGTGGCCTGACAGCCGTCCCAAGGCCGCACAGATACCGCACGAACAAGGCAGCACCTCGGGTGGGGCGCGGGACGTGTCAACGTCCCGCGCCCCACCCTTGTGTGGGCCTTCGCACACTCTCTCCCCGCAGGTCAACAGCAAGTTGACGGGTCTTCCAACCCCGTGGTGGACTGCCAAAGCCAAGTACGGCGGCAAGAGAGGAAGCCGGTGCGAATCCGGCGCGGTCCCGCCACTGTCACCGGGGAAGGTAGTCCCCGTGAGCCAGGAACTCTCACCGTCGGTCTCTTCGAACCAGGGCGCGGACACCCTGAGTGAGGACATATCGCCATGCGCGGCTGCCCAAGTGCCTTGCGAACGACGGTTGTGCCTGACCTGACGGTCGGCTGAACCGGTGCGTGCCGATCGCGTCTTCGCGTACGGCGCCGCCGCCGGCCTCCTCGGCGACCTGCTGCTCGGCGATCCCCGCCGCGGACATCCGGTCGCCGCTTTCGGGCGGGCCGCGGGAGCCGTGGAGCGGGTGCTGTGGCGGGACCATCGCGGGTGGGGCGCACTGCACACGGTCGTGTGTGCGGGCGGTGCCACCGGCCTCGCGGCGCTCGCGAGTCATTCCGTACGTTCCTCTCGTACCGCCTCCGTCGCGCTGACCGCTGCCGCCACCTGGGCCGTCGTCGGGGGGACCTCGCTGGGCCGGGAGGCCCGGGCGATCGGCAGCGCGCTCGAAGCCGGCGATGTCGAGGTGGCCCGGGAGCGGCTGCCGCATCTGTGCGGGCGGGATCCGCAGGCGCTCGACGCGAACGGGATCGCGCGGGCCGTCGTCGAGTCCGTCGCCGAGAACACCTCCGACGCCGTGGTGGGGGCTCTCGTGTGGGGGGCTGTTGGCGGCGTGCCCGGTCTTGTCGGGTTCCGTGCCGTCAACACGCTCGACGCGATGGTCGGGCACAAGTCCCCCAAGTACCGGCGCTACGGCTGGACTTCCGCGCGGCTCGACGATGTCGCGGGCTGGCCGGGGGCGCGGCTGACCGCTGCCCTCGCCACCGCTGCCGGAGGCGATCCGCGGGGCGCCGTGCGCGCCTGGCGGGTGGACGCCTGCAAGCATCCGAGCCCGAACGCCGGGCCTGTGGAGGCCTCGTTCGCGGGGGCGCTCGGTGTGCGGCTGGGCGGGACCCTCGCGTACGGGGGACGGATCGAGCACCGGCCCGTACTGAACGGCGGGGGCCGCGCCGTCGCGGTCGGCGACATCGAGCGGGCCGTACGGCTGTCGCGGCGCGTGAGTTGGCTCGCGCTGGGTGTGTGTGCCGCCGGCCACGTGCTGAGGCGACAGGGACGGAACTCATGAGCGGCGGCGGGCTGCTGATCGCCGGGACCACCTCCGACGCGGGCAAGAGTGTCGTGACCGCCGGGATCTGCCGGTGGCTGGTGCGGCAGGGCGTCAAGGTGGCGCCCTTCAAGGCGCAGAACATGTCGCTGAACTCGTTCGTGACGCGGGAGGGCGCCGAGATCGGGCGGGCGCAGGCCATGCAGGCGCAGGCCGCCCGCGTGGAGCCGACCGCGCTGATGAATCCCGTGCTGCTCAAGCCGGGGAGTGACCGGAGCAGTCAGGTCGTACTCATGGGGAAGCCCGTGGGTGAGATGAGTGCGCGCGGCTACCACGGCGGGCGGCAGGAAGCGCTGCTCGGGACCGTGCTGGAGTGCCTCGCCGAGTTGCGGGGCACGTATGACGCGGTGATCTGCGAGGGGGCGGGGAGTCCTGCCGAGATCAATCTGCGGCGGACGGACATCGTGAACATGGGGATCGCGCGCAATGCGCGGCTCCCCGTGCTCGTCGTCGGCGACATCGACCGTGGGGGCGTCTTCGCGTCCTTCTTCGGGACGGTCGCGCTGCTGTCGCGCGAGGACCAGGAACTCGTCGCGGGGTTCCTCGTGAACAAGTTCCGCGGGGATGTCTCCCTGCTGGAGCCGGGACTCGACATGCTTCACGGGCTGACCGGACGCCCTTCGTACGGCGTGCTGCCCTTCCAGCACGGCCTGGGGATCGATGAGGAGGACGGGATGGCCGTCTCGCTCAGGGGCGCGGTCCGGGAGTCCGCGGCCACGGCGCCCGTCGGCGAGGACGTGCTGCGCGTCGCCGTCTGCGCCGTCCCCCTCATGTCCAACTTCACGGACGTGGACGCGCTGGCCGCCGAGCCGGGTGTCGTCGTGCGCTTCGTGGACCGGGCCGAGGAACTGGCCGACGCGGACCTCGTCGTCGTACCCGGGACCCGGGGGACGGTGAAGGCGCTGGAGTGGCTGCGGGAGCGCGGGCTCGCGGACGCGATCGCGCGACGGGCCGCCGAGGGGCGGCCCGTGCTCGGCATCTGCGGCGGCTTCCAGCTCCTCGGCGAGCACATCGAGGACGAGGTCGAGTCGCGGGCAGGTCATGTCGACGGGCTCGGACTGCTCCCCGTACGCGTGCGGTTCGCGCGGGAGAAGACGCTCACGCGGCCCGTGGGCGAGGCGCTGGGCGAGCCCGTCGAGGGGTACGAGATCCATCACGGCGTCGCCCAAGTCACCGGCGGGGAACCGTTTTTGGACGGTTGCCGGGTCGGTGAGATCTGGGGCACGCACTGGCACGGCTCGCTGGAGTCGGACGGGTTCCGGCGCGCCTTCCTGCGCGAGGTGGCGGCCGCCGCGGGCCGTCGCTTCGTACCGGCCGCCGACACGTCGTTCGCGGCGCTGCGCGAGGAGCAGTTGGACCGGCTCGGCGATCTGATCGAGGAACACGCGGATACGGACGCGCTGTGGCGGCTCATCGAGTCGGGCGCGCCGTCAGGACTGCCTTTCATTCCACCGGGAGCGCCCGCATGAGCACAGTGTTGTTGTTGTCGACCGCCGACACGGATCTGCTGGCGGCCCGGGCCTCCGGCGCCGCGTACCGGATCGGCAATCCGACCCGGGTGGACGTCGCCACCGAACTCCCCGAGCTGGTCAGGGGCGCGGACGTCGCCGTCGTACGGCTCCTTGGCGGGAAGCGAGCCTGGGAGGACGGGCTCGTCTTCCTCAAGGCGTCCGGCATTCCGACCGTACTGCTCGGCGGGGAGGCCGTCCCTGACGCGGAGTTGATGGCCGAGTCGTCCGTGCCCGCCGGTGTGGTGGCCGAGGCGCTGCGCTATCTCGTCGAGGGCGGCCCGGAGAACCTGACCGAACTGGCCCGCTTCCTCTCCGACACCGTGCTGCTCACCGGCGAGGGCTTCGAAGAGCCGCGCAAGATGGCCGAGTTCGGCGTGAGCGGCGAGCGGGCGTTCATCGAGGGCCGGCCGACGATCGGCGTGCTCTTCTACCGGGCGCACGAGCTGTCCGGCAACACCGGCTTCGTCGACACGCTGTGCGACGCGATCGAGGCGCGGGGGGCCAACGCCCTTGCCGTGTACTGCGGTTCGCTGCGCGACGCCGACGCGGGACTGTACGAGATCCTCGCCAAGGCCGACACGCTGGTCGCCACCGTGCTCGCGGCCGGCGGCACCCACGCCTCGCAGGCTTCCGCCGGCGGTGACGAGGAGGCTTGGGACATCGGGGCGCTCGCCGACCTCAACATCCCTGTGCTGCAAGGGCTCTGCCTCACCTCCTCGTACTCCGCGTGGGAGGCGTCGGACGCCGCTCTCTCCCCCATGGACGCGGCGATGCAGGTCGCGATCCCGGAGTTCGACGGGCGGCTCATCACCGTGCCGTTCTCCTTCAAGGAGCAGGGTCCCGACGACGTCCCGGTCTACGTCGCCAACCCCGAGCGGGCCGCGCGCGTCGCCGGAATCGCCGTGCGCCACGCCCGGTTGAAGCACAAGCCGAACAAGGACAAGAAGCTCGCGCTCGTTTTCACCGCGTACCCGACCAAGCATTCCCGGGTCGGGAACGCGGTCGGTCTGGACACGCCCGCCTCTGCGGTGCGGGTGCTCGACGCGCTGAAGGGCGCCGGGTACGCGCTGACGGAATACCCGGACAACGGCGACGAGTTGATCCACCGCCTCATCGCGGCCGGCGGCCACGACGTCGAGTGGCTGACCGAGGAACAGCTCGCCTCGGCCCCCGCACGCGTGCCGCTCGCCGACTACCAGGCATGGTTCGACAAGCTCGACCCCGAGCTGCGGAGCGGCATGCTTGAGGCGTGGGGCGAGCCGCCGGGCAACCTGTACATCGACGGCGACGACATCGTCCTTGCCTCCCTCCAGTTCGGGAACGTCGTCGTGATGATCCAGCCGCCGCGCGGCTTCGGCGAGAACCCGATCGCGATCTACCACGACCCCGACATGCCGCCGTCGCACCACTACATGGCGGCGTACCGCTGGCTGGAGAACTCCTTCGGCGCGGACGCGGTCGTCCACATGGGCAAGCACGGCACGATGGAATGGCTGCCCGGCAAGGGACTCGGCCTCAGCAGCGGCTGCGCGCCCGACGCCGTGCTCGGTGAACTCCCCCTCATCTACCCCTTCATCGTCAACGACCCCGGCGAGGGCACCCAGGCCAAGCGGCGCGGGCACGCCACGGTCGTCGACCACCTCGTACCGCCGATGGCGCGCGCCGACACGTACGGCGATCTGGCGAAGCTGGAGCAGCTCCTCGACGAGTACGCGCTCGTGTCCGACCTGGACCCGACGAAGGCCCCGGCCGTGCGCGCGCAGATCTGGACGCTGGTCAAGGCGGCCGAGCTGCACCACGACCTGCACGTCGACGACCAGCCGGACGACGGCGACTTCGACTCGTTCGTCATGCACATCGACGGCTATCTGTGCGAGATCAAGGACGTACAGATCAGGGACGGGCTGCACATTCTCGGCGGCGGGCCGGAGGCCGAACCGCGGGTGAATCTCGTGCTGGCCGTGCTACGGGCCTCACAGGTGTGGGGCGGCACCGCGAACGCGCTGCCCGGTCTTCGCGCCTGCCTCGCCGAGCATTTCGGTCTGGTCGAGAAGGAGTTGCTCGGCGAGCCCGGTGCGCCGGTGAAGGTGCCGGTGGAGCTGACGGAGCTCGTCGCAGGGCCCGCGCGGACCGGCGCCGACGCCATCGACCTGCTTGAGCAACTGTGCCGCCGGATCGCGGAGGGCATGGAAGAGCGCGGCTGGGTGACAGCCGAGAGCACCGCTCTCGTGCGTGAGGTCCTCCGCGTCGAACTCCCGGACGCCATCGCGGTGGTGGAGTTCGCGTGCGACGAGGTCGTCCCCCGGCTCGCGAAAACGACCGACGAGATCAGCCACATCCTGAAGGCACTTGACGGCGGTTACGTGCCGGCGGGCCCCTCCGGCTCCCCGACACGCGGACTCGTCAACGTCCTGCCGACCGGCCGCAACTTCTACTCCGTCGACCCCAAGGCAATCCCGTCCAGGCTGAGTTGGGAGGTCGGACAGGCCCTCGCGGACTCCCTGATCCAGCGGTACCTGAGCGACACCGGCGCATACCCGACGTCCGTCGGACTGACCGTCTGGGGCACCTCCGCCATGCGCACCCAGGGCGACGACATCGCGGAGATCCTCGCGCTGCTCGGCTGCCGCCCGGTGTGGGACGACGCCTCGCGGCGCGTGACGGGCTTCGAGATCGTGGGCCTGGAGGAGTTGGGCCGGCCGCGTATCGACGTCACGGTCCGTATCTCCGGGTTCTTCCGGGACGCGTTCCCGCACGTCGTCGGCCTCATCGACGACGCGGTACGCGCGGTGGCCGAACTGGACGAGCCCGCCGAGGGCAACTACGTACGCAAGCACGCCGACGAGGACACCGCCGAGCACGGCGACCGGCGGCGCGCGACGGCTCGTATCTTCGGCTCGAAGCCGGGCGCGTACGGGGCCGGACTGCTGCCGCTCATCGACGCAAGGAACTGGCGCTCGGACGCCGACCTCGCCGAGGTGTACGCGGTGTGGGGCGGCTACGCCTACGGGCGCGGGCTCGACGGGCGGGCCGCGCGCGGCGACATGGAGACCGCGTTCAAGCGCATCGCCGTCGCCGCCAAGAACGTCGACACCCGCGAGCACGACCTCGTCGACGCGGACGACTACTTCCAGTACCACGGCGGCATGGTCGCCATGGTGCGCCATCTGACGGGCACCAGCCCCGAGGCGTACGTAGGCGACTCCGCCACGCCCGACCAGGTGAAGACCCGGACGCTGGGCGAGGAGACGCACCGCGTGTTCCGCGCCCGCGTGGTCAACCCCCGCTGGATGGCGGCGATGCGGCGGCACGGATACAAGGGCGCCTTCGAGATGGCGGCGACCGTCGACTACCTCTTCGGGTACGACGCGACGGCCGGGGTCGTGGACGACTGGATGTACGAGAAGCTCAGCGCGGAGTACGTCTTCGACCCCGAGAACCGGGACTTCATGAAGAAGTCCAACCCGTGGGCGCTGCGCGGGATCACCGAGCGGTTGCTGGAGGCGGCGGACCGCGGGCTGTGGGCCGAACCCGACGCGGAGACGCTGGAGCGGCTGCGCGCCACCTATCTGGAGCTCGAAGGCGACTTGGAGGGCGACGACAAGTGAGTACTCCCTTTCCGTTCACGGCCGTTGTCGGCCAGGACGACCTGCGGCTCGCGCTGCTGCTGAACGCCGTGTCGCCCGCGGTGGGCGGTGTGCTGGTGCGCGGCGAGAAGGGCACCGCCAAGTCCACTGCGGTACGCGCCCTTTCGGTGCTCATCCCTGAGGTGGACGTCGTCGCCGGGTGCCGGTTCTCGTGTGCGCCGGCCTCCCCCGATCCCGCCTGCCCGGACGGGCCGCACGAGGTCGGTCCGGGTACGAAGCGTCCCGCCCGGATGGTCGAACTGCCCGTCGGCGCCTCCGAGGACCGGCTGGTGGGCGCGCTCGACATCGAGCGGGCGCTCGCGGAGGGCGTGAAGGCCTTCGAGCCCGGATTGTTGGCCGACGCCCACCGCGGGATCCTGTACGTCGACGAGGTCAACCTGCTCCACGACCACCTGGTCGACCTGCTGCTTGACGCGGCCGCTATGGGTGCCTCCTACGTCGAGCGCGAAGGTGTCTCCGTACGGCATGCCGCCCGTTTTCTGCTCGTCGGGACCATGAACCCCGAAGAGGGCGAACTGCGGCCGCAGTTGCTCGACCGGTTCGGGCTGACCGTCGAGGTCGCCGCCTCGCGGGAACCCGATCAGCGGGTCGAGGTGGTCCGCAGGAGGCTCGCGTACGACGACGATCCGGACGGCTTCGCGGCGCGGTGGGCGGATGAGGAGTCCGCCGTACGGGCGCGGATCGTGGCGGCGCGTGCGCTGCTGCCGTCCGTGCATCTCGGGGACGGGGCGCTGCGGCAGATCGCGGCCACCTGTGCGGCCTTCGAGGTGGACGGTATGCGCGCCGACATCGTGATGGCGCGGACGGCGACCGCGCTGGCCGCGTGGGCCGGACGCACCGAGGTGCTCCCGGAGGACGTCCGGCAGGCGGCGCTGCTCGCGCTTCCGCACCGGCGTCGACGGAATCCCTTTGACGCGCCGGGACTTGACGAGGACAAGCTCGACGAGACGCTGGAGGAGTTCGGGGGATCCGACGAAGATCCGGATCCGGACGGGCCCGGTGGCGGCGGGCAGCCTCCGCAGGACGGGCCCGACGAAGGACCCGACGACGGTTCCGCACCGGGCGAAGCCCCCGCCGAGGCCGAGCCCGGTGAGGGCGGGCAGCCTCAGGGCGGCGGCGAGCAGTCCCCCGTACGGGCCGCCGAGCCCTTTCGTACGAAGGTGCTGAGTGTGCCGGGGCTCGGGGAAGGTGCCGCCGGGCGGCGTTCGCGGGCGCGGACCGAACACGGCCGGACGACCGGGTCGCGGCGGCCCCAGGGGGCGCTCACCAAGCTGCACCTGGCGGCGACCGTGCAGGCGGCGGCGCCGCATCAGCTGGCGCGCGGCCGGTCGGGACGCGGTCTTGTCGTACGGCGGGACGATCTGCGGCAGGCCACCCGGGAGGGGCGTGAGGGGAACCTCGTGCTCTTCGTGGTGGACGCCTCCGGGTCGATGGCGGCGCGGCAGCGGATGAGCGCCGTGAAGGGTGCGGTGCTTTCGCTGCTGCTCGACGCGTATCAGCGGCGGGACAAGGTGGGGCTCGTGACCTTCCGCGGGTCCACGGCCGAGGTCGCCCTGCCGCCCACCTCCTCGGTGGACGCGGCGGCGGCACGGCTGGAGTCGCTCCCCACGGGTGGACGGACACCGCTCGCGGCGGGTTTGCTCAAGGCTCATGACGTGCTGCGCGTCGAGCGGCTGCGGGATGCCGCGCGGCGGCCGTTGGTCGTCCTGGTGACGGACGGACGGGCCACCGGAGGTCCGGAGCCGGTGGCGCTCGCCGGGCGGGCGGCGCGGCTGTTCGCGGCCGACTCGGTCGCGTCCGTGGTCGTGGACTGCGAGGCCGGGGCCGTGCGGCTGGGTCTTGCCGGGCAGCTCGCCGTGGAGCTGGCGGGTACCGCGGTGACCCTGGAGGAGTTGCGGGCCGACTCCATCGCCGGGCTCGTCAGGGACGTGCAGGGCAACAACAGGAGGGCCGCGTAGTGCCGCAGGGGCAGCCGAGTGTCGTACCGGAGGACGGGCTGACGACACGTCAGCGGCGGAACCGGCCGCTTGTCGTGGTGCACACGGGCGTGGGGAAGGGTAAGTCGACGGCCGCGTTCGGGCTTGCCCTGCGCGCCTGGAATCAGGGCTGGCCCATCGGCGTGTTCCAGTTCGTCAAGTCGGCGAAGTGGAAGGTCGGCGAGGAGAACGCGCTGCGGGTGCTCGGCGCCAGCGGTGAGGGCGGGACCGTCGACTGGCACAAGATGGGCGAGGGCTGGTCGTGGGTGCAGCGCGACTCCCAGATGGACAACGAGGAGAAGGCCCGCGAGGGGTGGGAGCAGGTCAAGAGGGACCTGGCCGCCGAGACGTACCAGCTGTACGTCCTCGACGAGTTCGCCTATCCCATGCACTGGGGGTGGATCGATGTCGACGAAGTGGTGGGTGTGCTGCGGGACCGGCCCGGGACCCAGCATGTGGTGATCACCGGCCGTAACGCTCCCGAGAAGCTGGTGGAGTTCGCCGATCTGGTGACCGACATGTCCAAGGTCAAGCATCCGATGGACGCCGGTCAGAAGGGCCAGAGGGGCATCGAGTGGTGATTTCCGTTCCTCGGCTGGTCATTGCCGCGCCTTCCTCGGGCAGCGGCAAGACCACCGTTGCCACGGGGTTGATGGCCGCGTTCGCCTCGCGGGGGCTTGCCGTGTCTCCGCACAAGGTGGGGCCCGACTACATCGATCCCGGGTATCACGCGCTCGCCACCGGGCGTGTGGGGCGGAATCTCGACGCGTATCTGTGTGGGGCGGAGTTGGTCGCGCCGTTGTTCGGGCATGGCGCCCGGGGGTGCGATCTCGCTGTTGTCGAGGGTGTGATGGGGCTGTACGACGGGGCCGCGGGGGAAGGGGAGTTGGCCTCCACCGCTCATGTCGCGAAGTTGCTTCGGGCGCCTGTGGTGCTGGTCGTCGACGCTTCGTCCCAGTCCCGGTCCGTGGCGGCGCTGGTGCATGGGTTCGCCTCCTGGGATCCCGAGGTGCGGGTGGCCGGGGTGATTCTCAACAAGGTGGGGTCCGTTCGGCACGAGGGCATGCTGCGGGAGGCTCTCGACGAGTCCGGGGTTCCCGTGCTCGGGGTTCTGCGGCGGGCTCCTCAGGTGGACACGCCTTCTCGGCATCTGGGGCTGGTGCCTGTTGCCGAGCGGCGGGTGGAAGCGGTTGAGGCTGTCGCCGCCATGGCCTCGCAGGTGCGCGAGGGGTGCGATCTCGATGCTCTGCTTGCGCTGGCGCGTAGTGCGCCTGCGCTGTCGGGTGCGGCTTGGGATGCGGCTGAGGTTGTGGGTGTTTCGCCCCCTTCGCCCCTGCCCGTTCCCGTCTCTGGGGGCTCCGCCCCCAGACCCCCGTATCGCGCTGAAGGCGTTCGTCCTCAAACGCCGGACGGGCTGAAACCACGGATTGTTGCCGTCGCGGGCGGAGCCGCCTTCACCTTCTCCTACGCCGAGCATGCCGAACTGCTTGCCGCCGCCGGAGCCGAAGTCGTCACCTTTGATCCTCTTCGCGATGAGCGACTGCCGGAAGGTGTCGGCGGGCTGGTCATCGGGGGTGGGTTTCCCGAAGTGTTCGCGCCCGAGTTGTCTGCCAATGAGCCCTTGCGGAAGGCTGTTGCAGCGCTCGCCGAAAGTGGTGCGCCTGTCGCCGCCGAGTGCGCCGGGCTGCTGTATCTGTCGCGCGAGCTCGACGGGCAGCCCATGTGCGGGGTGATCGACGCCAAGGCCCGTATGGACGAACGGCTGACCCTGGGCTACCGGGACGCCGTCGCCCTGTCGGACAGTGTGCTCGCCGTGGCCGGGACGCGGATGCGCGGGCACGAGTTCCACCGGACCGTCGTCGAACCCGGTGCCGGGACGGCTCCCGCCTGGGGTGTGCGGGCTCCTCGGAAGATGGTCGAAGGTTTCGTACAACACGGTGTGCACGCGAGTTATCTGCACACGCACTGGGCGTCCGAGCCCGGTGTCGCCCGTCGGTTCGTGGAGAGGTGCCTGACGTCATGAGCAGCAAGCTGATCGGAGTCGGGGTCGGGCCCGGTGACCCGGAGCTGGTGACCGTCAAGGGCGTCAACGCCCTGCGGGCCGCCGAGGTCGTCGTCGTACCCGTGATGGCTGCGTCTGATGGAAAAGATGGGGGCGAGCGGGGGCGGGCCGAGGCGACCGTCCTGCACTACGTGCCCGAGGAGAAGGTCGTACGGGTCGTGTTCGCGCTGAACGAGCGGACGGACCGTGGCCGGCGGGAGGCGGCCTGGGACGCGGCCGGGGAGCGGGTGGCCGGGCTGCTGGGCGCGCACTCCGTCGTCGCCTTCGCCACCATCGGCGATCCCAACGTGTACTCCACCTTCACCTATCTCGCGCAGACCATCGTGGGGCTCGTGCCGGGGACCGTCGTCGAGACCGTGCCCGGTATCACCGCCATGCAGGATCTCGCCGCGCGGTCCGGAGCCGTACTCACCGAGGGGACCGAGCCGCTCACCCTCGTGCCGGTGACGGCCGGGTCCGCTGTCCTCAAGGACGCCCTGAACGGGCCGGGCACCGTCGTCGCGTACAAGTTCGGGCGGCAGGCCGCGGAGGTGGCCGAGGCGCTGCGCGAGACCGGGCGGCTCGACGACGCCGTGTGGGGGTCCGCGCTCGGCCTGGAGAGCGAGTCGATCAGGCCCGCGGCCGAACTCGACGGCGGACCGCTGCCGTATCTCTCGACGCTCATCGCGCCCGCGCGGCGCGAGGGCGGGCGCGGCGGGAAACTATGACAAGCGGTTCGTCAGCCCGCGAGGCCCACCACCAGCCAGATGAAGGCCGCGCCCGCGACCGTGCACAGCAGGGTCGAGCGGGCGGGGTGTTCGTGGTGTGCCTCGGGGAGGATCTCGGCGGCCGCGAGATAGAGGAGTACGCCGCCGAAGAGGCCGAGATAGCAGCCGAGCAGTTGCTCCGGGATGGTGACGAAGAGCGTCGAGGCGGCGCCGACCACGGGAGCCGCCGCGTCGGCGACGAGCATCATGATCGCCTTGCGGCGGTCGTTCCCGTACAGGCTCGTGATCGTGTACGTGTTGAAGCCGTCCGCGAAGTCATGGGCGATCACGGCCAGGGCCACGGCCAGGCCCATTCCGCCGCCGACCTGGAAGGCCGCGCCGATCGCCACACCGTCCATCACGCTGTGGCCGACCATCGCTGCGGCCGCCGTCAGACCCACCTCGGGCGCCCGGGCGTCCTTCTCCTCGCCGCCGTGCGCCGCCTGTCGTGCCGCCAGCAGGCGTTCCACCAAGTGGGCGAGGAGGAAGCCGGCCACGAACAGCAGCAGTGCGGCCGGTACGCCGAAGACCTCCTCGCCCGCCGCGTGCAGCGCCTCCGGCAGCAGATCCAGGCCGACCACGCCGAGCATCAGGCCGCCGGCCAGGCCCAGGACCAGATGACGTCGATCGGTCACCCGCTGTGCCGTCCAGCCGCCGGCCAGCGTCATCAGGAACGCGCCGAGCGCGACGAGGACCGCCATAAGCCCTTGCTATCCGATCAACCGCCGTTCACGCACCTCCGCGGGCCCGTGTCCGCGGGTACGCCCTGAAGTTTCGCAACGCACACACCGTACGAGCGCACTGATGTTCCGCATGATCCACGTGATTCGCATGATCCACGTGTTCCGCAATGTTCCACCCGTTCCACATGCTCTGTAGGAGAGGACCCCATCCCATGGCCGACGCCCCCACCGGCAAGGTGACCATCGTCGGGGCAGGGCCCGGCGCCGCCGACCTGCTGACGTTCCGCGCCGCGCGCGCCATCGCCGAGGCCGACGTCGTGATCTGGGCGGCCAGCCTGGTGCAGGCGGAGGTCCTCGACCACGCGCGGGCGGGCGCGGAGATCCTGGACTCGGCGACGATGTCGCTGGAGGACGTGGTGGCCGTGTACGAGCGGGCCGCTGAGCAAGGGCTGAAGGTGGCCCGCATCCACTCCGGGGACCCGGCGCTGTGGGGCGGCACTCAGGAGCAGCTCGACCGGTGTGCGGACATCGGGGTCGAGACCGAGATCATCCCGGGCGTCTCGTCCTTCTCCGCGGTGGCCGCGCTCGCGCAGCGCGAGCTGACGATTCCCGAGGTCGCGCAGTCCGTGATCCTGACCCGGCTCGGCGGCGGCAAGACGCCGATGCCGCCGGGGGAGGAAGTACGGGAGTTCGCCCGGCATGGGACGACCATGGCGCTGTTCCTGTCGGCGGCGCGCAGCGGTCAGCTGGTGCGCGAGCTGCTGGAGGGCGGCTATCCGACGTCCACGCCAGTCGTGGTGGCGTACCAGGTGACCTGGCCGGAGGAGCTGCTCGTGAGGTGCACGATCGAGACGCTGGAGGTGACCGTCAAGGAGCACAAGCTCTGGAAGCACACCCTCTTCCTGGTCGGCCCGGCGCTGGACGCGAGCGGCACGCGCTCGCACCTCTACCACCCCGGTCACTTCCACGAGTTCCGCAAGGCCGACCCGCGGGCGCGGGCGGAGCTGCGCGCGGAGCGGAGTGCGGCGCGGAGTGCTGCACGGAAGGGCAGTCCGTCGTGACGACCGTCGCAGGAGCAGGAGCAGGAGCAGACCCAGGCGCAGACGCTGACGCTGACGCTGACGCGAACACCGTCGCCGGTGCGGGTGTCATCACCGTCGTCGGTACGGGTACGGGGGCGCCGTTGCCTCCCGACGCCGTTTCCGCCGTTGCCGAGGCCGGGCTCGTCGTCGGGGCCCGGCGGCATCTGGCGGCGGCACAGCTGCCGGAGGGGGCGGAGCGCGTCGTGCTCGGTCCGCTCGCGCCCGCGCTCGACGTGATCGAACGGTATGTGGACAAGCAGCGCCGGGTCGTCGTGCTCGCCTCCGGTGATCCCGGGTTCTTCGGGATCGTGCGGGCGCTCGCCGCGCGCTTCGGCGCGGAGCGGCTGGATGTCCGGCCCGGTGTCTCGTCCGTCGCCACCGCCTTCGCACGGATCGGGCTGCCCTGGGACGACGCCGTGGTGGTCAGCGCGCACGGTCGCGATCTGCGTACGGCCGTCAACGTCTGCCGGTCTCAGCCGAAGGTGGCCGTGCTGACCGGTCCCGGCTCCGGACCCGCCGAGCTGGGCGCCGCTCTCGCCTACCACTCCCGGGAACGCGTCCTCGTCGTCGCGAGCGCCCTGGGCGACCCGGAACACGAGCGCGTGGAGCGGGTCACACCCGCGGAGGCCGCCTCCCGTGACTGGGGTACGGCGGTGAGCGTCGTCCTGTGCCTGGACGAGCCGCGCGCCCTGGCTCCCGTGCGGACCGTCGCCGGACCGTCCGCCGGACCCGCCCAATGGGCCTTGGACGAGCGGGAGTTCACCCACCGCGACTCGATGATCAGCAAGTTCGAGGTACGGGCGCTCGCGCTGGCCCGGATCGGTCCGCGGCTCGGCGAGCTGATCTGGGACGTGGGCGCGGGCTCCGGTTCTGTCGCCGTCGAGTGCGCGCGGTTCGGCGCCGCCGTCACCGCCGTCGAGAAGACGCTGGACGGCTGCGAGCGCGTCCGCGCCAACGCCGAGGCGCACGGCGTGGACGTACGCGTCGTGCACGGGGCCGCGCCGACGGTGCTGTCCGATCTGGACGATCCGGACGCGGTCTTCATCGGCGGCGGGGGGCGCGAACTGCCCGCCATCGTCACGGCCTGCGCGCGGCGGGCCCGGCGCGCCGTCGTGGTCGCCATGGCCTCGATCGACCGGGTGCCCGCGGCGCGGGACGCGCTCACCGGTGCCGGGTTCGACTGCGAGGGCGTGCTGTTGCAGTCGTCCCGGCTCGCGCCGCTGCCGGGTGGCGTCGACCGGCTCTCGGCCACCAATCCCGTGTTTCTGCTGTGGGGCGTCCGGCCTCCGGCGCGTACCGAAGGAGTCCCCCAGTGATCGGCCTGATTTCCGCCACGGCGGCGGGCGCGGCTGCCCGTGACCGGCTGGCCGCGGCGTGGCCTACACGTGCGCGGGTGTACGACGGGTCCGTCGGCGACGCCGTGCGGCGCGCGTTCGCCGAGTGCGACCAGGTGGTCTGTTTCCTTGCCACCGGGGCGGTGGTGCGGCTGGTCGCGCCGCTGTTGGGCGACAAGGCGTCCGACCCGGGGGTCGTGTGCGTCGACGAGGCGGGGCGGTTCGCCGTGTCGCTGGTCGGAGGGCATGCCGGGGGCGCCAATGAACTCGCCCGCGAGGTGGGTGAGTTGCTCGGGGCGGAGCCGGTGGTGACTACGGCGACGGACGCGGTGGGGGTGCCGGGGCTCGACACGCTCGGGTTTCCTGTGGAGGGGGATGTCGCCGGGGTCACCCGCGCCCTGCTCGACGGTGAACCCGTCGCTCTGCACGCCGAGTTGGCGTGGCCTCTCCCGCCGCTGCCGGTCGCGTCGGGCGGTGTGCACGCGATCCGGGTCACCGACCGTCTGGTTCCGCCCGCCGACCGAAACGTGGTCCTGCGTCCGCCCTCCCTCGTCGTCGGTGTCGGCGCCTCCAGAGGTGCACCCGTCGACGAGGTCCTCGACCTCGTCCAAGACACCCTGCTCGACGCCGGGTTGTCGGTGAAGTCCGTTGCCGGGTTCGCCACCGTCGACGCCAAGGCGCAGGAGCCCGGCATCGTCGGGGCCGCCGAGCGGCTCGGGGTGCCCGTGGTGACGTACAGCGCCGAGGAGTTGGCGAAGGTCGACGTGCCGAACCCCTCCGACGCGCCGCTCGCCGCGGTCGGCACCCCCTCCGTCGCGGAGGCCGCGGCGCTCGCGGGCGGCGGTGAACTCCTCGTCCCCAAGCGGAAGTCGTCGCGCGCGGACGGACGTCCGGCGATGGCGACCTGTGCGGTCGTACGCCGGGCCACACGCGGCCGCCTCGCGGTGGTCGGGCTCGGCCCGGGCGCTCGCGATCTGCTGACGCCGCGTGCGAAGGCGGAGCTGCGGCGGTCGTCCGTGCTCGTCGGGCTCGATCAGTACGTCGACCAGATCCGCGATCTGCTGCGGCCCGGTACCCGCGTCCTGGAGTCGGGGCTCGGCGCCGAGGAGGAGCGGGCGCGTACGGCGGTCGAGGAGGCCCGGCGCGGGCAGGCCGTCGCACTGATCGGCAGCGGGGACGCGGGCGTGTACGCGATGGCGTCGCCCGCGCTGGCCGAGGCGTCCGACGACATCGACGTGGTCGGGGTGCCCGGGGTGACCGCCGCGCTCGCGGCGGGGGCGATCCTGGGCGCGCCGCTCGGACACGACCATGTGTCGATCAGCCTCTCCGATCTGCACACGCCGTGGGAGATCATCGAACGGCGGGTACGGGCGGCGGCCGAGGCCGACATCGTCGTGACCTTCTACAACCCGCGCAGCCGGGGCCGTGACTGGCAGCTTCCGAAGGCGCTGGCGGTCCTCGCCGAGCACCGGGAGCCGACCACGCCGGTGGGTGTCGTACGGAACGCTTCCCGCCCCGACGAGTCCAGCCGGCTCACCACCCTCTCGGGACTCGACCCGGCGACGGTGGACATGATGACCGTGGTGACCGTGGGCAACACGGCGACCCGTGAGATCGCCGGCCGTATGGTGACGCCGCGCGGCTACCGCTGGCAGGAGGAGGCCAAGTGAGCGCTACGACCGGGGTGACACGTGTGGTGCACCCCATCGAGCAGGAGTCCTTCCGGCGGCTGCGCGCGCGCCTGGACACCTCGCACTTCCCGCCGCTGACGCGGGCGGTCGTGGAGCGGGTCATCCACTCCGCGGCCGACCTGGAGTACGCGGAGGATCTCGTCACCGACGAACGTGCCCTGGAGCGCGCGCATACCGGGCTGCACGCCGGAGCGCCCGTCGTAGTCGACGTCCAGATGGTCGCGGCGGGCATCACCGGCCGCGACACGGTCTGTCGCCTCAAGGACGCCAAGTCCGGTCCTGGGCTGACCCGTTCGGCGCACGCCATCCGGCTCGCGTACGAGGAGGTCGGGCCCGGCGCGATCTGGGTGATCGGCTGTGCGCCGACCGCTCTGGAGGAACTGCTGACGCTGGACGCCGATCCGGCGCTCGTCATCGGTCTGCCCGTCGGCTTCGTCGGCGCCGCCGAGTCCAAGGCCGCGTTGCGCGCGAGCGGGCTGCCCGCGGTCAGCAACGTGTCCGAGAAGGGCGGCTCCGCGGTCGCCGCGGCGGCGTTCAACGCCCTGCTGTACCAACCTGTTTCCGGCTCTGAGCCTGTTTCCGGCTCTGAGCCTGTTTCTGTTTCTGAGGAGAAATCGTGACCACCCCGCCCCCCGCCCTGCTCATCGCCGGACACGGCACTCGGGACGAGGCCGGTGCCGAGGCCTTCCGCGCCTTCGTACGGGAGTTGGGACGCCGGAACCCCGAACTGCCCGTCGCGGGCGGCTTCATCGAACTGTCCCCGCCGCCGCTGGGTGACGCCGTGACCGAGCTGGTCGAGCAGGGGGTACGACGTTTCGCCGCCGTACCGCTGATGCTGGTCTCCGCCGGGCACGCCAAGGGAGACATCCCGGCGGCGCTGGCCCGTGAGAAGGAGCGGCACCCCGGGATCTCGTACACCTACGGGCGTCCGCTCGGCCCGCACCCGGCGCTCCTCGCCGTCCTTGAGCGGCGGCTCGACGAGGCCCTCGGCTCCGCCTCCCGCAGTCCCCAGGACCGGGCCGATGTGACCGTGCTGCTGGTGGGCCGCGGCTCCACCGACCCGGACGCCAACGCCGAGGTGCTCAAGGCGGCGCGGCTGCTGTGGGAGGGCCGGGGGTACGCGGGCGTCGAGACGGCGTTCGTGTCGCTGGCCGCGCCCGACGTGCCGTCCGGCCTCGACCGCTGCGTGAAGTTGGGCGCGCGCCGGATCGTCGTCCTCCCCTACTTCCTCTTCACCGGCATCCTGCCGAACCGGGTGCGCCAGCAGACCGAGGGCTGGGCGGCCGCGCACCCGGACGTCGAGGTGCGCTCCGCCGATGTCATCGGCCCCGAGCCGGAGTTGCTCGACCTCGTCATGGAGCGCTACCGCGAGGCCGTCCAGGGAGACCTGCGGATGAACTGCGACTCCTGTGTCTACCGCATCGCCCTGCCGGGCTTCGAGGACAAGGTCGGTCTGCCCCAGCAGCCGCACTTCCACCCGAACGACGACGGTGACCACCACAACGGCCACCACGGACACCACCATGACGGCCATGCCCACTCCCACGCACACTGAGGACGCGCCCGAGGGCGACGGACACGATCTGCGCCATCACGGGGACGCCGAGGTGCGTGACGACGGTTCGGCGCTCACCGATCTCGCCGTGAACGTCCGCGCGGACACGCCTCCGGAGTGGTTGCGCGAGCGGATCGCCGCGTCGCTGACCGGGCTTGCCGCCTACCCCGACGGGCGGGAGGCGCGGGCCGCGGTGGCGGCACGGCACGGGCTGCCCGTCGAACGGGTGCTGCTCACGGCGGGTGCCGCCGAGGCGTTCGTGCTGCTCGCGCGTGCCCTGAAGGTGCGCCGGCCCGTGGTCGTGCACCCGCAGTTCACCGAACCGGAGGCGGCGCTGCGGGACGCCGGGCACTCCGTCGACCGCGTCCTGCTCCGCGAGGAGGACGGCTTCCGGCTCGACCCGGCGGCCGTTCCCGAGGACGCGGATCTCGTCGTGATCGGGAACCCGACCAATCCGACGTCCGTGCTCCATCCGGCCGCCCTGCTCGCCGAACTTGCCCGGCCCTGGCGGACGTTGGTCATCGACGAGGCGTTCATGGACGCCGTGCCGGACGAGCGGGAGGCGCTCGCCGGGCGCACGGACGTGCCCGGACTCGTGGTCCTGCGCAGCCTCACGAAGACGTGGGGGCTGGCCGGGCTTCGGATCGGCTACGTCCTCGCCTCCCCCCAGACGATCGTGGAGCTGGAGCGGGCCCAGCCGCTGTGGCCGGTGTCCACGCCCGCGCTTGCCGCGGCGTCGGCGTGCGTGTCCTCCCAGGCGCTCGCGGAGGCTGCCCACGCGGCGCACCGGGGCGCGGCGGATCGGGCCCATCTGGTGGCTGGGCTGAAGGAGTTCGAGTCGGACGGGGTGCGGGTGGTCGAGCCTGCGGAGGGGCCGTTCGTGCTGGTGCGGTTGCCGCGGGCTGCGCTTGTACGGCGTCAGCTGCGCGGGCTGGGCTTCGCCGTGCGGCGGGGGGACACCTTTCCCGGGCTCGGCGAGGAGTGGATACGGGTGGCGGTTCGGGACCGGGTGACTGTCAACCGGTTCTTGCAGGCGCTTGATCGGGCGGTGACGGTGGTTGGGGGTTGAGGTGGGGGGTTTTCGCCCCCTCCGCCCCTTCCCATTCCCGTCACTTGGGGGCTGCGCCCCCAAACCCCCGCTCCTCAAACGCCGGAGGGGCTGACCCCAGCGGGGGTCTGGAGGCGCAGCCTCCATAGACGGGACGGGACGGGGCGGAGGGGGCGAAGAAACTCCCCTCACCCCCGACTACGCCGCCCCATCACCACCGCTCCCCCACCCACCGCAAGCAGCACAACCGCCCCACCCACCACGTACGGCGTCATCGACCCACCCCCGGTCTCGGCAAGCCCCGCCTCCGCAGGCGCCCCCTGCGGCTTCACGTCGGCCACCGGCGCCTCGGGGGACGCAGGCGCCGGCGGCGCCTCACACGTCACTCCCGCCAAGGTCAACGTCCCTTCCACCTCAGCCACGTTCAGCTTCAGCGGGTTGATGGACACCTTGAGTTCGAGCGCGGACGCGGCCGCCGTACGGGACGTGGTCTGTGTCTTGGAGAGGTCGAGCCGGACCTCGCCGACGCCGGGCACGTTCACCACGGTCGGCCCGCCGGCGGACAGCGTCACCTTCTTGCCGAGAACGGTGACCGCGCCCAGCAGATTCGAGGTGGCCACGGGCTTCTTGCCCGCCTCGCAGGTCGCCTTCGACGTGACCGACTCGACCTCGATGAGGGAGAGCAGCGGAAGCCCGGGGACATGGACCTTCGCATGCGCGAGGTTGGTGTATCCCTCGGCCTTCGCCGAGGACACCGTCGCCCTCGCCGTGGCGACCTCCGCACCCAGCACGGTGAACGGCTGTCCGCCGTCGACACCGTCCAAGCGGGCGGTGAGCGCGGTCTTTTCGGCGCTCTGCGGCGCCTGAACCTCGTTGAGGGAGACGGCGAGCGGGACGTTCACAGTCTTGTTGAGCAGGGACACGTCGAGCCCGGTGCGCAGCACGACGGCGCTCGCGCGACCCTGCTGAGCCGTGTCGTCGGTCGCGTGCGCGGACCCCGCGCCGGCCAGCGCCGTGGGACCGGCAACGAGGACGACGGTCGCGGCGGTGACGGCGCAACGGCGTGCGGACATGGGCAAGTTGTTGGCGTTCAAGGGTGGGACCCCCATAAGAGAAAGCTCGGGACCCGGCAAGAATTACGCACTGAGAGTGAACAGTCAGTAATCCGAGGTGACTTCACTCGAACGTGGAGATTCCGCGCATTCCTTCGAATCACACGACACGGCTGTTCGCCACCGTCACCCGTTCACCCAGCCTGCGCGAACGCGCCGGTTGACGCCGGGCGCGCAGGACGGAGTGCGTAACGAGGCAGCACACCAACCCGTCACGCTCTGTCAATCACAGCGCCGGACGGGGGTGGCCTGAAGTGCGTGCCGCACGATGACCTACGGTGAGCCGACCGGCTCTCCCCCTCGACGATCATCACGACACCAGGAGTGTTCCCAGGTGGCTTCGACCAACCGCCGTCGTCTGCACTTCGTCGGCAGCCTGCCGCAGTTCGACGACGCCAAGTCCGCGTTCCGCTGGCAGCAGGATGAGTTCGCGGGACGCATACGGCGCCTGTCCGGCGGGGAGACCGGACCGCGACTGCAGTGGTTCGTGCCGCTGGTCAAGGCGCTCAAGGGGCTGCCGCACGTCCGTACCGTGCAGGACGGTGAGTGGACCGGCTACGACGACACGGACCGGCTGAAGGTCGTACGCGGCAGCCGCCTCACGCCCGGCGACATCCCGATGCGGCTGGGCGAGTACGCGCGGGAGGAGCTGGCCGTGCTGGACACCCTCGGCGCGCCGGCATCCGCCGACCTGCCCCTACAGGTCGGCATACCGGGCTACCTCGACATGGCCCTGTTCGTCTTCGGACCGATCGGCGTCTTCCGGCACGCCCGCGCGTTCCGCGACGCGACGGCCGGGCAGATCGCTGAGGTCCACCGCGCGGCCGGCGACGCCGTGGTCTTCCAGCTGGAAGTGCCCGCCGCCCTCATCGCCGTGGTGTCGGCACCCCGCCCCCTGCGGCCACTGCTGGCCCGCCTGATGGCGCGCCTGGTGACCAGCCAGGTCGCGAAGGCACCGCACGGCAGCCGCTTCGGCGTCCACCTGTGCCTCGGAGATCTCGGTCACCGGGCCTTGAAAATACCGTCGTCGGCAGCCCCCCAGGTGCTCCTGACCAATGCTCTGGTACGCCGCTGGCCCAGGGGCCGGCAGCTGGAGTTCGTCCACCTCCCGCTGTCCGGCGGGGATCAACCCCCCGTCACCTCCGCCGCCTACTACGACCCGCTCCGCCGACTCCGGGTTCCGGCAGACGTATCGGTGGTGGCCGGAATCGCACACGAGGAGCAGTCGCCCGGCGACCAGGTGGCGATACGGGCCCTCGTAGAGGGAGCACTCGGCCGCTGCGTGGACATAGCCACCGCCTGCGGCCTCGGCCGCCGTACATCGGAACAGGCGGTACGAGCCGTCGACAGCATGCGAGTCCTGCTCGACGACCAGAACTGAGAAAGAGCCCCAGGGTCTGTCCGGCGGATCATGCCGGAGACGCGGGGCTCGGCACGCCGATGTGCGGCGTTGTCGTCGGTTGCCGACTCCCCCACTCTCGGCTTCGCTCGGTCGGGGGGACCCCCATCGCGTCGACGCCCTCCTCCGCCTTGCAGCTCGACGCACCAAGCCGCGCTCACCTGTGTCAATGAGGCACCGCAACCGTCCTCCGACCTGATCCGCCGGACAGATCCCGGCGCCTACCCCACGACCCACCCGTTCAGCACGATCCGCCGAGGGGCGGCCAGCACGCGTACGTCCGCCCGCGGATCCTCCTCGTACACCACGAGGTCCGCCGGTGCCCCCTCGTCGAGCCCCGGGCGTCCAAGCCACTGCCTTGCGCCCCACGCCGTGGCCGACAGTGCCTCGACCGGCGGGATTCCGGCCTTCGTCAGTTCGGCGACCTCGTCCGCCACCAGCCCGTGCGCCAGCGACCCGCCCGCGTCGGTGCCGACGTACACGGGGATCCCGGCGTCGTACGCGGCGCGCACGGTGTCGTAGCGCCGTTCGTACAACTGGCGCATGTGGGCGGACCATTGGGGGAACTTCGCCTCGCCGCCGTCGGCGAGCTGCGGGAAGATCGCGATGTTGACGAGGGTCGGGACGATCGCCACTCCGTGCTCGGCGAAGAGCGGGATGGTGTCCTCGGTCAGGCCCGTCGCGTGCTCGATGCAGTCGATGCCGGCCTCGACCAGGTCCCGCAGCGAGTCCTCGGCGAAGCAGTGCGCGGTGACACGGGCGCCGAGGCGGTGGGCCTCGGCGATCGCGGCCTCGACGGCGTCCCGGGGCCAGCAGGCGCTCAGGTCGCCGGTGCCGCGGTCGATCCAGTCGCCCACCAGCTTGACCCAGCCGTCACCGCGCCGGGCCTCCTGGGCGACGTACGCGACGAGGTCCTCCGGCTCGATCTCGTGGGCGAAGTTCCGGATGTAGCGGCGGGTGCGCGCGATGTGGCGGCCCGCGCGGATGATCTTAGGGAGGTCTTCGCGGTCGTCGGTCCAGCGGGTGTCCGAGGGCGAACCCGCGTCCCGGAGCAGCAGGGTGCCGGCCTCGCGGTCGGTCAGCGCCTGCTTCTCGGCGACGTCGGCGGGGACGGGCCCGTGCAGGCCGAGCCCGACGTGGCAGTGCGCGTCGACGAGGCCGGGCAGGGCCCAGCCGTCGACGGTACGGATGTCACGGGCGCCGGCGGGGCGCTCGTACGCGATCCGGCCGCCGACGACCCACAGCTCGTCGCGGACGTCGTCGGGGCCGACGAGGACCCGTCCCCTCACGTGCAGCACAGTGCGATCGCTCATGCACTGCACCCTAATTGGGGCCCTGCTCCCCCTTGCCCACCTGGTCCGAGACCTCTTCCTCCACGTCCGCCATCGCGGGGTCGAGGAGACGGGACAGGAAATGGCGCGTCCGCTCATGGCTCGGGTTGCCGATGACCTGGGCGGGGGCGCCCTCCTCGACGATCACGCCGCCGTCCATGAAGACGACGCGGTCGGCGACCTCGCGCGCGAAGGTCATCTCGTGGGTGACGACCATCATCGTCATGCCCTCGTTGGCGAGCATCCGCATGACCGCGAGTACGTCGCCGACGAGTTCGGGATCGAGGGCCGAGGTCGGCTCGTCGAAGAGCATCACCTCGGGGCCCATGGCCAGCGCACGGGCGATCGCGACACGCTGCTGCTGACCGCCGGAGAGGGAGGCCGGGTAGGCGTCGGCCTTCTCGGACAGGCCCACGCGCCGCAGGTTCTCCGCGGCGATCCGGCCGGCCTCGGCCTTGTCCCGCTTCAGGACTCTGCGCTGCGGCAGCGTGAGGTTGTCGGTCACCGACAGGTGCGGGAAGAGGTTGAACTGCTGGAAGACCATGCCGATACGGCGGCGTACGGCATCGATGTCGACATCGGGGTGCGTGATCTCCGTACCGCCGACGAAGACCTCACCCTTGGTGGGCTCCTCAAGGAGGTTCACACAGCGCAGCAGCGTGGACTTGCCGGAGCCGGACGGGCCGATGACGCAGACGACTTCGCCGGAGCCGATCTCCAGGTCGATGCCGCGCAGCACCTCGTTGTCGCCGAAGGACTTGTGCAGGCCCTTGACCTGGATCTCTGGTGTCTGACGGATCTCTGGTGTCGTGGACGTGCTCACTTGGTGGCCTCCCCGGCCTTCGTCTCGAGGCGGCGCACGACGAAGCCGAGCGGGATCGTGACCAGCAGATAGCACAGGCCCGCGACCAGGATCGGCGTGGAGTTGGCGGTCTGGCTCGCCAGGTCGCGCCCGAACTTGGTGAGTTCGCGTTCCTCCAGCGTGACACCGAGGAACAGCACCAGCGAGGAGTCCTTGAAGAGGAGGACGAGTTCGTTGGTGAGCGGCGGGATCACGATGCGGAACGCCTGCGGGATGATGATCGAGACCATGGCCCGGATGTGCGAGAAGCCCAGCGAACGGGCCGCCTCCATCTGCCCCTTGGGCACAGCCTGGATGCCCGCGCGGATCGTCTCGGCCATGTACGCGGCCGAGACCAGGCCGAGGGCCAGCGCCACCTTGCCGTACGTGCCGCCGGGGATCTCCGTGCCCGGGAACGCGAGCGGCACGGCGACGCCCACGAACACGAAGATCAGCAGGGCGGGCAGGCCGCGGAAGATCTCGATGTAGATGCCGGCGACCCAGCGGTAGGGGCCCACCGGGGACAGCCGCATCAGGGCGACGATCATGCCGAGCACGAGCCCGAAGACGAAGCCGGACATCGTGTAGAGCACGGTGTTCTTGAGCGCCATCGTGATGACGTCCGGGAACATCTGCGTGACCAGGTCCCACTGCGCGAACTGGTTCTTCAGCTGCCCCCAGTCGGCCGTGAGCGCGAAGGCGATCACGGCCGCGACGAACACGACGTACTGGGCACCGCGTGACAGCGCGCGCTTCTGACGCCGGGTCAGGCCGCTTTTGCGGGGCTGGAGTCGGGTGTCGGTACCACTCATGAGGCGGACGCGGAGACGGAGGCCGAGGCGGCGTCTGTCGGGGTGGCGGAGTCGGACGGGGTGGAGGCGGCCGAGTCGGACGGCGAGGGGGACACCGAGGCGGACGGGGACGCGGAGGACGCGGACTCGTCGTACGGGCCGATCCACTTCTCGTACAGCGTCTTGTACGTGCCGTCGGCCTTCGCGTCCGTGAGCGCCTTGTTGATGGCGTCGACGAGCGCGGTGTTGCCCTTCTTCACCGAGAAGCCGTACTGCTCACCGGTGTTGATGTTGTCGGCGACCTCGAAGGCGTCCGCGTTGGCCTTGTCCTTCAGCCAGCCCTGGACGACCGGGTAGTCGATGATGACGGCCTGGACCTGCCCGGTGCGCAGGCCGTTGAGGACGGCGTCGGAGGACTCGAAGGAGACGGGGTCGAGGCCGTGACTCGTGGCGTAGTCCTCGCCGGTCGTCTGCGCCTGGGTGCCGACCTTCTTGCCCTTGAGGTCGGCGAAGGAGGTGATGCCGCTCTTCTTGTCGACCAGGACGGCCTGCGTCGCGTCGAAGTACGGGTCCGAGAAGTCGACGTTCTTCTTGCGCTCGTCGGTGATCGTCATGCCGGCCGCGGCGAGGTCGCACTCGCCGGAGTTGAGGAACGCGCCGGTCTTGAAGTTCTCGAAGGGCGTGTCGATGAACTCCTGCTTCACGCCCAGGTCCTTGGCGACCAGGTCGATCAGCGAGACGTCGAAGCCCTGCACCTTGCCGTCGATCTCCGACTGGAAGGGCGGGTACGGGAGGTGGGTGCAGGTGGTGAGCTGTCCCGCCTTGACGAGCTTGACGCCCTTGACGGTGGTCGAGCCGCCGTCGTCCGAGGAGCAGCCGGCCACGAGCAGCAGCCCGGCCGTCGCGGTGGTGGCGGCCAGAAAGCGGGATCGGCGTCCGAGGACCGAGTTCACGGGGGACCTCCTGTGGGGGACAGTGGGTTCTGATTATAAGGAAAGGTTTGAGGCACTCAAACCAATCCGATGGTCACTGAGCCGTCCGGCCTCAGAAGTCGCCGGTCCGAGGCTGAGTAGTGGCGCCGGTTACGCTCTGACCCATCCGATTCATTGCCCCTCGTGGGCCTCGTTAGACCCTGTGAGCGAAGAGAGCACCGTCGTGACCCACCCCTTCCTGGACCTGGCCCCGCTCGGCGCGGCGCACTTCGCGGCGATCGAGGACCGTGTGGCGCGACTGCTCTCCACCGAGCAGGACGTCGTGATCATGCAGGGCGAGGCGCTGCTTCCCCTGGAGGGGGCCATCCGCGGGACGGCTGGACCCGGCACGACCGCGCTCAATGTGATCACCGGTCCGTACGGGCAGACCTTCGGGGACTGGCTGCGGGACTGCGGGGCGACGGTGATCGACCTGGCGGTGCCGTTCCATACGGCGGTCACCGCCGCGCAGGTGCGGGAGGCGTTCGCCGAGCATCCGTCGATCGACTTCGTGTCGCTGGTGCACGCCGAGGCGGCGACGGGCAACACGAACCCCGTCGCGGAGATCGGCGAGGTCGTACGGGAACACGGCGCCCTCTTCTACCTCGACGCCGTCGCCTCGATCGGCGCCGAGCCGGTGCTGCCGGACGCGTGGGGTGTCGACCTGTGCGTGATCGGGGCGCAGAAGGCGATGGGCGGGCCCGCCGGGGTGTCGGCCGTGTCGGTGAGCGACCGGGCGTGGGCGCGGATGGCCGCGAACCCGCTGGCGCCGCGCCGGTCGTATCTCTCGCTCCTCGACTGGAAGGAGCGGTGGATCGACGGGGGCCGTAAGGCGCTGCTGCACGCGCCCGCGCAGCTGGAGATGCTGGCACTTGAGGCGTGTGTCGAGCGGATCGAGGGTGAGGGGCTCGACGCAGTGATGGCACGGCACGCGTCGGCCGCGGCGGCGACCCGGGCGGGGGCCCTTGCCCTGGGCGGGGGGCTTGAGCCGTATGTGTGCGAGGCTGCCGACGCGGCGCCCGTCGCCACGACGCTGCGGACGCCGTCGGGGGTCGACGCGTCCGGGGTTGTCGCCAGGGCGCTGGCCGCGGATCCGGTGCTGCCGTTGGTCGCGGGCGGGGGTGCGCTCGCGAAGGCGATGATCCGGGTGAACCACTACGGGCCCGACGCGACCCGGGGGGTCGTGCACTCCAGCCTTGCGGCGCTTGGTGCTGCGCTGGGCGAGGTGGGGGCGGTCGTTGACCTTGAGGCGGCGCGGCGGGTTGTGGCGGATGCGTGGGGGTGAGGGATGGGGGGTTGTTTCGCCCCCTCCGCCCCTACCCATTCCCGTCCCCTGGGGGCTTCGCCCCCAGACCCCCCTTATCGGCCTGAACGGCCTCGTCCTCAAACGCCGGACGGGCTGAATACACTTGCTTATTCAGTTATTAATTCAGTGCAGCTTCCCACTTTCTCCTGCCCGCTTTTCTGGTGCCTAAACGCTAAGATTCCGCGAACGCCAACCTCGTAATTCGGGCGCATCTCGTGGTGATTTCGTGGCTGTGACACACTCCACAGGGCGTCCGCTTACTGCCTATTTTTACCGTTAAAAACGGACCAAAACGAGCCGAAGTGCGAGCCGTCCGCGCCCGCGTGATAACACGTGGGCGCTTCGTACGTAACCCCGCACGACGATGCGATTTCGAATTTCCCTGGGTAAATTCACTCCGCATGACCGCCGCACACGCACACCCGCAAGCGGAATTCGTGGAAATGCCGGAGAGCCTTCGGATCGACCGTCCGGAGGTGGCCGACGGGGCCGCGCTCTGGCGTATCGCCAAGGACTCCCGAACCCTCGACCTGAACTCCTCGTACAGCTATCTGCTGTGGTGCCGTGACTTCGCCGGTACGTCGGCGGTGGCTCGGGACACACAGGGCGTGCCCGTCGGTTTCGTCACCGGGTACGTCCGGCCCGACCGTCCGGGCACGCTGCTCGTGTGGCAGGTGGCCGTCGACGGCGCGTACCGCGGGCGGGGTCTCGCCGCGGCGCTGCTCGACGGGCTGACCGCGCGGGTCGCCCAGGAGCAGCGGATGACCGCCGTCGAGACCACCATCACGCCGGGCAACACCGCTTCCGAGCGGCTGTTCAACTCGTACGCGCGCCGCCACGGCGCGGACGTCGAGCGTGAAGTGCTGTTCCAGGCAGGGCAGTTCCCGGACGGTTCGCACGACCCCGAGGTGCTGTACCGCATCGGGCCACTGTCGTTGTGAACCCCACGACTTCTGAACCCCCGCAACTTCCGTTGAACCCCCACGACTTCCGTCTCCCAGGAGGAGATTCACTGTGACCATCACCCAGCCCGACCTGAGCGTTTTCGAGACCCTGGAGTCGGAGGTGCGGAGCTACTGCCGCAGCTGGCCCACCGTCTTCGACCGTGCGCAGGGCAGCCGTATGTACGACGAGGACGGTCATGAGTACCTGGACTTCTTCGCGGGCGCCGGGTCACTCAACTACGGGCACAACAACCCCGTACTCAAACGGGCGTTGATCGACTATCTGGAGCGGGACGGTGTCACCCACGGTCTCGATATGTCGACGACCGCCAAGCGCGCGTTCCTGGAATCCTTCCAGAAGGTGGTGCTGCGGCCGCGCGACCTGCCGTACAAGGTCATGTTCCCTGGTCCGACGGGCACCAACGCCGTCGAGTCCGCGCTGAAGCTGGCCCGGAAGGTGAAGGGGCGCGAGGCCATCGTGTCCTTCACCAACGCCTTCCACGGGATGTCCCTTGGCTCGCTCGCCGTGACCGGCAACGCGTTCAAGCGGGCCGGCGCCGGCATCCCGCTGGTGCACGGCACCCCGATGCCCTTCGACAACTACTTCGAGGGCCAGATCCCTGACTTCCTGTGGTTCGAGCGGCTCCTGGAGGACCAGGGCTCCGGGCTCAACAAGCCCGCCGCCGTGATCGTCGAGACCGTGCAGGGCGAGGGCGGCATCAACGCCGCGCGCCCGGAGTGGCTGCGGGCGCTGGCCGAGCTGTGCGAGCGGCAGGACATGCTGCTGATCGTCGACGACATCCAGATGGGCTGCGGCCGTACGGGGGCGTTCTTCTCCTTCGAGGAGGCGGGGATCGTGCCCGACATCGTCACCGTCTCCAAGTCCATCTCCGGCTACGGACTGCCCATGTCGCTCTGCCTGTTCAAGCCCGAGCTGGACATCTGGGAGCCGGGCGAGCACAACGGCACCTTCCGCGGCAACAACCCCGCGTTCGTCACGGCCACCGCCGCCCTGGAGACGTACTGGACCGACGGCTCCGCAATGGAGAAGCAGACCCGCGCCCGCGGCGAGCAGGTCGAGCAGGCGCTGATCTCCATCACCGAGGAGAACCTCGCCGACATCAAGGAGTACCGGGGGCGTGGCCTCGTCTGGGGCCTGGAGTTCAAGGACAAGAAGCGCGCCGGACGCATCGCGCAGCGCGCCTTCGAACTCGGGCTGCTGATCGAGACCTCGGGCCCCGAGAGCGAGGTCGTCAAGCTGCTTCCGGCGCTGACGATCACGCCGGAGGAGCTGGACGAGGGGCTCCGCACCCTTGCCCGCGCCGTACGAGAAACCGTCTGAGAAGCACGACAGAACCCCGAGAGCACGAGAGAACACGCGAGAGAGGGAGCGCACCACCGTGATAGTCCGTTCGTTCAAGGACGTCGAAGGCACCGACCGGCATGTGAAGGCGGCATCCGGTACCTGGGAGAGCAAACGCATCGTGCTCGCCAAGGAGAAGGTCGGCTTCTCCCTCCACGAGACGACGCTGTACGCGGGTACCGAGACGTCGATGTGGTACGCGAACCACATCGAGGCCGTGCTCTGCGTCGAGGGCGAGGCCGAACTGACCAACGACGAGACCGGCGAGACGCACTGGATCGAGCCCGGGACGATGTATCTGCTGAACGGCCACGAGCGCCACACCATGCGTCCCAAGACCGACTTCCGGTGCGTCTGCGTCTTCAACCCGCCCGTCACAGGACGGGAGGACCACGACGAGAACGGCGTCTACCCGCTGCTGACCGAACCCGAGGAGGTCTGAGCCCGATGAGCACCATGAGCACGACGAACACGATCACCGACCTGTACCCCAGCCGCGGCGCCACCGAGGTGTCCGCGCCCCGCCAGGACCCGGTCGTCTGGGGCGCCCCCGGCACACCGGGACCGATCGCGGTGTCCGAGCTCCAGGCGTACGAGCGTGACGGCTTCCTTCCTGTCGAGGAGCTCATCGGCGATGACGAAGTCGCCGTCTACCGGCAGGAGTTGGAGCGGATCATCACCGATCCCGCGATCCGCGCCGACGAGCGGTCCATCGTCGAGCCGACGTCGCAGGAGATCCGGTCCGTCTTCGAGGTGCACCGGATCAGCGAGGTCTTCGCCCGTCTCGTGCGCGACGAGCGGGTCGTCGGCCGGGCCCGGCAGATCCTCGGCTCCGACGTGTACGTCCATCAGTCGCGGATCAACGTCAAGCCCGGCTTCGGCGCGAGCGGCTTCTACTGGCACTCGGACTTCGAGACCTGGCACGCCGAGGACGGTCTGCCGAACATGCGGACCGTGTCCGTGTCGATCGCGCTGACCGAGAACTTCGACACCAACGGCGGCCTCATGATCATGCCGGGGTCGCACAAGACGTTCCTCGGGTGCGCGGGGGCCACGCCGTCCGACAACTACAAGAAGTCCCTCCAGATGCAGGACGCCGGCACTCCCTCCGACGAGGCACTCACCCGCTTCGCCACCCGGCACGGCATCAAGCTCTTCACGGGCAAGGCCGGTTCGGCGACCTGGTTCGACTGCAACTGCATGCACGGCTCGGGCGACAACATCACCCCGTTCCCGCGCAGCAACGTCTTCATCGTCTTCAACAGCGTGGAGAACGCGGCGGTCGAGCCGTTCGCGGCGCCGGTGCGACGGCCGGAGTTCATCGGGGCGCGGGACTTCACGCCGGTGGGGTGAGCTAGGTCCTGTCGTCAGATTCCCGTCGTCGCCCGGAGGGCGGCCTCGCGCCCGCTGCGGTAGCAGCTTGTGTCGCAGTAGGTGCGTGCTCTCGGCGTGCCGGGCGTGGACCCTCGTACTGGACCGTACTTGGGTCTGCGCCCGGTGCGGCGAGAGGGCGTGCATGGCGTCGCGGGGCTGGGGGCACCTCCCACGCCCTTAAGGCAGTGGGGGAGGGAATTTGACGACGGGGCCCAGGACCATCCCGCGGGCGCCCTTGCGGTGACGGGCCTCGCTGCGCACCCGGTCCACGACCCGCCGGTGCGCGAGCGAGGGACTCAGCCGGACAGGACGTCAAGGAGCCGGTCGACGTCGGCGGAGGTGTTGTACAGGTGGAAGGCGGCCCTCAAGTTTCCGGCTCGGTCGGAGACTTCGACTCCTGCGCGGCTCAACTCGGTCTGCCGGTGGCCGAGTCCGGGCACGGAGACGATGGCCGATCCGGGGGCGGGGACGGGTTCATGACCCAGTCGGTGCAGACCTGCACGGAAACGGTCCGCGAGTGCCAGGTCATGGGCGCGTACGGTGTCGACGCCCAGCTCCTCGATCAGCTCCAGTGAGTGCCGGGCGCCCGCGTACGAGAAGAGGCTGGGGCTCTCGTCGAACCGCCTTGCAGAGTGGGCGAGTTCCTGGACGGGGCCGTAGCAGCTGTCCCAGGGGTGTTCGCCCGCGACCCAGCCCGCGAAGACCGGAACGAGCCCGCCGAAGTCCTCCGGAACGACCAGGAAGGCCACGCCGCGCGGGCACACCAGCCACTTGAAGGCGACGGAGGAGACGAAGTCGTACGCGTCCGCCTCGATCGGCAGCCAGCCCACGGCCTGGGACGCGTCCACGTACGTACGGGCGCCGTGCTCGCGCGCGGCCGCGCGGATCGCCGGCAGGTCGGCGATCCGGCCGTCGGCGGACTGCGCGGCGCTGACCGCGACGAGCGCGGTGTCCGGGCGTACCGACTCGGCGATCCGCTCCAGCGGCACCGTGCGTACCTTGAGGCCGCGGCGCATGTGGAACGGATTCACGACGGAGGCGAAGTCGGCCTCGGCGGTGAGGACTTCGGCGCCTTCGGGGAGCGAGGCGGCGATCAGGCCGGTGTAGACGGCTACCGAGGCCCCGGCCGCGACCCGGCGGTCCGGGACGCCGACCAGGCGGGCGAAGGCGGCCCTGGCCGCCTCCACGTCCGCGAACATGTCCTGCGGCTGCCCTGCCGCCACGGACTCGACGCCGGCCCGCATGGCGTCCACCGCGCGGACCGGGAGCAGCCCGGTGCTCGCGGTGTTCAGGTAGGTGTTCTTCGGGGCGAACTCGGCGCGTACGAGAGTCTCGAAGGTCTCCATGGGAACCACTCTGCGGCCCCGCGAACTCCCCGTCCATCGCCGATTTCTACTCGGATCCGCCAAGGAGCGCTTATACAAGCCCTCCGACCTGGGCTTTTCAGCTCTGCGGTACGGCGCACCCGTCCGGTCCGCAGACCTCGGAGTCGGGGGTCGCCTGCTGGATCAGCTTCAGCGGCGGGCGCTCGCCCCACGCCTGGGTCAGCGCCTGAGCGAAGACCTCGGCCGGCTGCGCGCCGGAGACGCCGTACTTGCGGTCGAGGACGAAGAACGGGACACCGTTCGCGCCCAGCTCGGCGGCCTCGCGCTCGTCGGCGCGGACGTCGTCGGCGTACGCGGCCGGGTCGGCGAGCACCTCACGGGCCGCGTCCGCTTCGAGCCCGGCGGCGACGGCCAGTTCCACGAGCCGCTCGTCGTCTCCGAAGACGGACCGCTCCTCGGCGAAGTTCGCCCGGTAGAGGGCGCCGATCAGCTCGTCCTGCCTGCCCTGCGCCTTGGCGAAGTGGAGCAGGCGGTGCATGTCGAAGGTGTTGCCGTGGTCGCGGTCCCGGGTGCGGTACTCAAGGCCCTCGGCGGCGGCCTGCGTGCCGAGGTTCTCCTCACCGGCCCGCGCCTGCGCCTCGCTCATGCCGTACTTCTTGGTCAGCATCTTCAGGACGGGCTGGATGTCGCCCTTGGCACGGTTCGGGTCGAGCTCGAAGGAACGGTGCACCACCTCGACCTCGTCGCGGTGCGGGAAGGCATCGAGCGCCTTCTCGAAGCGGGCCTTGCCCACGTAGCACCAGGGGCAGGCGATGTCGCTCCAGATCTCGACGCGCATGTCTTCGGCTCTTTCCAGGTCGTACGGCTACGGAGGCGCCCTCCGCTCCGTACGTGAACGTTCAAGCGGCCCGGCTCATTCCCCGGTCACCGCGAGATGGAGGGTCACATGGTGCTCGTCCGCCTCAGGCTCCCGTTCTCGGGTCCAGCCCTGGCGGGCGTAGAAGGCCTGCGCCCGCTCGTTGTCGACGTGCACATGGAGGGTGGCGGTCCGCTTCCCGTCGGTCCGCCACTGTTCCAGGCAGGCCGCGTGCAGGTCCGCGCCGATGCCCATCCGCCAGTTACCGGGGTCGACGTGGAACTGGAAGAGGGTCACGGAGTCGGTGGGGGCGGCCTCGGCCGTACGGAAGGAGGCGATGCCCACGAGGCGCCCGTCGCGGACCGCGCACAGGACGTGCGCGTCCGGGCGCTCGATGGCGCTCCGCCAGCCCGCGGGCCAGTCGAACCCGTCCTCCGGCAGGCCGTCGGGATAGTAGGTGGCGCGTGCCCGCGCATGCAGCTCTGCGATGTCGGCGGCCTCGCTGGGCAGGGCGGTCCTGATCAGCAGGGAGCCGACGGTGCGGTGGGTTCTGATCATGCAGGGGAGGACGGGGCAGGCGTCGGTGCGGTTCCGAGGCGGGTGAACTGGGTGCGGTACGCGCTCGGGGTCAGACCGGTGCGGCGGACCAGGTGGGCACGGAGCGAGTCGGCGGTGCCGAGGCCGCTGGCGTGGGCCACGTGGTCCATGGGCAGGGTGGTCGTCTCCAGGAGTTCCCTGGCGCGTTCGATGCGCTGGTGGAGGAGCCACTGGAGCGGGCTGACCCCGCTCTCGGCGTGGAAGCGGCGGGTGAGGGTGCGCACGCTGACGCCCGCGTGGCGGGCCAGGTCGGTGAGGGTGAGCGGCTTGTCGAGGTTGCGCATCGCCCAGCCCCGGGTGTCGGCGCACGCGGTGCCGCGCTCGGGCGGCAGCGGGGTCTGGGCGAACTGGGTCTGGCCACCGGGCCGTACGGGGGCGACCAGCGCGGTGCGGGCCACCTCGTTGGCGACGGCGGCGCCGTAGTCGGTGCGGACGATGTGGAGGCAGAGGTCGATTCCGGCGGCGTACCCGGACGACGTCATGATCTGGCCGTCCTGCACATAGAGGACGTCGTCCGTGAGGTCGATCCGCGGGTACCGCCTGCGGAGTTCCTCGGCCTGGTTCCAGTAGGTCGTGGCCCGGCGGCCGTCCAGCAGGCCCGCCTCGGCCAGGGCGAAGGCGCCGCTGCAGATGGAAGCGATCCGCTTGCCCGCGGCGGCGGCCTCCCGGAGGGCCCCGACCGTGCGCGGGTCGGGCGTGTACCGCTGCCCGGTGCCCGCGACGACGACCATGTCCGCGTCCCGCACGACGTCGAGACCGTGCCGGACATACAGGTCGAGACCGCCGGTGGTCGGGACCGGGCCTGGATCCGGAGCACAGATGACCACTTCGTAGCCCGGCCCGCCGTCGACCTCGACCTTCTCCAGCAGGAGCTCCGGAATGGCGAGGTTGAACATCGAGACGGGGGTCGCCGCGATGACGGCGACGTGGCGGGGACCGCTCGACCGGGGCGATCGGGGCATGGCCAGAACCTCCGGAGGTATGGCATTCGGGCCACTACTGTACGCCGACGCGGATCCGCAGCATGGAGGCATGGCAACCGACTCGACCGCCGAAACCCTGTCCGCCGCTCATCAAGCCCCTGCGGGGACCGAGGAGTTGGTGCATCCCCCTGCTCCCTCCTCCCCCGCCCTCACGCTCACCGCAGCTCTCCTCGGCTTCGCGTTGATCACGCTCGACGCGTCCGTCGTGAACGTGGCGCTCCCGTCGATCGGGGCGGCGCTCGGGGCCGGGATGTCGGGACTGCAGTGGGTCGTGGACGCGTACACGCTGTCGTTCGCGGCGCTGATGCTGTCCACCGGGGCGTTCTCGGACCGGGCCGGGGCGAGCCGGGCGTACGGCATCGGGATCACGGTGTTCACGCTCGCTTCGGTGGCGTGCGGTCTCGCGCCGACTCTGCCGGTGCTGGTCGGCGCGCGCGTCGTCCAGGGGGCCGCGGCGGCCGTGGTGCTGCCGGCCTCGCTCGCGCTGGTGCGGCAGGCGTACCCGGATGCCGCGAAGCGGGCGCGGGCCGTTGCCCTGTGGGCGGCGGGCGGGTCGGTCGCGGTGGCGCTCGGGCCGGTTGCAGGTGGTGCGCTGACCACGGTGTGGGACTGGCGGGGGATCTTCTTCATCAACGTGCCGTTGGGGGCGGTGGCGCTCACGCTGCTGGTCCGCGCACCACGTTCGCAGGGGCGGCCCGCGCCGCTGGATCTGCCCGGTCAGCTGGCGGCGGTCGTGGCGCTCACAGCGGTGACGTTCGCGGTCATCGAGGGCGGTACGGCGGGGGTGGTCTCGCTGGTGGTGGCCGGGGTCGCGGGTCTGGCCTTCGTCCGGGTCGAGGCGCGGCAGGCGCACCCGGTCGTGCCGCTGGAGCTGTTCCGCAGCCGGAACGTGACCGTGGCCGTCGCGGCGGGGGCGGCGTGCAGCGTGGCCTTCTACGGGCTGGTGTTCCTCTTCTCCCTGTTCTTCCAGCAGGTCCAGGGGCATTCGGCGCTGTACGCGGGGCTGATGTTCCTCCCGATGACCGGTCTCATCGCCGTCACGAACATCGCCGCGGGCAAACTGTCGGGGCGGTTCGGGCCTCGCCTGCCGATGCTGCTTGGACAGTCACTGGCTGCGGTGGGGGCGCTGGTCCTGCTGTACGTCGACGCCTCGACGCCCGCCGGGCTGGTCGCCGCGCTGCTCGTCCCCATGGCTCTTGGCTGCGCTCTGACGATTCCGCCGCTGACGGCCGTGATGATGGATGCGGTGCCCTCCGACCGGGCGGGGCTGGCGGCGGGGGTCCTCAACTCGGCGCGGCAGGTGGCCGGAGGGCTGGCCATCGCTGCGTTCGGGTCGCTTGTGGCCGGTGGGTTCGAGACGGGGCTGCGGGTGAGCCTTGCGTTGAGTGCGGGGGCGCTGGCTGTGACGGCGGTGGCTTCGGTGGGTTTGCGGGTGGCGCGCTAGAGAGTCTTCCGCCCCCTCCGCCCCTGCCCGTCCCGTACTTCCGGGGCTACGCCCCGTTTCAGCCCGTCCGGCGTTTGAGGACGAGCGCGTTCAGCGCGATACGGGGGTCTGGGCGCGGAGCCCCCAGGAACAAGGGACGGGAAGGGGCGGAGGGGGCGAAATCAACTGCCGTCCCTCAGGTCCCGCGGCCAGTTCTCCCGGAACTCGATCCCGTCGTACGTCACCACGCACCCCTCCCCCAACGGGGATTGCGTCATGAAGCCGACCAGAGCCGCCGAGGTCTCCTTCTCGTCGCCCAGAGTGAAGAGCCGGACGAAAGTCCACCGCACACCGTCACGCGAAGCATGGAAGGCGAAGGCCCGGCCGGTACGGCTGACCCGGAGCCAGACCGAACTGCCGTCGACGGTGAAGGAGTTGGCATCGTCGGAGTGGCCCCGGGTGACCACCGTGCAGACGGTGGCGACATCCGGGGAGTACTCCAGGCAGAGCTTCGCCCAGGCCCGCTCCCCCACGTGGACGTAGAGGACGCCCGCGTCGAAGGAGCCCGCGAACCCGACGGTGACCCTGGCGATCAACTGGAAGTCGCCCTCCGGCTCACCGAGCAGCCGGGGCGCGTCGGAGGCCGCGTCCAGGCCCTCACCGGTGGGCGGCACGAAGCGGTCCTGCCGGGCGCCCGCCCAGCCGGCGAGCACCCCGTCCTCGTACGACCAGTGACCGTCAGGCCCGTACGTGCGAAGCCGGAACGGGAGTTCGGGGAGATCGACATCCATCCGCCGAGTCTTCCAGGTCACGCCCGGCATGTCCCGGGCGGCTCCCACTCAGCGTTCCAGCCGGCCGTCGTAACGGCGCGGCAGCCCCAGCGGGTTGTCGTCCCGGAGCTCGGGCGGCAGCAGCGCCTCAGGCGTGTTCTGGTACGCCACCGGACGCAGCCACCGCTCAATGGCCGTACCGCCGACGGAGGTTGAGGTGGATGTCGTAGCGGGGTAGGGGCCTCCGTGGTGCTGGGCGGGGGCGACCGCGACGCCGGTCGGCCAGCCGTTGACCAGGACGCGGCCCGCGAGCGGGGTCAGCTCGGCGAGGATCTCGGCGCCGCGCCCCTCGCCCGCCGCCTCCTCGGTGGAGAGCTGCACGGTCGCGGTGAGGTTGCCGGGGAGCCGGGAGAGCACCGCGCTGGCCTCGGCGTCGTCCTCGTAGCGGGCGATCACGGTGAGCGGGCCGAAGCACTCCTCAAGGAGCAGGTCGTGCTCGCCCTCGGAGGTGAGCTTGCTCGCGGGCACGGTCAGGAAGCCGGGGCTCACCGTGTGCTCGCTGCCCGCGCCCGGGGTCACCGGGGCCTCCACGTCGGGGAGTTCGGCGCGCTCGGCGACCCCGGCGATGAAGTTGTCGCGCATGCGGTGGTCGAGAAGGACGCCCGCGTCGGTGTCGCTGACGGCGTCCGTGAGCGACTTGACGAAGCGGTCGCCGGCCGCGCTCGCCGGGGCGAGGACCAGGCCCGGCTTCACACAGAACTGGCCGACGCCCAGCGTCATCGAGCCCGCGAGCCCGGCGCCGATCGCCTCGGCGCGCTCGGCCGCCGCGGCCTCGGTGACGACGACGGGGTTCAGGGAACCCAGCTCGCCGTGGAAGGGGATCGGCACGGGGCGGGCGGCCGCCGCGTCGAAGAGGGCACGGCCGCCGCGTACCGAACCGGTGAAGCCGGCCGCCGAGATCAGCGGGTGCCTGACCAGCTCGACGCCCGCCTCGAAGCCGTGGACCAGGCCCACCACTCCCGCGGGGATGTCGTGCTGGGCGGCGGCCCGGCGCAGGTTGGCCGCGACCAGCTCGGAGAGCCCCGGGTGGTCCGGGTGGGCCTTGACGACGACCGGGCAGCCCGCCGCCAGCGCGCTCGCGGTGTCGCCGCCGGCGACCGAGAAGGCGAAGGGGAAGTTCGAGGCGGAGTAGACGGCGACGACGCCCAGCGGCACCTTGTAGCGGCGCAGGTCCGGGATCGGCGGGGTCGCGGTGTCGTCGGGGTGGTTGATCACGACGTCGAGGAAGGCGCCCTCGTCGACGATTGTTGCGAAGGCCCGCAACTGGTAGCAGGTGCGGGCGAGTTCGCCGGTGAGCCGGACGGGGCCGAGCGCGCTCTCCGCGTCCGCGGCCTCGACGAGGTGTTCCTTGGAGCCTTCGAGCAGGTCGGCGGCGGTGCGCAGGAAGGCCGCGCGTACCGTCCGGTCGGCGAGGGCCGGGCGCGCTGCGTGCGCGGCGCGGACGGCTTCGTCCACCTCCTGGGCTGTGGCCTCCACCGCAACCTGTTCCCGCTGCTTCCCGGTTCGGGGGTCGACACTCCAGACTGGTGCTGCTGCCACCGCGGGTCCCTCCAAGATGTGATGCCGCAGTTCTGTGTCACTCACCAGGGGCGTTCGATATGCTGAACGCTGTCTCTGATGGTGAATATGCTGTTGGAGACTATTTCCCGTCGAACGAAGGGGTCAAGGGCGATGTCGGCAGTCGAGACAGGCGGCGGGGCGCAGGTGAAGTCCGCGGTGCGGACCGTGGAATTGCTCGAGTACTTCGCCGGCCGGCCAGGTATGCACTCGCTCGCCTCCGTGCAGGAAGCCGTCGGCTATCCGAAGTCCAGCCTGTACATGCTGCTGCGCACGCTCGTCGAGCTCGGCTGGGTCGAGACGGACGCGACGGGCACGCGGTACGGCATCGGCGTACGGGCCCTGCTCGTCGGCACCTCGTACATCGACGGCGACGAGGTGGTCGCCGCGGCCCGCCCGACCCTGGACCGCCTCTCCGACGACACGACGGAGACCATCCACCTGGCCCGCCTGGACGGTACGAACGTCGTCTATCTGGCCACCCGCCAGTCGCAGCACTACCTCCGCCCCTTCACCCGGGTCGGCCGCCGCCTCCCCGCCCACTCGACCTCGCTCGGCAAGGCGCTGCTCGCCACCCACACCGACGAGCAGGTCCGCAAGCTGCTCCCCGAGACGCTCCCGGCGCTCACCGAGCACACGATCACCGACCGGGAGAAGCTCATCGAGGAGCTGCACCAGGTCCGTGAGCAGGGCTTCGCCGTGGACCGCGAGGAGAACACGCTGGGCCTGCGCTGCTTCGGCGTCGCCATCCCGTACCGGACCCCCGCCCGCGACGCGATCAGCTGCTCGGTACCCGTGGCGCGCCTGACCCCGGCGCACGAGCAGCTGGTCAAGGACGCGCTGTTCGACGCCCGCGACCGCCTCACGCTGGCGACGCGCAGGCTGTGAACCGGTGAACCCGCTGCCGGGCGGCGGGCTTCATCAAGAGCCTGTGACTTCATGAACGACGTATGAGAAATGCGGGCGGAAGGGAACGATTCCCTCTCGCCCGCTCGTCTTTCCGAGCGGAATGAACAAGACGATCAGGCGTTCCGCCGTCTTCACGCTGCTGCTCGTGCTCGCTCTACTGGTGAGGGCGACGTGGGTGCAGTTCTATGAAGGCCAGGCGCTCGCGGACGACAAGGACAACCGGCGGAACGCGATAGAGCAGTACGCGAACCCGCTCGGGAACATCATCGTGGCCGGAGACGCGATCACCGGTTCCGCGCAGACGAAGGGCAGCGACCTCAAGTACAAGCGCACGTACACGGACGGCAGTCTGTACGCGGCGGTCACCGGCTACAGCTCGCAGGTGTACGGGGCGACCCAGCTGGAGGGCATCTACCAGGATCTGCTCGACGGCACGGACAGCCAGCTGAAGACCCCGCTGGACACGATCACCGACAAGCGGGCCGACCCGGGTGACGTGGTCACGACGATCGACCCGGATGTGCAGAAGGCGGCGTACGAGGCCCTCGGCGACAAGAAGGGCGCGGCCGTCGCGATCGATCCGGCGACCGGCAGGATCCTCGCGGTGGTTTCCACCCCCTCGTACGACCCCTCGCAGCTCAGCGCGGGCGACTCGGACGCGTGGACGACCCTGACCAAGGACGCCGACAAGCCGATGACGAACCGGGCGCTGCGCCAGCCGCTGCCGCCGGGCTCGACGTTCAAGCTGGTCGTCGCGGCGGCGGCGCTGGAGGACGGGCTGTACTCGGACGTCGACGCGAAGACGGACAGCCCGAACCCGTACAGGCTGCCGAACACGAACACCGACCTGGAGAACGAGAGCGCGTCCGCGCCCTGCGAGAACGCCTCGATCCGGGTGGCGCTGCAGTACTCCTGCAACAACGTCTTCGCGAAGATGGCCGTCGACCTGGGCCAGGACAAGCTCAAGGCGCAGGCCGAGAAATTCGGCTTCAACGACAAGTCGCAGGATGTGCCGGTGCGGGCGTACACCAGCGTCTATCCCTCCGACATGGACGAGTCGTCCACCGCGCTCACGGGCATCGGCCAGTTCGATGTGACCGCGACGCCGCTCCAGATGGCCATGGTGTCGGCCGCCATAGCCAATGACGGAAAGCTGGTCTCGCCGCACATGGTGTCGCAGACCAGTGACTCCGACGGCAATGTGCTGAAGGACTACGACGACAGCACGGAGACCAAGGAGGTCGTCAGCTCCTCCACGGCCCAGCAGCTCCAGTCCGCGATGCAGACGGTCGTCGAGGACGGCACGGGCACGAACGCGCAGATCTCCGGCGCGACGGTGGGCGGCAAGACCGGTACGGCCCAGCACGGCGAGAACAACAGCCAGACGCCGTACGCCTGGTTCACCTCGTACGCGAAGTCCGACTCCAGCGACAAGGAGGTCGCCGTCGCGGTCCTGGTCGAGCAGTCGGACGCGGCTCGCTCGGAGGTCAGCGGCAACGGCTTGGCGGCGCCGGTGGCGAAGGCGATGATGCAGGCGGCGCTGAAGGACTGAGCGCCGCCGATGCGACACGAAGGGCCGCCCTCGCACCCCTGGAGGACGGCCCTTCGTGTTGCTCCACGCCGAACATGGCCGTCACTTCACGCCGAACATGTGCGTCACTTCACGCCGAACAACTGCTCAAGCGGGTCGATCGCGAAGTACACCAGGAACAGCGCCGAGGCCCCCCACAGCAGCCAGTGCACCTCCTTCGCCTTGCCGAGGACCGTCTTGATCAGCACGTAGGCGAGGAACCCCGCGCCGATACCGTTGGTGATCGAGTACGTGAACGGCATCACGGCGATGGTCAGGAACGCGGGGATCGCGATCTCGTACTTGTCCCAGTCGATGTGCTTGACCTGGGTCATCATCAGGAAGCCGACCGCGACGAGCGCGGGCGCCGCGGCCTGCAGCGGCACGATCGTGAGCAGCGGGGTAAGGAAGAGCGCGAACGCGAAGAGCCCACCCGTGATCAGGTTCGAGAAGCCCGTACGGGACCCCTCGCCGACCCCCGCCGCCGACTCGATGTACGAGGTGGCGGAGGACGCCGAGGCCGCGCCGCCGGCGACCGCGGCCGCGCCGTCGATAAGCAGCACGCGGCCGAGGTTCGGCACCTTGCCCTCCTCGTCGAGCAGTCCCGCCTCGGCGCTGATGCCGACGACCGTGCCCATGGTGTCGAAGAAGTCGGAAAGGATCAGGGTGAAGACCAGCAGGACGACGGTGATCGCGCTGGTCTCACCGAAGGCGCCGAACAGGCTGAAGTGACCGAGCAGTCCGAAGTCCGGTGAGGCCACGATGTCGTCGGGGACCTTCGGTGTGGTCAGGCCCCAACTCTTGATGTCCGCGACGGAGTTGATGATGATCGCCACGATCGTCATGGTCACGATGCTGATCAGGATCGCGCCCTTGGCCTTGCGCGCGAGCAGCCCGATGGTCAGCAGCACGCCGAGACAGAAGACGAGAACGGGCCAGCCGGAGAGCGCGCCCGTGGCACCGAGCTGCACCGGCACGGTGGTCTGGGCGATGTCCGGGATGCGGGTGGCGAACCCGGCGTCGATGAAGCCGATGAAGGCGATGAAGAGGCCGATGCCGACGCTGATCGCCTGCTTCAGCGGCTGCGGAATCGCCTGCATGACGGCTTCCCTCAGCCCCGTCACCACCAACACGCAGATCAGCAGGCCTTCGAGGACGATCAGGCCCATCGCGTCGTCCCAGCTCATCAGCGGGGCGATCTGGAAGGCGACGACCGCGTTGAGGCCGAGACCCGCGGCGAGTGCGAGCGGCAGGTTGCCGCCGATGCCCATGATGATCGTCATGACCGCGGCCACCAGGGCGGTGGCGGTGGTCAGTTGGACGGCGTCGAGCTGGTGGCCGAACTTGTCCTTGGCGCTGCCCAGGATGATGGGGTTCAGGACAAGGATGTAGGCCATCGTGAAGAACGTGGCGAAGCCGCCGCGTATCTCACGGCCGAAGGTGGAGCCCCTGACGGAGATCTTGAAGAACTGGTCGACTCTGTTCGCCGGGGGCGGCGAGGCACTTGGCCGGTCGGCCACCTTCTGCTGATCGGACATGGCGAGACTCCTCGTTGCCTGCGTGCTGGGGTGTGCGGATGATGGCTGGATTGTTCCCGTGTTGAACCGCTTTCAGGTTTTCCCCGTGTTACGGAATCGAGTTCGGCCTGCCATACGCTGTTCGAGACCCTGTACGAATGACTGATACGCTCACGCGTCTCGCCCCACGGGCACACCACTTCTGCGCGGGCGACTCAAGTGGCCGTATACGCAGGCGAATTCGGGAGCCGGAACACCCACGAAGGCGCCTCGCAGGACACAACCAGATGTTCGGTTCGGACGTCTCTACCAGTGACCACATTGATCTGCTGGCCTGAGCCCCCCTCGGCCAGTCAGAAGAGCCCCCGCCGATGACGATCGGCGGGGGCTCACCCTTTGAACAGGCCTGTGCGAGGGACTAGCTCACGAAGTACGTCGGGTTCGGAAGCTTGTACGTCTTGTCGGCGTACCCCCCATCGAGGTCGGAGTACTGGTCGCCGAAGTTGGCGACGACGTCGTACCCGAGGGACTCGATGTGCTTGCGCGTGCCGGACTTGTACTGCACGGTCGTGCAGGTCCAGGCGGCGGCGGTGGCGCAGGCGCTCAGGTACGACGGCGGGTTGGCCGCGTCCTTGAGGAACATGTGGCCGGCGTCGAGGTTGATGTCGACGCCGACCTTCTTCAGGTTCGCGACCGCGGCGGCGCGCTGCGACTCCTTCAGGCCCGAGTTGTAGAAGACCTCGACACCCTTGGACTCGGCGTACGCGACGAGTTCGGGGGTGCCGAAGACGGCCGGACGGTCGGCCTTGGCCACGTAGTCGGCCCAAGTGGCCGAGTTATATGTGTAGTTGGTCTTCTTCTCGTAGTCGAGGGAGAGCAGCAGCGTGTCGTCGATGTCGAAGACGACCGCGGGCTTCTCGCCCTTGTGCCTGCCCTGGTCGGCGACCTTCTTGATGTACTTCTTCGCGTCGGACTCGATGTGCGCCAGGTCCTTGGCGTACGGGCTGCTCTTGGACGCCTGGTACACACCGTTACTGTCGAGGGTGGTCCCGTAGTAGGTGTCGATCTCCCCCACCAACAGCCCGATGTTATGGGGCTCTTTGGTGCTGTTCGCCGTCGACTGATCGGCGGTGGCGACACCCGTGCCGTACAGGGCGGCACCGGTGACGGCACAGGCGGCGGCGATGGCCGCTATACGCAGTGGCTTATGCATGACAGGTTTCTACGCGCGTAACCCGCCCGAACGCGAGGCTCGTTGCCTGATGGTTACCGAGTCCATAGGCAATCTTTAAGCCAAAAGGTGCCGGCGCGGATGCTCAAACGATCTTCACTTCGCCCTTGCGGGCCTGGACGGTACGGCCACCGAAGGCACTGGCCGCACGGGCCGTCGCGTCCTCCGGCGTGAGCGTGGGCCCGACGTGGGTGACGAGCAGTTCCCGCACTCCCGCCGCTCGCGCGACCCCGCCCGCGTCCTCCGGAGTCAGATGGACGCGTGCACCTTCGTGATGCCGGTCGATGTCGGCCTCGCAGAGGAACAGGTCGGCTCCCTGGGCGAGTTCGGCGAGCCGAGCACAGGGCCCGCTGTCCCCGGAGTACGCCAGGACACTCCCCTCGTACTCGGCCCGCAGCCCGTACGCCTCGGTGTCGTGCTCGACGGCACGGCTGAGGAGCCGCAGCTCTCCCACTCGCGCCTCATGACCGTCGTACAGGGTCCGAAAGTCGAAGATCCCGCTCAGGAACCCGGAATCGCCCTGCCCGAAGAACCCGGCGAGCCGCTGCCCGAGGTCACGCGGCGCGTACACAGGAAGGGGCGCGGCGGGGGTCAGCCCGCCGTACGCAAGCCCGTAGAAGGCGGAGAGTAGATCGGCGCAGTGGTCCGCGTGCAGATGCGAGATCCAGATCGCGGCCAGCCGCGCGGGGTCGGTGTGCCTCTGCAACTCGGCGAAGGTTCCGGGCCCGGCGTCGACCCACACCTCGGCGTCCCCGCCGCGCAGCAGATAGCCGGAACAGGGGCGGCCGGGGCCCGGGTGCGGGGAGGCCGTGCCGAGGACTGTGAGGGTGAGGGACATGCGTGGAGCGTACGAAACCGCCGTTCCGCGGGCGTCTCTTTGTTGGGCGCTACGGCTTCATTGCAGCGCTATGGGTTCATCGGATCGCTACGGCTTCCAGCCCGGATCCCGCCCGCTCAGCCCGATCGCCCGGTCGAGCAGCGGAGCGTTGTCGGGCACCGGCACCACGGGGCCAAAGATTGCGCCTCGGGTCGGGTCCTCGGCCGAGGCGAGGAGGAATTCGTACGACACCTGCAAGGCTGCGGGATCGGGCTCGTACGCCTGGCCGGTGGCCCGCGCGAGATCCCAGCCGTGCACGACCAGCTCGTTGGTGGCGACCATGCCGCCGACCGCGCCCGGCAGGGACACGCCACCCGCCCGGGTCTCCCCGGTCCAGGCGGCCGGATCGCGCCAGGCCTCGGCGAGTTCGTCCATCACCTTGGGCAGCCCCTCGCGCCAGCCGGGCTCGATGTCCGGCACGGCCGCGTTCGGGTTGGTGTCCGTGGTGGCCCCCAGATCCTTGCGCCCGGCGTCCCGGAAGGCCGCGGCGAGCCCGGCCAGGTGCCCCAGCATGTTGTGCACCGCATGTTCCGGACATGGGGTCACGCCCGCCAGCTGCTCGTCTGGCACACCCGCCGCGAGGTGCGCGACGATCCGGGCCTGCGGCCCGAGGTCAAGAATCCCGCCAGTCATCCGCTTCTCCTCAGAGCTCGTACGCGTCTCCACTCCTGGGGTAGACCGACGAACGTACGAAAACTCATCGGTCTCGCCTCCATGACCGTCCTCCGGAGGCTGGGCACACGTTCGAGCCGCCGGGATGCTCGATGCCAGAGGTACGCGAGAAGGAGAGCCACCGTGAGAGCGATCGTCCAGGATGCCTACGGAACCGCAGACCTGCTGGAGGCGCGCGACATCGACCGGCCCGTCCCCCGTGACGACGAGGTGCTTGTCGAGGTGCGTGCCGCCGGGGTCGACCCGAGCGTGTGGCACCTCATGACGGGCAGGCCGCTGGTGGCCCGCGTCGCCCTTGGACTCCGCAAGCCCAAGAACCCCGTCCGGGGCTGGGACGGCGCCGGGCGGGTCGAGGCGGTCGGCGCGAAGGTGACCGAGTTCAAGCCCGGCGACGAGGTCTTCGGCAACTGCGAGGGCTCGTTCGCCGAGTTCGCGCGCGCCAAGGCCCGCAGGCTCGTCCTCAAGCCTCGCCACCTCACCTTCGAACAGGCCGCCGCCCTCCCTGTCTCCGGCATGACCGCCCTGCAGGCCCTGAAGGGGACGGCACGCCCACAGCCGGGCGACCAGGTCCTCGTCATCGGCGCCTCGGGCGGCGTCGGCTCCTTCGCCGTCCAACTGGCCACGATGTACGGCGCCGTGGTGACCGGCGTCTGCGGCCCCACCAACACGGATTTCGTACGATCCCTGGGCGCCACCCACGTCCTCGACCACACCCAGGAGGACGTCACCGCCGGACCCCACCGCTACGACGTCATCGTCGACTGCGCGGGCCTGCGCCCCGTGCCCCTGCTGCGCCGCGTCCTCGCCCCACGCGGCACCCTCGTCATGGTCGGAGGCGAGGGCGGGAGCGCCTTCTTCGGCGGGATGGGCCGCGAGATACGGGCCTCCCTGCTCTCCCCCTTCATCGGCCAGAACCTCCGCAACCTCATCTCCCTCCCCCGCCACGAGGACCTCCTGACCCTCAAGGACCTCGCCGAGCAGGGAAAGATCACTCCGGCCATCGACCGCACCTACCCGCTAGCCGAGGCCGCGGACGCGGTCCGGCACCTGGAGAAGGGCCACCCGCGAGGCAAGCTCGTCGTCATCATCTGACGGCGCCTTATAAGGCATCTGCCTGATCCCTGAGGCAGGTCCTTAGGGCCACGCTGACGAGCCATGGCGACATGGACAGTCAAGCGCGTCCTGCGGGACCGCAACGCGGGTCTGTATCTCAGCGCGGTCGTGGTCTCCGGCTTCGGCTCATCGGCGCTGTGGCTGGTGTCCGGCATCTGGGTCAAGGATCTGACCGGCTCGGACGGCCTGGCCGCGCTCTGCGTCTTCGCGCTCTGGGCCCCCACGCTCATCGGGCCCGCCCTGGGCACACTCGCGGACCGCACCCGTCGCCGGCCGCTGCTCATCGCCGCGAACCTGACCCTGGCCGCCCTCCTGCCGGCCCTCTTCGCCGTGGACGGACCGGACCGGCTGTGGATCCTGTTCACGGTGCTCCTGATCTATGGCGCCACGGGCGTCGTACAGGACGCCGCGGAGTCGGCGCTGATCGCCTCGGCCGTCGACAAGTCCCTCCTCGGCGACTTCAACGGCCTGCGGATGACGGCCAACGAAGGCATGAAGCTGGTCGCCCCACTCGCCGGAGCGGGCCTGTACGCGGCGTACGGCGGGGCGCGCGTCGCGCTCCTGGACGCGCTCACGTTCGTACTGGCCGCAGGCCTCTGCACACTCCTGCGGGTAAGCGAGACGAAGCCGCTCCCGGCCCCGACCGGCTGGCGCACGCAGACGGCCGAAGGCGCCCGCTTCCTGTGGACCCACGCCCGGCTGCGCCCGCTCGTCCTGGCCGGCGGCACGACCATGCTCTTCGCGGGCCTCAACGGCGCGACGGTCTACGCGGTCGCCGAGGGACTCGGCCGCTCACCCACGTACGTGGGTCTCCTGTACGCCGTCCAGGGCACCGGCTCGGTGGCGATCGGCCTGGCCGCGGGCCCCCTCCTGCGCCGCCTGGGCGAGCGCCGGTTCGCGGGGTACGGCATTGCGCTCAGCGCCCTGGCCGTGACGGCTCAGGCCCTCCCGTACGACGCGGTTGCCCTCGCGTCGGCAGCGGCTGTCGGCATCGGCCTGCCCTGCGTGCTGATCGCGGCGCTCACCGCGGTGCAGCGCGAGACCCCGGCCGCTCTCCTGGGCCGTACGACAGCGACCGCCAACACCTTGGTATTCGCCCCTACCGCGATAGGGCTCTCGGCAGGAGCGGGCCTGGTCGAACTCGTCGACTACCAGGTGCTGCTGGTAGCACTCGGGACGGCGCGACTGGCGGCGCTCACGCCCCTGCTACGGCCTCAGCCGAGCCCCGCGAGCGCCCCCGTAACGAGCGACAGGTCCTCGTCGGACGCCAACCCCGCGTGATACAGCCGCACTTCGGTGGCCCCCAGCTCGACCGCCCGCGCCACGTCCGCACCGAGCTCCGCCGGACGGCCACCCATACCGCTCACCACGGTGAAGTTCGCCGCCAGCACGCTCCCCTCAACACCCCGGTCGGCAAAGGGAGTCAGCAGCCCGGGCCCTGCGGCGCACGGTACGACCACGCCGTCGGCGACGGACAGGATGTGCCCGGGATCCACTCCGGCGTTCGCGCCGCAGTGGTACGAGACCGGGTCCGCGTGCAGCAGGATCCGGAACCCCTCGGGGGCGGCCGAGCGCACCGCGGTGACAGTCTCCGTCTGGAGGGAGCGGGCGACGGAGTCACGCCACGCGCGTGTGGCGGCCGCGAGCTCGCTGCCGAGCAGCTTCTCCACGGCCTCCCAGCCCCCGGCAGGAGCCTCGCCCCGCCACACGGGCTCCAGAGCCCGCCGTACCGCGACCGCCAACTCCTCGGGATCCAGACCCTGTTGCGCAAAGCCGTCGCGACACGCGGGGCAGAAGCACAACGACATCAGGTACTGCCCGGCGTCCCCGAGTGCCACCCCCGCCGTCTTGTCGTGGGCGTGCAGATGCGCGAGCCCGTACCAGCCGAGGGATTCCAGCTCCGTACCGCCGGCCCCGGGCCGCACCGCCGCCTCGACGGCGAGATCGACCAGGTACGTACGTGTGTCGGGCTGCGCGATGCACGGAGCCCACGGATAGCGGTCCCCGTAGGCGTTGACCACAGAGGTCTCCGGAAACTCCTCACCCATACGGGAGTTGTGCGCGAGCACCACCCAGGTGTGTACGTCGAGTCCGGCCCCGGCGAGCGCGTCGGCGGCCTCCCCGTAGGCGTCACCCGGCGCCCACTCCCCTGCCGTGTACGGCCAGAGCCTGCGCCCCTCCCACCGCTCGTCGACGGGGTAGAGCACGGCGGCGTGCGAGGCGGTGACGATCCGGTGCCGGGGGTGGCGTGGGGTCAGCGCGCGTGTGGAGTGGTAGGCGGAGGCGAGCGTCACCTGCCGTACGCCGAGCCCGGCGATCCGGCCGGCGGCCTCCGGGTCTCCGTTGACATCCCAGGGATAGACGAACGCGGACGACTTCACTTGCTCTCCCCAGGAATCCGTACCGGCACGGTCACACACCCTCCTCGATCAGCCCGTACCCGCGCTCGATCAGCTGCGCGAGTTGCTTCAGATGATCCTCGCTCGGCTCGTGCAACGGCGGCCGGACCTCACCCACGTCCAACCCCCGCAGCCGTACGCCCGCCTTGACGAGCGAGACGGCGTATCCGCGCCCGAGTGCCCGCAGGTCGACGAACGGCCGGTAGAAGCCGTCGATCAGCCGGTTCACGACCTCGTCGTCACCGGTGTTGAGCGCCTTGTGGAAGGCCAGGGCGACCTCGGGTGCGAAGCAGAACACGGCGGACGAGTACAGCGTGATGCCCACCCCCCGGTACGCGAGCCCGGTCAGCTCGGCCGTGGGCAGCCCGTTGAAGTAGAGGAACTCCTCGCCCGGGACCTCGCTGCGCACGGCGCTGACGATCCGCTGGATCAGGTCCAGGTCCCCGAGCCCGTCCTTGAACCCGATGATCCCCTCCGTGCGGGCCAGCTCCACCACGGTCTCCGGCGTGAACACGGCGTTGTCGCGCTGGTAGACGATCACCGGCAGCGAGGTCGCCGCCGTGAGCTCCTGGTAGTGCCGCAGCAGTCCCTCCTGCCCGGCCACCACGAGATACGGCGGCATGGCGAGCAGCCCGTCGGCTCCGGCCGACTCCGCGAGCCGCGCGAACCGCACGGCGAGCGCGGGGCCGTACCCGGCGCCCGCGACGACTGGCACGCGCCCGTCCGCCGCTTCGACAGCCGCCGCGACGCACGCCTCGAACTCCTCGGGCGAGAGCGCGTGGAACTCCCCGGTGCCGCAGCAGGCGAAAACGGCGGCGGCACCGGCCTCGACTCCGCGCCGCACATGCTCCCGGTAGACGTCGAGGTCGACGCCGCCGTCAGCGCCGTACGGGGTGACAGGGAAGAACAGCGGCCCGCTGGGGATGCTGAGCCGAGCGGCAAGGGGGGCTGACGTCACGGACTCTCCCTAAGCGGTGCACGTTGACAGTGCCCGTCTCTCGGTGCACGTTTCTGATCCACGTCCATATTTCTGAACGCGTCCACGCTAAGCCGCGACCTTGGGGCCGGTCAAGCGCGCAAACCCGCAACACAGAGGCGGATTTCCCGCCTCCGCGCGAGACTTGACGTGAGCCGTCGACAATCCTTAGCGTGTCCACGGATGTGAATGCCGTACACACATGCGCATGACCTACGGCTGCCGATTCAAGGAGACCCGAGGATGCCCGCTCCCCGCACCGTTCTGCTCACCGGCGCCGCCGGCGGCCTCGGCACCCTGATGCGAGGGCTGCTCCCGAAGTACGGCTACGAGCTGCGCCTCTTCGACCTGCTCCCCGTCGAGGGCGAGCCGGACGCGATCACCGCGGACCTCTCCGACAAGGCTGCGCTGCGCGAGGCGGTACGGGGCGTCGACGCGATCATCCACCTCGCGGGCATCTCCCTGGAAGCCTCGTTCGACAAGATCCTCAAGGCCAACATCGAGGGAACGTACAACCTGTACGAGGCGGCCCGCGAGGAAGGCGTACCCCGCATCGTCTTCGCCTCCTCCAACCACGCGGTGGGCTTCACCCCGCGCCCGCAGGGCGACGACCCCCTCATCCCCATCGACACCCCGCGCCGCCCGGACACCTTCTACGGCCTGTCGAAGTCCTTCGGCGAGGACCTGGCCCAGTTCTACTGGGACAAGTACGGCCAGGAGACGGTCTCGGTCCGCATCGGCTCCTGCTTCGCGGAGCCCGCGAGCGTGCGCATGCTCTCCGTCTGGATGAGCCCCGAGGACGGCGCCCGCCTCTTCCACGCGGCCCTGACCGCAGAGGACGTACGGCACACGGTCGTCTACGGCTCCTCCGCCAACACCCGCCTGTGGTGGGACCTCTCGACCGCCCGAGCCCTGGGTTACGAGCCGCAGGACGACTCCGAGCCGTACGCCGCGAAGCTCATCGCCAAGCAGGGCGAACTCGACCCGGACAACCCGGACCACGCCCACCTGGGTGGCCACTTCACCACGCACCCGCCGATCTGGCCGTACTGAGGCCGCAGGCCGAAGCAGCTGAAGGCGGGCGGGCACCGAACGGGCCCGCCCGCCCCCGCATTCGGGCACGGACCCTGCCCGTTCCCACCTCCCCATTCGCTCCGCCCCAGGTCCGCCGCGGGCAGCCGTGGCGTGAAACGGGCCCAGCCGGGCACCATCGGGCATGCAACAAGCCTGGTCAGTGGCCGATACCCGCTGTAGAACTTCCCTACAAGGATCCACCGGGCCCGAACGGGCAGTGCGCGGTGTCGTGCACACCGGGAGCGGTCGCGTACACCGGGCAAGGGAGCGGGTGACGGCCATGACAGCCATGACGGCGGAGGAGCGTCAGCGCGAGATCGTCCGGGCCGCCCGGCGAGCGGGCTCGGTCGACGTCACCGCACTCGCCACCGAGCTGGGCGTCGCGAAGGAGACCGTACGGCGCGATCTGCGCACCCTGGAGGACCACGGCCTGGTACGCCGCACCCACGGCGGCGCCTATCCCGTGGAGAGCGCCGGGTTCGAGACGACGCTGGCCTTCCGCACCACGAGCCAGGTGCCCGAGAAGCGCCGGATCGCGGCCGCCGCGGCCGAGCTGCTCGGGGACGCCGAGACGGTCTTCGTCGACGAGGGGTTCACTCCGCAGCTCATCGCGGAGGCGCTGCCCAGGGACCGGCAGCTGACGGTGGTCACCGCCTCCCTGGCCACCGCGGGCGCGCTCGCCGAGGCCGACAACACGAGCGTTCTGCTGCTCGGCGGCCGGGTCCGCCCCGGCACGCTCGCGACCGTGGACCACTGGACGACGAAGATGCTCGCCGGCTTCGTCATCGACCTGGCGTTCATCGGCGCCAACGGCATCTCCCGCGAACACGGCCTCACCACCCCCGACCCGGCGGTCAGCGAGGTCAAGGCCCAGGCGATCCGGGCCTCCCGGCGCACGGTCTTCGCGGGCGTGCACACCAAGTTCGGCGCGGTCAGCTTCTGCCGGTTCGCCGACGTCAGCTCTCTGGAGGCGATCGTCACAAGCACGCTGCTTCCGGCGTCCGAGGCACACCGGTACTCACTGCAGGGCCCGCAGGTCATCCGAGTCTGAGAAACAAACCAACCCCCCCTTCGCCGAGTCCGAAAACCCAACTCACCCACCCCAGGCACAACCACACCCACCGCGCCCCATATCTCCCCATACGTCATCTTCCTCACGTCTACGTCCAGGAGTGATCCATGCGAACCCCGAGCCGACGGAGGCCGCGCGCACTGCTCGCCGCGGCCGCCGCAGGGACGCTGCTCACCCCGCTGCTCTCCGGGTGCTGGACCGGAGCGGGCGGGGCGGGCTCCGGCGGGAACTCCATCAACGTACTGATGGTCAACAACCCGCAGATGGTCGAGTTGCAGAAGCTCACCGCCGCCCACTTCACCAAGGAGACCGGCATCAAGGTGAACTTCACCGTGCTGCCGGAGAACGACGTCCGCGACAAGATCAGCCAGGACTTCGCCAACCAGGCGGGCCAGTACGACGTCGCCACGCTCAGCAACTACGAGATCCCGATCTACGCCAAGAACGGCTGGCTGCACGAGATGGACTCGTACGTGCAGAAGGACAGCGCCTTCGACGAGCAGGACATCCTCGCGCCGATGCGGGAGTCCCTCACGGCCGAGGACGGCAAGCTCTACGGGCAGCCGTTCTACGGCGAGTCGTCCTTCCTGATGTACCGCAAGGACGTGTTCGCCGAGAAGGGCCTCACGATGCCGGCGCATCCCACCTGGGAGCAGGTCGCGGACCTCGCCGCGCAGGCCGACGGCGCCGAGTCGGGCATGAAGGGCATCTGTCTGCGCGGCCTGCCCGGCTGGGGCGAGGTCATGGCCCCGCTCACCACCGTCGTGAACACCTTCGGCGGCACCTGGTTCGACAAGGACTGGAACGCCCAGCTCGACTCCCCCGAGTGGGAGGCGGCCACGAAGTTCTACGTGGACCTCGTCCGCGAACACGGCGAGTCGGGCGCTCCCCAGTCCGGCTTCGCCGAGTGCCTCAACAACATGACCCAGAGCAAGACGGCCATGTGGTACGACGCCACTTCTGCCGCGGGTTCACTGGAGGCGGCCGACTCCCCGGTCAAGGGCAAGATCGGCTACGTACCCGCGCCGGTGGAGAAGACCGACTCCTCCGGCTGGCTCTACACCTGGGCCTGGGGCATCCAGGACGCGTCCAGGAACCCGGACAAGGCCTGGAAGTTCGTCTCCTGGGCGTCAAGCAAGGAGTACGAGCAGCTGGTCGGCGACGAGATCGGCTGGTCCAACGTCCCGGCAGGCAAGCGCGCCTCGACCTACACGAACGCCGACTACCTCAAGGAGGCCGGCGCCTTCCAGGAGATGACGAAGGAAGCCATCGAGGGCGCCAAGCCCACCGACCCCGGAGTGCAGCCGCGCCCCGCGCCGGGCATCCAGTTCGTCGGCATCCCCGAGTTCACCGATCTCGGCACCAAGGTCTCCCAGGAGATCAGCGCGGCCATCGCCGGACGCCAGTCCGTCGAGTCGGCCCTGAAGAAGTCCCAGAGTCTCGCCGAAGAGGTCTCGAAGGAGTACGAGGGACGATGACCGCCACGACAACAGCCCCCCTGACCGCCGCTTCGGCACCCGCCACCCGAAAGCCGCCGTCCGACCGGATGCGCGCCTGGGCCACCCGCGCCCCTCTCCTGCCTGCCCTGATCTTCATGGTCGTCGTGACCCAGCTCCCGTTCGTGGCCACGCTGGTGATCTCCTTCTTCGACTGGAACGCCCTCTACCCGGACGCCCGCCGCTTCACGGGCTTCGGCAACTACACGGACGTACTGTCCGACGCCGACCTGCGCCACTCGGTCTGGACGACGATCCTGCTGACCGTGACCGTGGTCCTGGTCAGCCTGGTCCTCGGCCTGGTCCTGGCCCTGCTCCTGGACCGCAAGTTCCGCGGCCGGGGCCTGGTCCGCACCCTCCTGATCGCACCGTTCCTGGTCGTCCCGGTGGCCGCGGCCCTGCTCTGGAAGCATGTGCTCTACAACCCGGAGTACGGCCTTCTCAATGGCTTGCTGCACTATGTGGGCGGCCCGGAACCGGACTGGATCTCCAACACACCACTCCTGGCCGTCGAGGCATCCCTGGTCTGGCAGTGGACCCCGTTCATGATGCTGATCCTGCTCGCGGGCCTACAGAGCCGCGACCACCAGCAGATCGAGGCCGCGAAGGTGGACGGCGCCAACGGCTGGCAGGTCTTCCGCTACCTCACGCTCCCCCACCTGCGCCGCTATCTCGAACTCGGCGCCCTGCTCGGCTCGATCTACATCGTCCAGAACTTCGACGCGGTCTTCACGATCACCTCAGGCGGCCTGGGCACCGCGAACCTCCCGTACACCGTCTACCAGAGCTTCTACCAGGCCCACGAGAACGGACTCGCCTCCGCCGCCGGCGTCCTGGTCGTCATCGGCTCGATCATCATCGCGACCTTCGCACTGCGCGTGGTCTCGTCCCTGTTCCGCGAGGAGGGATCCCGCTGATGGCCGCGACAGCAACACCCGCGCGTACGGTCCCCACCCGCCCCACCCACCGCAAGCGGGGAGCGGGCCTGGGCCTGGTCGCCTGGCTGCTGGGAATCGTCTTCTTCCTCCCCATCGCCTGGATGGCCCTGACGTCCTTCCACTCCGAGACGGACGCGGCGACAAACCCCCCGTCCTTCGGGGCGGCCCTCACCCTCGACGGCTACCGCGAGTTCTTCGGCACCGGCGGCGGCGCAAGCCCCTGGCCGGCGCTCATCAACTCAGCCACGGCGTCGCTGGTCTCCACCCTCCTCGTCCTGCTCCTCGCCTTCCCGGCGGCGTACGCGCTCTCCATCCGCCCGGTGAAGAAGTGGACGGACGTCCTGTTCTTCTTCCTGTCGACGAAGATGCTCCCGGTCGTGGCGGGTCTCCTCCCGATCTACCTCTTCGCCAAGAACACCGGAATGCTGGACAACATCTGGCTCCTGGTCATCCTCTACACCTCCATGAACCTGCCGATCGCGGTGTGGATGATGCAGTCCTTCCTCGCCGAGGTCCCGGTGGAGGTGATCGAGGCGGCCCAGATCGACGGCGCGAGGCTACCGACGATCCTCGCCCGGGTAGTGGCCCCCATCGCACTGCCCGGCATCGCCGCCACGGCCCTGATCTGCTTCATCTTCAGCTGGAACGAACTCCTCTTCGCAAGGGTCCTCACCGGCGTGGTGGCCGAGACCGCCCCCGTCTTCCTGACCGGCTTCATCACCAGCCAGGGCCTGTTCCTGGCGAAGGTGTGCGCCGCGTCGCTCGTCATCTCCCTGCCGGTGCTCGCCGCAGGATTCGCCGCCCAGGACAAGCTGGTCCAGGGCCTGTCGTTGGGAGCCGTGAAATGAAGGCCGCAGTCATCGAGTCCATCGGCCGCGCCGTGGTGGCGGAGGTCCCGGACCCGACGCCGGGCCCCCGAGAGGTCGTCGTCGAGGTCGCCGCCTGCGGCCTCTGCGGCACCGATCTGCACATCCTCCAGGGCGAGTTCGCGCCCAAGCTGCCGATCGTGCCGGGTCACGAGTTCGCGGGCGAGGTGGTCGGCGTCGGCACCCAGGTCACGGAGCTCTCGGTCGGCGACCAGGTGGCCGTGGACCCCTCCCTCTACTGCTACGAGTGCCGGTACTGCCGTACGGGCCACAACAACCTCTGCGAACGCTGGGCCGCGATCGGCGTCACGACGGCCGGCGGCGCCGCCCAGTTCGCCGTAGCCCCCGTAGCCAACTGCGTGAAGCTCCCGGAGCACGTCCGCACCCAGGACGCGGCCCTCGTCGAACCCCTGTCCTGCGCGGTACGCGGCTACGACGTCCTGAACTCCCGCCTGGGCGCCCACGTCCTCATCTACGGGTCCGGAACCATGGGCCTGATGATGCTGGAACTGGCGAAGCGCACGGGCGCGGCAAGCGTGGACGTCGTCGACCTCAACCAGCAGCGCCTGGCGACGGCCCAGCAACTGGGCGTCTCCTCCTCAGCCACGAACGCCGACGAGCTGGACCGCCCCCAGGGCTGGGACCTGGTCATCGACGCGACAGGCAACGCGGCGGCGATCCAGGACGGCCTGGACCGCGTCGCGAAGGCCGGCACCTTCCTCCAGTTCGGAGTGGCCGACTACGCGACCCGGGTCACCATCGACCCGTACCGCATCTACAACCAAGAGATCACGATCACCGGCTCCATGGCAGTCCTGCACAGCTTCGAACGCGCGGCGGAACTGTTCGCGACCGGTGTCCTGAACCCCGACGTCTTCATCAGCGACCGCCTGCCTCTGGACCAGTACCCCCAGGCGCTGGAGCAGTTCGCGTCGGGGGTGGGAAGGAAGATCGTGGTGGTGCCGTAAGACAGGCCGGCGTCGGTCCGGGCAGGGTCCCATCCCCCACCCGGACCAACTCCTCGTTTGGTAAGGGAACGGTAAAGCGCCCTCGCTCGTTACCTCAGTCATGACAGCTATGACGCCAGGCTCGAACATCCCTCTCCCCGTCGCTCGCGTGACGGTGGACGTCGCCGCCCCGGTGCGGCTCGACGTATCGAGCCTGCTGCTCACCGCCGACGGCAAGGTGCGCTCCGACGACGACTTCATCTTCTTCAACCAGCCCACGGGCCCGGGAGTGACGTACCGCTCGGGCGGCGGCACGGCCCCCGACACGATCACGGTCGACACGGCCGCGGTCCCCCCGGGCATCGAGAAGATCGTCGTCACGGCAAGCCCGGATGCGGCAGGCCAGACCTTCCAGGGCATCGAGCCCACGGCCACGATCCGCAACGCGGACGACAACTCCGTACTGGCGTCGTTCACCCCGCCCCAACTGGGCACGGAGACGGCCCTGGTGATCGTGGAGGTCTACCTCCGCAACGGCGCGTGGAAGGCCCGAGCGGTAGGCCAGGGCTATGCCAACGGCCTGGCAGGCATCGCCACGGACTTCGGCGTCTCGGTGGAAGAACCGGCCCCGGCCCAGCCGGCAGCCCCCACGCCCACCCCGGCCGCACAACCCCAGGTGACGCCCCCGCCGCCCCCGTCCGCTCCCCCCGCCACCGCCGCGGCCCCTCCCACCTCCGGCAAGATCAACCTGGACAAGGGCCGGGTAAGCCTCCAGAAGAACCAGACCGTCTCCCTGGTCAAGGGCGGCCGCCCGCTCCTCTCCCAGGTCAAGATGGGCCTCGGCTGGGAGCCCGCGTTCCGCGGCAAGGACATCGACCTGGACGCCTCGGTCATCGCCTACGGCCCGCAGCGCAACCACATCGACAGCTGCTACTTCGGCAAGCTCTCCATCGTGAACGGCGCGATCAAGCACTCCGGCGACAACCTCACGGGCGAGGGCGGCGGCGACGACGAGGTGATCGTCGTAGACCTGGGCCGTCTCCCGCAGGAGGTCACGGGCCTGGTCTTCACGGTCAACTCCTTCTCCGGCCAGAAGTTCACCGAGGTGGCCAAGGCCTACTGCCGCCTCATCGACGCCGCCTCAGGCGAAGAACTCGTCCGCTTCGACCTCACCAGCGCCGAAGCCCAGACCGGCGTCATCATGGCCAAGCTGATCAAGCAGTTCTCCGGCGAATGGGAAATGACAGCCCTGGGCGAGTTCGTCAAGTCCCGCACGGTCCGAGGCATGGTCAAACCAGCAGCCAAGTCCCTCTGACCAACCGAACACCGAAACCACACACCACTGCCCCCTCCGCACCCGCAGCCGAATGACGGCGGAAGGGGGCGTGCCGGTACGTCCAGATGCCCGTCGCGTACGTTCGCGTCACCGGACCCCCGCATCCTGCCCGACGTCTGATCCGGCGGCGACGGGCGGGACGTACCGGCACGCCCCCGACCCACCCACCGGACGCACCCGGCACGCACACCGGACAGCAGGCACGCAGGACGCACCCGGCACCTAACCCCGAAGCCCCTCCATAAGCAGCGTCAGATACCGCCGGATGTGCTTCCCCTCGCCATCGGCCAACTCCGACGCACTGGCGACTCCATGGGCCAGCCGCAGCACCTCAACCGGCAGCACATCCCCCCGCAGCGTCCCCTCCCGCTGAGCCGCCTCGACCAGCCGAGTGGACGCCCCCCTCATCGAGATCCCGCACGAGGTCAGCACAGCGGAACTCCCGTCCGCGACGGCCGAGCCGAGCAACGCCTTCAGCCCACGGACCTGGATCATGGCCACGCTCAGTTCGTTCAGCCACTCCAACAGCGCCTCGCCGGGCGGCAACACCGCCGCGATCTCGTCCGCGCGAGCGGCGATCGCCTCGATGGTGTCGACGTAGACGGCCTCCAGCAGCGTCTGCCGACTCGGAAAGTGCCGGTACAGCGTCCCGGACCCGACCCCGGCCTTCTTGGCGATGTCGTCGAGCGACGCACCCTCCCCGTGCTCGGCGAAGGCGACCGCCGCCTCTTTGACCAGCCGCTCATAGTTCCGCCGCGCATCCGCCCGCATCGGCTTGACCTGCGTCATTCAGATACTCCTTGCCAACCGGGGGCTCTCTCCGTATCTTACCCGCGACCGCTCCAGCGCTACGGCTCCAAGCCGCTGCTGATCACCGGCATGACGCTGCTCGTGGCCTCGGCCGGCTGGCTCAGGCGGCTCGACCCCGGCGACGGCTATGTCAGCGTCTACGGCACGGCGACCCGGCACGCGACCGGCTTCCCGTCCGCGATCCTCACAGAGGGCGCGGCCCGGGCGTTCGGGGTCGGCTCACTGATCGCGTTGACGGCGCTACTGGTCACGGTGCTGGTCATCACGGGGCGCAAGCAGCCGGCTCAGAACGGCACGCGGTAGGCGTACTCAAAAGAACCCACCACAGGCCTCAGAGCCCACCACACGCATCCTCAGAACAACGCGCTGTAAGCGTTCAAGGCAGGCTGACCGCCGAGATGGGCGTACAGCACAGTCGAGTCCCGTCCGATCTCGCCGCGCGCCACGAGATCCACCATCCCGGCCATCGACTTCCCCTCGTACACGGGATCGGTGACCATCCCCTCCGTCCGTGCCGCAAGCCGCATCGCGTCCAGCGTGGCCTCGTCCGGGATCCCGTACGTGCCCGCGTGATACCGCTCGTCCAGCTCGACGTCCGCCTCGGTCAACTCCTTCTCCACACCGATGAGTTGCCCCGTCCCGTGGGCGATCCGGGCGATCTGCTCACGGGTACGGGCGGGCGCCGCCGACGCGTCGATCCCGATGACGCGCCGCGGCCGCCCGCCCGCCTCCTCCAGAGCGGCGAACCCGGCGACCATGCCCGCCTGGGTCGACCCGGTCACCGAACACACCACGACGGTGTCGAAGAAAACCCCCAACTCCTTTTCCTGCTGGGCGACTTCGTATGCCCACCCGGCGAATCCCAGCCCGCCCAGCGGATGATCGGAGGCCCCGGCGGGAATGGCGTACGGCTTGCCGCCCGCCTCCACCACCTCCCGCAGCGCCTGCTCCCAGCTCTCCTTGAACCCGATCCCGAACCCGGCCCGCACGAGCCGCACATCGGCGCCGACGAGCCGGCTGATGAGGATGTTCCCGACCTTGTCGTACACGGAGTCGGGCCACTCGACCCAACTTTCCTGCACCAGAACGCACTTGAGCCCGGCCCGCGCGGCACAGGCCGCGACCTGCCGGGTGTGGTTGGACTGCACGCCGCCGATCGAGACGAGCGTGTCGCAGCCCTGGGCAAGCGCGTCGGCGACGAGGTACTCCAGCTTGCGGGTCTTGTTCCCGCCGTACGCGACACCGGAGTTGCAGTCCTCGCGCTTGGCCCAGAGCGCGGCGCCGCCGAGGTGCTTGGTGAGCCGCTCCAGCGGGTGCACGGGCGAGGCACCGAAAAGCAGCGGGTAACGGGCGTACGAAGCAAGGGACATGAGTCCTCCCCGGATCAGAGGTCAGATCAGGTATCCAGATCGGCCAGGTCGGCCGGGACCTCCAGGTCCGCCGGGACCACCAGGTCCGCCAGACCTTCGAGGCCGCGCCAGATCTCCGCCGTGACGCGGACGGCCTTGTCCACATCGCCGTGGGCACAGGCGTCGATCAACTCGTCATGCAGCCCGGCCGAACGGCAGTTGCCGCCCTCGCCGAAGCGGCGCCGCTCCAGACGCCGGATCAGCGGGCTGTACCGGGCGATGGTGGCGGCGGCGGCACGGTTGCCGCTCACTCGGACCAGTACGTCGTGCAGCGCGTCGTCGGCACGCAGGGCGCCGTCCACGTCACCGCCCCGTACGGCGTCCGCGAACCGCACGTTGGAGTCCCGCATGGCGCCGATGTGCTCCGCGAGAAGCCGGGGCACGGCCGCCCGCGTGACCAGCTCGTGCATGGCACCGACGACGGCCGCGGCGTCCCGCACCTCGGCGGCAACCACCGGGGTAACCCGCGTGTAGCTCTGCGGCTTGGACTCCAGCAGGCCCTCGTCGACCAGCCGGGAGAAGGCGTCGCGCACCGGCGCCCGCGAGAGGCCGAGCAGTTCGGCCAGTTCGGCGTCCCGCACCACCGCGCCCGGTGCGATCTCACCGGACACGATGGCGTCCCGTATCGCCTCGTACGCGCGGTCCCTGAGCAGGGTCCGGCGCACGGGCCGTATTGCCTCCATGAACTGAAATGTTAGATGTCAGATCCCGCCCCGCACAAGAGTGCGACCCGTACCGAAGTACGGGCCGCACCCCACCTCACTCAGACTCCCCAGGGCCAGTCGGCATCGCGCGCCGACTCCAGCAGCGGCACCATCCGGAAAGCCGCGTCCGAGAGCCCCCCGAACGTGTGCCGGTTCCCCTTCCCGGACGGACCGTGCCCGGCCCGGTACCCGGCAAGGTTCCACGTATAGACCGGCACCTGCGCCGGGACCTGCTCGGTCGCGTCACCGTAGTAGCTGGCCGCGGCCTGCTCGTCGGTGACGATCAGCACCCGGTCGTGCTTCTTGTAGTGCTGGCGGACCGCCTCGGTCGTGTTGGTACCGCCAAGGTCACCGAACCGCTCCAGCACCTTGAGTACCGACTCACCCCGGCGGAACTTCACACGCTTGCTGCTCGTACCGAACTCGACGAGATCCGCGTCCGCCGCCCGCATCGCGAGCGCCGTACCGAAGATCGCCGCCGCGTCGGCCCGGTTGAGCTCCGAGCGGTCCGACAGCCGCGAGAAGAACATCGAGCCGGACCGGTCGACAAGGACGAGCGTCCGCCCGGGCAGCGCGGGCACATTGGCCAGCGAGTGACCGAGCGCCTGCTCCAGCGGGTACGACCAGCGCAGCGAAGGCGCGTGCTGGTACGCGGCGAGATACCGGAACGGGAACTGCCGCGAGCGCGCCACCTCCGCCGGATCACTGATCTTGGCGGCGACCTGAGCCGCCACTTCGTCACTGACACCCGCCTCGTCGAAGTTCCGGAGGTTCCGGACCAACGCCATCGCGCCCATGGACGGAACGACGGCCTCCCAGGCCGCCTTGTCCATCGGCCCCTGCAACCAGCCGGCCAGCGCCTCCCAGGTGATGCCGGCAGCCGCGAGCCGCTCGGCACCGTCGGACGCGGTCACGACCGCGCGCCGCTCGGCGACCGGCAGCGCCATCAACTCGCGGTGCGCGACGAGCACACGGTTCGACGCGGGCGGCACCGCCGTGTCCGGGTTGTGGCGCCGGTCCAGGGCGTACTGGAACAGCTCGCCCTGCCACGCCTTGTCGGGGTCCGGCGCCGCGTGCACGAGGTTGAGGATGTCGCCGAAGCGGTAACCCTTGGACGCGGTGTCGTACTTCAGCAGCGACTTGCCGCTGTAGAGACGTCGTACGGCATCCGCGATACCCCGCTTGACGGGCTTGGGCACGTTGCGGCCGTACTGGGAGGTCCAGTACGCGAGCAGCTCGCCGGGCTCGTCGGGACGCCGCAGCACGGAGGCGATGACCTGGCGGTTCGCCGGGCCGTCGGTGGCGCCCGCGTCGAGGCGTGCCTTCACGTACTCGGCGGCGCCCACGATGGAGGCCGTACGGAGGTTGCCCTCGCCGCGCAGCCAGCCGAGCAGGGCGGCCGTCCACGACGGGTCCGCGACGGCAAGCTCACGCACCAGCGCGGCGAACCGGTCGTCGCGGTCCGCGCCGGTCTCGTAAAAGGTCTGCTGCGAGACGAAGTTGGCCACGGCGAGCAGAAAGAGCTCGGAGCGCTGGTCACGCTCGTGACCTCGGCCGCCCTCGTAGGTACGGAGCACACGCCCCGTCGACGTCACACGCGAAGTGGGCTGTGCCTTCGCGGACTTGGTGTTGAATCGCGCCATGGTGAATTCCCCCCGAATTCATTGGTGTACCGGAGGGAGGCGCAGCAAATGGAGCGTGCCCGAGTTCAGAGGTCGGCGACGGACTTATTCAGACGCTCTACCAAATTGAGCTACACCGACCCGAGGTCGATGACGGGATTTGAACCCGCAACCTTCCGATCCCAGAAGTAACCGTTGCCTGCGCACCGGGCACACACCATTGGCTGCGCCTCCCGAGATCAAGTCGGCGGCGGCCTGGATTCTTTGGAAGAGAAGTAGCCGCAGCCTGCGCACCGGGAGGTGCATGAAGTTGTGGTGTCCAGAGTTCAAGGCCGGCGGAACCGACGTAGGTGCTCTAACCCCTGAGCTACACCGGCGAGTTGTACCGGTGGCGGGACTCGAACCCGCGGCCGCCCCATTATGAGTGGAAGTAGGTCCTGCCTTCGCACCTGGACATGCATCACTCTAAGAGGCGTACCGCGGGGCGAGCGAGCGAATTAACTATCCGCGCTTCTGGCGCTTCCAGGGGCCCTTGATGGCCAGCATGATTCCCGGCACCTGGATGTTGGCGAACAGCGTCTTGCCGTCGGGCGAGAACGTGACGCCGGTGAACTCGCTGTACTCCGGGGCCGCTTCGGTGCCGACGTTCAGTTCGTTGCGCGCGATCGGGTACGTACGACCGCTGTCGGTGGCGCCGAACAGGTGCTGGATGCCCGAGCCGTCCTCGGCGATGACGAGGCCGCCGTACGGGGAGACGGTGATGTTGTCGGGGCCGTCCAGGGCGCCGTCGACGGACGGGTCGGGGTTCACGCCGATCAGGACCTTCAGCGTCAGGGTGCGGCGCTTGGGGTCGTAGAACCAGACGGCGCCGTCGTGTGCCTGACCGGGGCTCTCGGTGCGGGCGTAGGAGGAGACGATGTACACGCCGCCGTCGCCCCACCACATGCCTTCGAGCTTGCGGGCACGGGTGACCTGGCTGTCGGTGAACTGCTTGCGGACGGAGACGGTCCTGGCGTCACGGTCGGGGACGTCGACCCAGTCGACGCCGTACACCGTGCCGATCTTCGTGGCGCGGGAGAGGTCGTCGACGAACTTGCCGCCGGAGTCGAAGCACTTGAAGGCCTGGTACGCGCCGGCGTCGGCGGCGAGGGTGGCCAGTTGGCCGTGTCCGTGCTCGAAGCCCTGCGGCGGGGTCCAGCGGTACAGGAGCCCGTTGGGGCCCGAGGCGTCCTCAGTGAGGTAGAGGCGGCCGCGCTTGGGGTCGACGACGACGGCCTCGTGGGCGTAGCGGCCGAGTGCCTTGATGGGCTTGGGGTTCTTGTTGCGGCGGCGGTCCTTGGGGTCGACCTCGAAGACGTAGCCGTGGTCCTTGGTGAAGCCGTTGGTGCCGGCCTTATCCTCGGTCTCCTCGCAGGTCAGCCAGGTGTCCCAAGGGGTGTTGCCGCCGGCGCAGTTGGTGGCGGTGCCCGCGATGCCGACCCATTCGGCGACATGGCCGCCGGGGCGGATCTCGACGACCGTGCAGCCGCCGGCCGCGGCCGGGTCGTAGACCAGGCCCTCGGTGAGCGGCACCGGGTGGGGCCACTGGGCGCGGGGGCCGGCCAGCTCGTGGTTGTTGACCAGCAGGGTGGTGCCGCGCGACCCGTCGAAGGTGGACGTGCCGTCGTGGTTGGACGGCGTGAACTCGCCCGACTCCAGCTTGGTCCTACCGCTGTAGGTGATGACGCGGTACGAGAACCCGGCGGGCAGCGCGAGCAGCCCCTTCGGATCGGGGATCAACGGGCCGTAGCCGACGCCGGAATGGTGGCCCGCCACCTCCGCGCCCTCATCGTCACCCTCGGTCTCGGTTTCCGTGGACGCGAGGGCGTTCGGCGCGGTGGCGAGGGCGCCGACACTGCCGGCCAGCGCGACACCGGCACCGGTGACAGCGGATTGCCTGGCGAAGTCCCTACGGGTGAGCGACATGGTGTCTCCTGTGACGGTCGAATGGGGACTGTCGTGGGGGCGGGGTGGCGGACCTCCGTATCGGCCACACGGTCCCGCCCGCGCCTGAACGGGAGTTGAACAGAGGCAGACATCAGAGGTCCCGCTTCTGTGAACCCATCCGACCCCACCTATGCAAACCGTGAGGCGGAATAATCTTCGTAAACAAGGTCAACACAGGTGGATCGTGCTGAAACTCGTGATTCATTCCAGAATGCCTTGACTCGGGATACAACGGGCCATAGACAGGAAGAGCACACCACCCGAAGGGGAGGCGAGCCCCGAAGAACGCGAAGCGGGTATGACGCCTCCACGAGGACCGGCTCATGAAGCCGGCCAACGTGAGTGGAGTCGGCACCGGGAGGGACGAGCACTCGGGACAGGACGTGATCATCGTCCTTCGTCATCCGGAAAGTGCCCCGTGACCGGCTCCTTCAACAAGACGTGGTTCCGGACGAGTTCGACGGCGTACCGGTGCGCGTGCTCGCGATCGGTGAACCGAGCGCTCAGGAAGAGAACTTGTGACTCCCTGAGCGCTGAGTTGCCGCGCCGCGGCCCGTAAGGAACCCAGAGCCGAAAACTGAAGAGGTGGTCTGGCGTGAGCCAGCCCGAAATGATGCGAGGACCGACTGGCGGTCAACTGAGCGACAACTCCCGCCAGCAAGCCATGTCAGACTTCCTGCGGCCGCAGTCGCCGCTGGCCAACGTCGTCGGCTTCGGCCACGGCGTGAAGTGGATCGACGGACAGCCCACAGGCGAAGCGGCCGTGCTGGTGTTCGTGACCCAGAAGGTTCCTGAGTCCCAGCTTCCGGAGCGAGACGTCATCCCCGCCCGGATGGACGACGGCACCCCCACCGACGTCGTCGCGGTCGGCCATGTCGCCGCGCAGCGTCAGCAGCGCAGGGCCTCGGGCCGCGCCGAGGAGCGCGGCGGCGCCTACCAGCCCGACGGGAACATGGCCGAGCAACTGGCAGGCCTCTCCACGCCGTTGCTGGAAGAGCTCAGCGGACTCGGCGCGTTCGAGCCGCAGCTGCTCAAGCGCCGTATGCGCCCGGCCCCTTCCGGAATCTCGGTCGGGAACGTAGGAGTGACGGCGGGCACGCTGGGCAGCGTGGTGTACGACTTCCTGCCGGGCGCCTCCGTGGACCCCCCGGGTCCCGGGCTCGGCACACCGGTGAGGTTCTACATCCTCTCCAACAACCACGTGCTGGCCGACTCCAACCGTGCACAGCTGGGCAGCGCGATCCTGCAGCCCGGAGTGTTCGACGGCGGCACGGACCCGGCGGACCGCATCGGGACGCTCGACAGGCTCATCCCGATCCAGTTCGCACCGCAGATCCCGCTGGAGCGTCACAGCAACGTGGTGGACTGCGCGCTCGCTTCGGTGGAGTTCCAGGACGCCACGCGTGAGCAGTACTTCAGCGGTGCGCCGCGCGCCTGGCGCCGCAAGTCCAATGTGGCGGTCGGCGACCTGGTGAAGAAGACCGGCCGTACGACGAACATCAGCTTCGGCCGGATCATGGCGGTCGACGCGACGATCGACGTCAACTACGGCACGGCGGGGACGGCCCGGTTCAGGGACCAGATCCTCACGACGAACATCTCGGCGGGCGGCGACTCGGGTTCGCTGGTCACGTCCACCGACAACGTCGCGCTGGGGCTGCTCTTCGCAGGGTCCTCCGTGGTGACCATCTCCAACCACATCGAGAACGTCCGCGCGCTGCTGAGGGTCGAGATCGCCGAGCAGCTGGCCTGACGGTCACTCAACACCCGCCCGGGAAGAGGGAATTCACATGACCACGCAGGCAAAGCGGCAGAAGAGCCAGGCCGGCTCCGATCGCCGCTTCCACAACGCGCAGGGCGCGGAGGTCAAGACGCGTGACGAGGCGTTCGCCGCGCAGCGTGACCTGACCTCCGAGTCGGTCTCCACCGACGCCAAGCTGGAGCTGCACAACGGGGCGGTGACCTTCGCCATCGAGGTGAGGTACAACCCCAACACGTACCCGCACGTAGTGACCGGTGGCAAGATCACCTCCGGCATCAGCGACGCCCCCTGGGACCTGACCGGCGGCTTCATCGGCGAAACGATTCGCCTCGACGCGAAGCGTTCGGGCCAAGGCTCCTCGGCGACGACGATCACCATCGTCGGCGAGTTCCAGAACCCGTCGGCATATCGCGGCACGTACGGCTTCGACGGCGCGTCATCGTCGTTCAAGCACACGACGCGCTACCAGTGCTGACAGCTGACAGCTGACGCATCACGTACGAAGCACAGACCCACGACGCACAGCCACACAGCCGCACGAACGCACCACGCACCACGCACCACGCACCACGCACCACGCACCACGCACCAACCGGACGCATTAAGCGGCGGGGGCAAACCTTGCCCCCGCCGCTGTTCCGCGCTCTCGGTCCGCCTCTGCGCCGCGCCGTGCCTCCGCCCCGTGCCGCCGCGCCGCCGCCTCAACCCCCTTGCTGCGACCGCGCCTTGAACGCCGCCTTACGAGCCTCCTTGGCCACCTTCTTGTCCGGGTGCAGCCTCCCCATCGCCTCCAGCACGTCCGGCGTGGCCGGGTGTTCGACCCTCCAGGCCGCGGCGAAGAAGCTGCTGTACTGCTGGGCGAGGCCCTCCACAAGGGCCTGCAGTTCGGCCGAGTTGCCTTCGGCCGCGAGCTGCGCGGCCAGTGTGTCGATGGTGAGCCAGAAGACCATGGCCTCGGACGGAACGGGTACGTCGGCCGCCCCGTGCTCGCTCAGCCAGACCCGTGCGAGCCCGCCCAACTCGGCGTCGTCGAGGACTTCACGGAGGGCGGGTTCCGCGTCGACGCCGACGAGGGAGAGCGCCTGCTGACAACGGAGGCGGCGCAGCGGCGCTCCGCTGTCGGCTCCACGGGCCGCGGCAAGCAACTCGCGTGCGGCCGGCAGGGGTTCGCGCCGGGCGAGCCACTGTTCGGTCTCGGCCTGCGCCGCGGCCGGCGGAAAGGCGGACGTGCCGTCGAGGAGCACGTCGGCCCCCTTGTCGGCCAGGTCCCCGACCGCGGGAGCGGTGAGCCCGGCTTCGAGGAGCCGCGCCCGGATCCCGTACAGCCCGAGCGGCGTCAGCCGCACCATCCCGTACCGCGTGACATCCGTGTCGTCGAAGGCCGCCGCGGGCTCCGCCGACTCTTCGTCGGGCTCCGCCATCAACGCCTCGTCGACCGGCTGGAAGTCGACGATCCCGATGGGTTCGAGGAGCCGGAACTGGTCGTCGAGCCGCATCATCGCGTCCGACACCTGTTCCAGGACGTCGTTGGTCGGCTCCCCCATGTCATCGGGAACGATCATCGACGCGGCGAGGGCGGGCAGCGGCACCGGACCGTCGCCGGGCCCCTCCTCGCCCACGGTGAGCAGGTACAGGTTGCCGAGCACCCCGTCGAGGAACTCGGCCTCCGCCTCCGGATCCCAGTCCAGGGACGAGAGGTCGATCTCGCCGCCTTCGTCGATGGCGCCGACGAGATCGTCGAGGTCGGGCACGCTCGCGTCGGCGAGCACCGTGTCCAGCGCGCCCAGCCACACCGCGAGGACGTCCTGCGGTGCCCCGGAGGTGAGCAGCGCGAGGTCCTCGCCCGCGGTGACCGTCCCCTCCTCCTCGTCCACGATCTCAATGAGCCCGGTGTCCACGGCGACCCGCCAGGCCTCGCTTGCGAACGCGGCCGCCTCGTCACCGGCGAGGCCGAGTTCGGCGGCGGCCTCCGGGAGCTGTTCCTCGGCGAGTTCGCCGCCCGCGCCGACCCGGGTCTTTGGACCGGCCCAGCGGGCGAGCCGGGCCGCGCGGGAGAGCAGCGGCGCGGCGAGTGCGTCCCGCGCCAGCTCGGCTTCGGAGTGCAGCCGCGCCGGCGGCAAGGGGGAGCTGTCTGACATCGGCTGGATTCTCCTCCGGACAAGCAGGACATACGGTGCGGGCAGGCAAGGCGGGTCGGCAACGCGGACAGCGCTTGCGATACGAGCAACACCGACATTACAAGCGCCGCACCGACCGCTCAGCCTAGACGGATTTAGACCCAAGCCGCCCGGTTCATGTCCCTGACGGGCGCCGTACACCACGGAAACCTTGACAACTCCCCCGCTCACGCACGAGATTGACGCGCGTAGAAGTATCAGGGTTGCCGACCCACCAGTTTCTACGCGCGTCACCGACCCCACGCAGGCCGCGCTTTCCCACCGCTCCACCCTCGTCCCGGCGCTCACGTACGTCCCCGGAGGGATTCCCTTGCCGAGCAGGAGAACCGCGCGCATAGGCGCGCTGACCGTCGCCGCGGTCTGTTCCACCGTTTCCGCCGTGGTGCTCACGACACCCGCCCACGCGGACACGATTCACATTCGCGATGTCCAGGGCGCCACTCGGATCTCCCCGTACGCGGGCCAGGCGGTCACGGACGTGGCGGGCATCGTCACGGGCGTGCGCACCTACGGTTCGTCGCGGGGTTTCTGGATCCAGGACCCGAACGCGGACGACAACCCGGCCACCAGTGAGGGCGTCTTCGTCTTCACCAGCTCCGTCCCCAAGGTCGCCGTCGGCGACTCGGTCACGGTGTCGGGCACGGTCTCGGAGTACGTCCCGGGCGGCGCCGCGTCCGGCAACCAGTCGATCACGGAGATCACCAAGCCGGTGGTGACCGTGCTCTCCAGCGGGAACGCCGTCCCGGCCGCCACCGTCGTGAACGCGAAGTCGGTCCCGAGCGTCTACTCCGCCGACGGCGACACGGCCGCGAGCGGCTCGGTCAACGGTCTGACCCTGAAGCCGAAGAAGTACGCCCTGGACTACTACGAGTCCCTCGAGGGCATGAACATCCGGGTCTCCGACGCCCGCGTGGTCACCGCGACCGACCCGTACGCCGAGCTGTGGGTCACGGTGAAGCCGCACGAGAACGACAACCGCCGCGGCGGCACGGTGTACGGCTCGTACACCTCGCAGAACACCGGACGCCTGCAGATCCAGTCGCTCGGCGCGACCGCCGACTTCCCGACCGCGAACGTGGGCGACGAGCTCACGGGCACCACCGCGGGCCCGCTCGACTACAACTCCTTCGGCGGTTACACCCTCGTCGCCAACCAGATCGGGACCCTGGAAGCGGGCGGCCTGGAGCGCGAGACGACGCAGAAGCAGTCCAAGAGCGAGCTGGCCGTGGCGACGTACAACGTCGAGAACCTGGACCCGGGCGACGCCTCGTTCGCCGCCCACGCGTCCGCGATCGTGAACAATCTGCGGTCGCCCGACATCCTGTCCCTGGAGGAGATCCAGGACAACAACGGCGCGACGAACGACGGCACGGTCGCAGCCGACCAGACCGTACAGAAGCTGCTCGACGCGATCGTCGCGGCGGGCGGCCCGGCGTACGAGTGGCGCTCCATCGACCCGGAGAACAACACGGACGGTGGCGAGCCCGGCGGCAACATCCGCCAGGTCTTCCTCTTCAACCCCGAGCGCGTCTCCTTCACGGACCGCGCGGGCGGCGACGCGACGACCGCCGTCGGGGTCACCAAGGTGCACGGCAAGGCGGCCCTCACGGCCTCCCCCGGCCGTGTCGACCCGGCCAACACGGCCTGGACGACCAGCCGCAAGCCGCTCGCGGGCGAGTTCGTGTTCCGCGGCAAGACGGTCTTCGTGATCGCCAACCACTTCGCGTCGAAGGGCGGCGACCAGGGTCTGACCTCGCAGTACCAGCCGCCGGCGCGCAGCTCGGAGACTCAGCGTCACCTCCAGGCAACCGCGGTGAACACCTTCGTCAAGGAGATCCTCGCGGCCCAGAAGAACGCGGACGTCATCACCCTCGGTGACATCAACGACTTCGAGTTCTCCGACACGGCGAAGCTCCTGGAGGACGACGGCGCGCTCTGGTCGGCGATCAAGTCGCTGCCGAAGAGCGAGCGTTACACATACGACTACCAGGGCAACAGCCAGGTCCTGGACCAGATCCTGATCAGCCCGTCGATCCGCAAGGACGACGACTTCGAGTACGACAGCGTGCACATCAACTCGGAGTTCAACGACCAGATCAGCGACCACGACCCGCAGGTGCTGCGGTTCAAGCCGTAACCCTGTGTGCGGATGAGCCCGGCCCCGTCGTCCGGAGGGCCGGGCTCATCCCATGCGTGCAGCACCACGTCAGGCGGTGAAAACTCCGTCCAACCAGCCCTGCCAGGCAGCCTCGTTGCGCTTGCCGTCGGCGTCGGGCGCGAAGTCGTGGATGCTGATGCCCACCGGCGCACCCCAGTGGTTGCGCCCGAAGAACCGGATGAGGGCGTTGTCCGTGCGCAGCCCGATGAAGTACGGGTCGCGGTAGTCGAGTACGGCGTCGAGGGGTTGCCCCTCGGGCCCACGGGCCTGCACACGCGTGCCCTCGGCGGTGCCGTCCGTGAGGCCGAGCGCATGTCCTACGGCGGCGAAGGCGTCGGACGCCTTGGACGCCTCGGGTCCGTCGAACATGGCGAACGTGAGCGGGCGTCCACTGAAGTGCGTCACGTACTCGCGCAGGGTGCGCAGGTAGAAGGCGTTGTGCTTGTTCGCGCCGTCGTACTGGTTGTCCCAGTCGTCGACGAAGATGCCGCTGTGCACATACCGCACCCAGGCCCGGCTGCCGCCCTCGCGCGGCTCGATGGTGTAGTCGAGCTGGTTGAGGGTCTGCTCGGAAATGCCGTCGACGTCCTCAACACGGTTGATGTAGCGGTGCGGCGGGTCCCAGGTCGTGATCGTGGACCCGAAGGGACCGGCGCCGCCCTCACGCGGCTCGGGCGCCTCCATCGGCCACAGCCAGCCGCCGACCCCTTCGGTGACCGCGTCCCACACCTGCTCAGGCGTGGCGTCGATCTCGATCTCGTGGGCGCTCTCGAATTCCTTGGACATGGTGGTCACTCCTCGGTACTGATGGGCAGTTCGGCCGCCGGGGTCTCGGGTTTGACCGTGGGGTGGAGCGCGACGACGATCCGGTGACTCCGGCCCCCCGCGGCGTCGGGGGCGTCGTACTTGCGGATCAGCCCGCTGACACCGACCGACAGCTCCTCGATGAACGCGGCGCGGTCGGCGGCCGAGGCGAAGGTCACCTGTCCGTCGAGCGCGTAGGTGGCGAGCCGCTTGCGCGCCTTCGCCGCGCCGGTGATCAGCGAACCGACGTCCCGTACGAGCCGGGCGCCGAGCGCGAGCAGCCAACGTGCGGACAGCTGGTCCCGGAACCGGTCCGGATCGGGCTGTACGGCGGCCAGCGCGAGCGGCGAGATCACGTACGACGCGGCGGTCGCGCGCATCAGCCGCTCGGTGACATTGCCCTTGCGCCGCTCGCCCGCCAGTTCGACCAGTCCGTGCCGCTCCAGCGTCTTGAGGTGGTAGTTCACCTTCTGCCGGGGCAGCCCGACCTTGCCGGCCAGCATGGCGGCCGAAGCGGGGCCTGCGGCCAGCTCGGCCAGCAGCCTCGCCCTTATCGGGTCAAGTGAGACGGCGGCGGCCTCTGCGTCCTCGATCACGGTCACGTCCAACATGACTCCACCGTCTCACCGAACACTTTTTTTGTCCAGACGGCTGGGGTTGTCGGTGAAGCATCCGGCAGTATGCCGGACACCAGTTCGATTAGATGGGCATACGACAGCTTCCCGACCCCCACCCGGCTGGCTGGCTGGCTGGCTGGCTGGCTGGCTGGCTGGCTGGCTGATCAGCCAGCCTGCGTCCCGCGCTCGTCAAGCCGGGCCAACTGGCTCTGGAACCAGTCGAGTCGGGCCTGCAACAGGGCCGCCTCAGCGACCAGCTCGGACACACCGAGCCCGGAGGTCGCGCCGAGCCCGCCGGTCACGTCCATCACACCACTGGCGGCGGCCCGGACCCGCAGCCCGTCCCCGGCCAGCCGCGCGAAGGAGGCGAGAGACAGCGACGTACGACCGCGTACGCATCCCGCGCACGCGGCGGACAGGGCGCGCCACCCGGGCCGCCCCCAGCCCGCGTCGGCCAGGGCGCCGGCCACCGCACCGCACACGCACGGGCCGACGGTCGCGGTCCGCACCCGCTGGCGGCCGTAGCGGAAGCCGCGTTCGAAACGGATGTAGGCGCCCAGGACGGACACTTCGAGGAGGACGGCCGCCCGGTGTTCGGCGGTGCACAACAACGCCTCGGCCGTGGCCCGTTCGTTCACGCAGTGGAAGCCACAGTCGCAGCGGCGGTGCGGCGCACGGTGCCGCCGTCCGTAGACACAGCCCGCCTCGTCCAGCACTCCGTACGGCAGCGCGCCGCCCAGGGAGACGCCGGTGAACCCGGCCCGGGTGCCGTCCTGGGACAGCACCGGGTGGGCGATCTTGTATCCGGTCGGCGGCTCCGTCGGTCGTTCCTCGGGGAGCCGCAGCCTCATCGGGCGACCGGAACCTCTTCGGGCGCGGACGCCTCCAACTCCTCCATTTCCTCAGGAAGTTGGAGTTCCTCGTCCTGCACGTGAGCCTTCTCTTCCGCGACTCCGGTGGCGAGTGCCTTGCCGAGCCTCATGACGCCTCCCGCGATCTGCCGTCGACTTCCGTCTTCGCCATGGTGACCCATGCAGAGCCGAGTTGGCACTAGGGCCTGTCCGGCGGATCATGCCGGATACGGGGCTTGGCACGCCGACCTGCGTCAATGAGGCGCCGCCGATTTCCTCCGACCTGATCCGCCGGACAGACCCTGGGCCTCGCGCGGACCACCCACCAACCACGTAGCATCCGTTACCCATAACTCGTAGAAGAACTAAGTGGAGCTTCACGATCGGGTTGCCGACACTACTCCCATGACCATGACCACCTCAGCCCACAGCACTCCGCCCTTCGGCCGCGCGCTCTGCGCCATGATCACGCCCTTCACCGAGGAGGGTGCGCTGGACCTCGAAGGGGCGCGGCTGCTCGCCGACCGGCTGGTCGCCGAGGGCTGTGACGGGCTGGTCCTGTCCGGGACCACGGGTGAGTCGCCGACCACGACGGACGCGGAGAAGTCCGCGCTGGTCCGGGCGGTCCGCGAGACGGTCGGCGACCGGGCCGCCGTCGTGGCGGGCGTCGGCACCGCCGACACCCGCCACACCGTGGAGCTGGCGCTGGAGGCCGAAAAGGCGGGCGCAGACGGCCTGTTGGTGGTCACGCCGTACTACAGCAGGCCTCCGCAGGAGGCGGTCGAGGCGCACTTCCGGGAGATCGCCGACGCCTCCGGGCTGCCGATCGCGCTGTACGACATCCCGGGTCGCACCGGCACCCGCATCGAGCCGGACACCATGATCCGCCTCGCCGAACACCCGAGGATCGTGGCGGTCAAGGACTGCGCGTACGACCTCCTGGGCACCCAGAAGGTGCTGGCCCGCACGGAGTTGGCGTACTACACCGGCTGCGACGAGTACGTCCTCGCGATGCGCGCGATCGGCGGCAGCGGATACATCAGCACCGTCGCGAATGTGGCGCCCCGTCAGTTCCGGGCGATCCTGGACGCGTTCGACTCGGGGGACACCGCCGAGGCGGCCCGCCTCCAGCAACGGGCCGTCCCACTCATCGAGTTGATGATGTCGACCGGCCTGCCCGGCACGGTCACGACGAAGGGGCTGCTGGGCGCGCTGGGCCTGCCCGCGGGTCCGGTCCGGTCGCCCCTGCGGCCCGCCGGCCGGGGGACGGTCGACGGGCTGGTGGCGGCGTACGAGGAGTTCGTCGGAGCCGGCTGAACTCCCACGCTTCGGGATCCGTCGTCACCTCTCGCCTACGGTGGGCCCGTGAGCCGACCCCTGCTGTTCCTCGACGTCGACGGCCCCCTCAACCCGTACGCGGCCCAGCCGGAGCGGCGCCCCGAGGGCTATACGACGATCCGGGTGGCCCTGACTCCCGGCAGGCCCCTGCGCGTCTGGCTGCACCCGGAGCACGGCCGCGCCCTCCTCGACCTCGACTACGACCTGTGCTGGGCCACCACCTGGATGGACTCCGCCAACCGCTGGATCGCCCCGGTCATCGGCCTCCCCGAACTCCCCTACGTCGACTTCACCGGCGCCCTCTTCGCCGAGCGGCCCGACGGAGTGCACTGGAAGACCGAGCGGATCGTGGCGTACGCGGACGGCCGGCCCTTCGCCTGGGTGGACGACGAACAGAGCCCGGCCGACGACACATACGTCACCGCCCACCATGCCGGGCCCGCGCTGCTGCGCCACGTCAATCCCCGACTGGGCCTGCGCGAGGCCGACTTCACGGCCCTGGCGGAGTTCGCGACGACGCTGCGCTCATAAGTCGAGTGCCCTCCTGCTTGCGACAGGAGGGCACTCGACGAGGGACACGGGCTGCGGCCTATGCGGCTCCGCCGGGTGGGCGCGCCCACCCGGCGGACTACCCGCAGCCTCGGACGAAGCTCAGTTGTGACTGTGGAGCACCTCGTTGAGGCCGCCCCACACCGCGTTGTTCGGCCGCGCCTCAACCGTTCCGGTGACCGAGTTGCGGCGGAAGAGGATGTTCGAGGCGCCGGAGAGCTCGCGGGCCTTGACGATCTGTCCGTCGGGCATGGTCACGCGGGTGCCGGCGGTGACGTACAGACCGGCCTCGACGACGCACTCGTCGCCGAGTGCGATGCCGACGCCCGCCTCCGCGCCGATCAGGCAGCGCTCGCCGATGGTGATGCGGACGTTGCCGCCACCGGACAGCGTGCCCATGGTGGAGGCGCCGCCGCCGATGTCGGAGCCGTCACCGACCACGACGCCGGCCGAGATGCGGCCCTCGACCATCGAGGTGCCGAGCGTGCCGGCGTTGAAGTTGACGAAGCCCTCGTGCATGACGGTGGTGCCCTCGGCGAGGTGCGCGCCGAGCCGGACGCGGTCGGCGTCGGCGATGCGGACGCCCTTCGGCGCGACGTAGTCCGTCATGCGCGGGAACTTGTCGATGGACGTCACAGCCAGGTGGAGGCCCTCCGCCCGGGCGTTCAGGCGCACCTTCTCCACGTCGTCGACGGCGACCGGGCCGAGCGAGGTCCAGGCGACGTTGGCGAGGTGGCCGAAGATGCCGTCCAGGCTCTGGCCGTGCGGCTGTACGAGGCGGTGCGAGAGCAGGTGCAGACGCAGGTAGGTGTCGTGCGCGTCGAGCGGCTTCTCGTCCAGCGAGGCGATGACCGTACGGACCGCGACGACCTCGACGCCTCGGCGGGCGTCGGGCCCGATGGCCTTCGCGGCGCCCTCGCCGAGCAACTCCACGGCACGCTCGGCGGACAGCCGCTCGGTGCCGGACGGGCCGGGCTCGGCAGAGAGCTCGGGGGCGGGGAACCAGGTGTCGAGGACAGCGCCGTCAGCGGCGACGGTGGCAAGCCCGGCGGCGACGGCGCCGGTGGTGCGAGTAGCAGTCGTGTCGGTCATGGGTGAAACCTAACTTGGCGGGGGCGGCACGGGCCAACCGGTGCGCGGGGCGTCTCAGAGACCGGGAACGACCCACCGCTCGGACACCCGACGGTCACCGTGAACCGAGCGTGACCGGAGCCACCAGGGCTCACGGAATCACCCGCGCCAGCACCTCCCGCGCATACCCCTCGTCGTAAGCCGTCCCCGTCAGCAGCACCTGCAGGCAGATCCCGTCCACCAGCGCGACGAGCGCCCGCGCGGTGACGGGGTCGGTGCGGCGGGCGAGCGGCTCGGCGAGGCCCTGGACCCATTCGGCGGCAACGGGACGTAGGGCGGGGCGTCGCAGAGCCGCCAGGTAGAGCTCGTACTCCAGCTCCACGCTCGTACGATCGCCCGCGAGCCACTCGCCGGTCAGCGCCGCGAGTTCACCGGCCACGTCGAGCCGGGTGTCCTCGAAGGCACCGCGCGCGGCGACCACCTTGGCGAAGCCCTCGTTCGCCTGGCGGAGCGCGGCGACCATCAGCTCGTCGAGGGTCTTGAAGTGGTACGTGGTGGAGCCGAGCGGCACATCGGCCTCGGCGGCGACGGAGCGATGGCTCAGTCCGGCGATGCCCTTGGCGCCGACGACCCGGATCGCCGCGTCGATGATCCGCTGGCGGCGCTCGGGATCGTACCGGCGCGCCATCAGTGCGCCCCGCCGAGGTTCAGCAGGACGACCCCGCCGATGATCAGCGCGATCCCGCCGAGCTTCGCGGCGCTGAGCCCCTCACCGAGGAACACCATGCCGATCGCGGCGATGACTGCGGTCCCGGCGCCGGCCCAGATCGCGTAGGCCGTGCCGACCGAGACGGTCTTCAGGGTCTGTGCGAGCAACGCGAAGGCGATGACGTATCCGAGGAGGGTCACCAGCGACGGCCACAGTTTGCTGAAGCCGTCGCTGTACTTCATGGCGGTGGTGGCGGCCACCTCCGCGGCGATGGCGCCGGCGAGCATCACATATCCCATGTGTACGAGTGTACGCATCGATGTGTACGACCGTACGCAGAGTCTGGGACCCCACCGCGGTCCCGCTCGGCCGAGGTAGTCGTCGACTGACCAACTGACCAGTCACCGGCCCCTGTTCACGAACAAACCCGCGCCAAGCGGTCGAGCGTCCGTCGCTTGGCGTGGGCGGCCCGTCGCAGCGTCTCCCCCGCGTTCCGGCCCGGCCGCGAATTCCGTTGGACCACTGGGGCAAACGGCTACTCGGGAGTCACCTGGTCCACTACTGTTTCACCAGTCGCGCACATGGCCTCCATGGCCACTGCCTGTCCATGTGCCTGCGCCTCCCCTTTCTCGTGCCCCCACCAGAAGCTCTTGGCTCAGACCAAAAGACGAATCCGCGTACGCCCTGGGCGACGCTGGAGGAACTTGCATGCCAGAAATGAACCCCGAGAACGGGCCCGACCAGCCCGCCAGTTCCGCGGAGAGACCCGTCCCCTCGTCGGAGATCACCGCCTGGCGCCCCACAGCGCACGGCGCTCCCTACCCGGCGGAAATGCCCCCCTTCTCCAAGCTCCCGATGCCATGGAAGCCCGATGAGCCCCTGGCGGAGGCGCGACTGCCCGGCACCCGGCGGCTCTGGCTGGCCGGCGGGCTCGCCATCGCGGTCCTCATCGCCACCGCCACCGCGATCGCCGTACTGGACAACGGTACTGACACCTCGTCACAGGATCAGGCGAACCGGCCCGCCGCCGATACGGGCCTCCCGTTCATACCCAGCGTTCCCGCCGCGGCACCGACCGGCAAGACCGCCTTGTCCTCCCCTGCGCCTTCCGCCTCCGCCCCGCAGGGTGCCGCCTCACCGAAACCCTCGGGTCAGGGATCCGCCAAGCCCGTCCCCGCAGCGCCGAAGCCCACCGCCTCCAGCAAGCCTTCCGCGCCCGCTGCCCCTCGGACGTCGGTCCAGTCGGTCGACCACCCCGACCGCTACTGGCACGTGAGCGACGGCACCGTCCGCCTCGACCAGGTGAGTGGGAGCAGTCCGGCGGCGACCAGGCGGGACTCGAGCTTCAAGCAGGTCAAGGGTCTCGCGGACTCCTCCTGCTACTCCTTCGTCACCGCCGACGGCAGCTACCTCCGCCACCGCGACTTCGTCCTGCGCGCCGACCGCAGCGACGGCTCCGCCCTCTTCAAGCAGGACGCGACCTTCTGCCCCCGGCCGGCGTCGGCCTCCGGCGCGGTCATGCTGGAGGCGGTCAACTACCCGGGCCGCTACCTGCACGACCGCGACTTCCAGCTCCGCCTGGAGAGGTACGACGACGACCACCGGCGCGACGACCACCGGGACCGCGAGGGCTGGGCGTTCCGCCTGGTGAAGGCTTTGGGCTGAGCCCCGGAACCGAGCTTCAGGTATGGCTGTGGCCCCCGGCGCACCGCCGGGGGCCACACCTGCACACACAACTCAGACGTTGAACCCCAGCGCCCGAAGCTGCTCGCGCCCGTCGTCCGTGATCTTGTCCGGGCCCCACGGCGGCATCCAGACCCAGTTGATGCGCAGTTCGTTGACGAGGCCGTCCGTGGCGGACTTGGCCTGGTCCTCGATGACGTCGGTGAGCGGGCAGGCCGCGGACGTCAGGGTCATGTCGATCGTCGCGATGTTCGCGTCGTCGATGTGAATGCCGTAAATGAGGCCGAGGTTGACGACATCGATACCCAACTCGGGGTCTACGACGTCGTACAGAGCCTCGCGGACCTCCTCCTCCGAGGCGGGCTTCATCTCGATGGTCTCGCTCATGCCGTCTTCCTTTCAGCGGCGTCCGAGCCCAGTGCCTGGGCCGTCGCGTCCTTCCACGCCATCCAGCTGAGCAGCGCGCACTTCACCCGTGCCGGGTACTTGGAGACACCGGCGAACGCGACCGCGTCCTCCAGCACCTCCTCCATCGCGTCGTCCGGTTCGATGCGGCCCTTGGACTGCATCAGCTCCAGGAAGGTCTCCTGGACCTTCTGCGCGTCGGACAGGTCCTTGCCCACGAGCAGCTCGTTCAGCACGGAGGCCGAGGCCTGGCTGATGGAGCAGCCCTGGCCCTCGTACGAGATGTCCGCGATCCGGTCACCGTCGTACTTCACGCGCAGGGTGATCTCGTCGCCGCACGTCGGGTTGACGTGGTGCACCTCGGCATCGCCGTCCCGCAAGCCCCGCCCGTGCGGGTGCTTGTAGTGGTCCAGGATGACTTCCTGGTACATCGAATCAAGCTTCACGACTCAGCCAGCTCCTCAGCCGAAGAAGTTCCGTACGTGCTCCAGGCCGTCGATCAGTGCGTCGACCTCGGTCGGCGTGGAGTACAGATAGAACGACGCTCGCGTGGTCGCAGGAATTCCGTACCGCAGGCAGACAGGGCGTGCGCAGTGATGTCCCACGCGGACCGCGATGCCCTGCTCGTCGAGAACCTGGCCCACATCGTGCGGGTGGATGTCACCGAGCGTGAACGAGATCGCCGCGCCCCGCTCCTCGGCCGTGGTGGGGCCGATGATCCGCAGGTCAGGGACCTCCAGAAGCCGCTTCACCGCGTACTCGGTGAGCGCGTGCTCGTGGGCGAGGACCTTGTCCATGCCGATCGCGGAGAGGTAGTCGATCGCCGCGCCGAGGCCGACCGCCTGCGCGATCGGCGGGGTGCCCGCCTCGAACTTGTGCGGCGCCGGGGCGTAGGTCGACGAGTGCATCGACACGGTCTCGATCATCTCGCCGCCGCCCAGGAAGGGCGGCAGGTCCTCAAGGAGTTCCTGGCGGCCCCAGAGGACGCCGATGCCCGTCGGACCGCACATCTTGTGGCCGGTGAAGGCCACGAAGTCGGCCTGGAGGGCCTGTACGTCCAGCGGCATGTGCGGCGCGGCCTGCGAGGCGTCGATCAGGACCAGGGCCCCGACCTCCTGGGCTCGGCGCACTATCGCCTCGACCGGGTTCACGGTGCCCAGGATGTTCGACACCAGCACGAAGGAGACGATCTTCGTCTTCTCGGTGATGATCTCGTTGATGTTCGAGAGGTCGAGGCGGCCGTCGTCGGTGAGGCCGAACCACTTCAGCTTCGCGCCCGTGCGCTGCGAGAGCAGCTGCCACGGCACGATGTTGGAGTGGTGCTCCATCTCCGTGATGACGATCTCGGTCTCGTGGTCCACCCGGTAGGGCTCATCCGCCCAGCCGAGCATGTTGGCCACGAGGTTGAGCGACTCGGAGGCGTTCTTGGTGAAGATCACCTCGTTGCGGCTCGGCGCGTTGATGAACGTGGCGACCTTGTCGCGCGCACCCTCGTACAGCGCCGTGGCCTCCTCGGCGAGCACATGCACACCGCGGTGGACGTTGGCGTTGGAGCGCTCGTAGTACTCGCTCAGGGCGTCCAGTACCTGGCGCGGCTTCTGCGAGGTCGCCGCGTTGTCCAGGTACACGAGCTTCTTACCGTCGTGGACCTGGCGGTCCAGGATGGGGAAGTCCTTGCGGATCGCCTCGGTGTCGAGGAGGCCGGGGAGCCCATGGCGGGAAGGGGTCACGCGGATACGCCACCCTTCGTGTCGGCCGTGTCGTGGATCGCGTAAGCCTCGTAGCCCTCGTTCTCCAGCTTGTCGGCGAGTTCGGCGCCGCCGGACTCGACGATCCGGCCCGCGGAGAAGACGTGGACGAAGTCGGGCTTGATGTAGCGCAGGATGCGCGTGTAGTGGGTGATGAGCAGGGTGCCCACCTCGCCGCTCTCGCGGACCCGGTTGACGCCCTCGGAGACGACGCGCAGGGCGTCGACGTCCAGGCCGGAGTCGGTCTCGTCGAGGATCGCGATCCTCGGCTTGAGGAGCTCCAGCTGAAGGATCTCGTGGCGCTTCTTCTCACCGCCGGAGAAGCCCTCGTTCACATTGCGCTCGGCGAAGGCCGGGTCCATGTTGAGGCGCTCCATGGCCTCACGGACCTCCTTCACCCAGGTACGCAGCTTGGGGGCCTCGCCGCGCACGGCCGTGGCCGAGGTGCGCAGGAAGTTGGAGACGGAAACGCCGGGGATCTCGACCGGGTACTGCATCGCCAGGAACAGGCCCGCGCGGGCGCGCTCGTCGACGGACATCTCCAGGACGTCCTCGCCGTCGAGGGTGACGGTGCCGCCGGTGATCGTGTACTTCGGGTGGCCCGCGAGCGAGTAGGCGAGGGTCGACTTGCCGGAGCCGTTCGGGCCCATGATGGCGTGTGTCTCGCCCTGCTTCACGGTCAGGTCGACGCCCTTGAGGATCTCCTTCGTGGCGTTGTCGGCCTCGACGGTGACGTGCAGGTCGTGGATTTCAAGCGTTGCCATGGGTTCCTCAGGACTCCTGGTTGAGGGAGGCGTGTACGTCAACGAAGACGCTGCCCCCTTCGATCTGTACGGGGTATACGGGGACGGGGCGCGTCGCCGGAAGGCCGGACGGCTTGCCGGTGCGGAGGTCGAAGCTGGAGCCGTGCAGCCAGCACTCGATCTGACAGTCCTCCACCTCGCCCTCGGAGAGCGAGACGTTCGCGTGCGAGCAGATGTCGTTGATCGCGAACACCTCCCCCTCGGTCTTCACGACCGAGACCGGCGTGCCGTCGAGTTCCACCCGCTTGGGGGTGTCCTCCTCCAGCTCGCTCAGCTCACAGGCGCGCAGGAACGTCGAAGGGGCAGCCATCAGACCGACGCCTCCAGCTCCTCGTCGATCTTCACAAGAAGGCGCTCTTCGATGTCGTCCACACCGATCTGCTGGACCAGCTCGGCGAAGAAGCCGCGCACCACCAGACGGCGGGCCTCGTCGGCCGGAATGCCGCGGGCCATCAGATAGAAGAGCTGCTCGTCGTCGAAACGGCCGGTGGCACTCGCGTGCCCGGCGCCGACGATCTCGCCGGTCTCGATCTCCAGGTTCGGCACGGAGTCGACACGGGCGCCGTCGGTCAGAACCAGGTTCCGGTTCATCTCGTACGTGTCCGTGCCCTCGGCCGCGGCCTCGATGAGGACGTCGCCGATCCACACCGCGTGGGCGCCCTCGCCCTGGAGCGCGCCCTTGTAGGCGACGTTCGACTTGCAGTGCGGGGTGTTGTGGTCGACCAGGAGGCGGTGCTCCTGGTGCTGGCCGGCGTCCGTGAAGTACAGGCCGAAGAGCTCGGCCTCGCCACCGGGGCCGGCGTAGGCCACGCGCGGGTGGAGGCGTACGAGGTCGCCGCCGAAGGTGACCACGAACGACTTGAAGGTGGCGTCCCGGCCGATCAGCGCGTTGTGCTGGCCCACGTGCACGGCCTTGTCGTCCCAGTCCTGGACGGAGACGACGGTGAGCTTGGCGCCGTCGCCCAGGACGTAGTCGACGTTCGCGGCGAGGACCGCGTCACCGGTGTGGTCGATGACGACGACGGCCTCGGCGAAGGCTCCCAGCTCGACGACCTGATGGCCGTAGACGACCCCGCCCTCTCCGTGCACGGCGATGCGGATCGGCTCGGTCAGCACCGTCTCCTTGGGGACGGTGATGACACTGGCCTTCTCGAACGCCGAGTACGCCTGGGCGGCGACGCGGTCCGCCGGGGTGCCGGCCTTGCCGAGCCGGGCGTCGTCACGGCCGACGGTCTCGACCGTGACGCCCGCGGGCGCCTCGATGTCGACCTTCAGGCCGTTGCCGGTCGCGACCGCGGTGCCGTCGTGCAGCCCGCGCAGCCGCTCCAGCGGCGTGAACCGCCACTCCTCCTCACGGCCGTGGGGGACGGGGAAGTCCGCCACGTCGAAGGACGGGGGCGCGCTCATGCGCGTGGCGACGGTCGACTCGGCGGCCACCGCGATCTGGCCGGCGGTGGTGGACCCCACCGGAATACTCTGAGCCTCAGCCATGGCTGTCGGTCTGCTCGCTTTCTTGCGTAAGTGGCTTGACGGGGGCGGCGGTTGGCGTTTAGCCGACCGAGCCTTCCATCTGGAGCTCGATCAGCCGGTTGAGCTCAAGCGCGTACTCCATGGGCAGTTCCTTGGCGATCGGCTCGACGAAGCCGCGCACGATCATCGCCATCGCCTCGAACTCGGTCATGCCCCGGCTCATCAGGTAGAAGAGCTGGTCGTCGCTGACCTTGGAGACGGTCGCCTCGTGACCCATGGACACGTCGTCCTCGCGGACGTCGACGTACGGGTACGTGTCGGAGCGGGAGATCGTGTCGACGAGCAGCGCGTCGCACAGCACGTTCGACTTGGAGCCGTGGGCGCCCTCGCCGATCTCGACGAGCCCGCGGTACGACGTACGGCCGCCACCACGCGCCACGGACTTCGACACGATGTTGGAGGAGGTGTTCGGCGCCATGTGGACCATCTTGGAGCCGGCGTCCTGGTGCTGGCCCTCGCCCGCGAAGGCGATGGACAGGGTCTCGCCCTTGGCGTGCTCGCCCATCAGGTAGACGGCCGGGTACTTCATGGTGACCTTGGAGCCGATGTTGCCGTCGATCCACTCCATGGTCGCGCCCTCGTACGCCACGGCGCGCTTGGTGACCAGGTTGTAGACGTTGTTCGACCAGTTCTGGATGGTCGTGTAGCGGCAGCGGCCGCCCTTCTTCACGATGATCTCGACCACCGCGGAGTGCAGGGAGTCCGAGGAGTAGATCGGCGCCGTACAACCCTCGACGTAGTGGACGTAGGCGTCCTCGTCGACGATGATCAGCGTCCGCTCGAACTGGCCCATGTTCTCCGTGTTGATACGGAAGTAGGCCTGGAGCGGGATCTCGACGTGCACGCCCTTGGGGACGTAGATGAACGAGCCGCCGGACCACACCGCGGAGTTCAGCGACGCGAACTTGTTGTCGCCCACCGGGATGACGGTGCCGAAGTACTCCTTGAAGAGCTCCGGGTGCTCCTTCAGCGCGGTGTCGGTGTCCATGAAGATGACACCCTGCGCCTCGAGCTCTTCGTTGATCTGGTGGTAGACGACCTCGGACTCGTACTGCGCGGCGACGCCGGCGACCAGGCGCTGCTTCTCCGCCTCCGGGATGCCGAGCTTGTCGTACGTGTTCTTGATGTCCTCGGGCAGGTCCTCCCAGGACGCCGCCTGCTTCTCCGTGGAGCGCACGAAGTACTTGATGTTGTCGAAGTCGATGCCCGACAGGTCCGAGCCCCAGTTCGGCATGGGCTTCTTCTCGAACAGGCGCAGGCCCTTGAGCCGGAGCTTGGTCATCCACTCCGGCTCGGACTTCTTCTGGGAGATGTCGCGGACGACGTCGTCGTTGATCCCTCGCTTGGCGGAGGAACCGGCCACGTCGGAGTCGGCCCAGCCGTATTCGTACGTACCCAGACCCTCGAGCTCGGGGTGGGCAGTCTCCTCGATGGGGAGCGTCATGCGGGGTTCCTCCCGGCGGTGCTTGCAGATGCGTCAGGTAGTTCGGAAACAGTCTTGGAAATCTTGGGGATGAACGTCGTGCATACTCCGTCGCCGTGGGCGATGGTCGCCAGTCGCTGCACATGGGTGCCGAGCAGCTGCGAGAAGATCTCGGTCTCCGCCTCGCACAGCTGCGGGAACTGCTCGGCGACATGCGCGACCGGGCAGTGGTGCTGGCAGAGCTGCTCGCCGACCGGTGCGCTACGCGCCGTAGCAGCGTACCCGTCCGCGCTCAGGGCCTTGGCCAGCGCTTCGGTGCGCTTGTCGGGGGCGGCGGCCTCTATGGCGGCGCGGTACTCGTCCGCCTGTGCGGCGATCCTGGCGCGGGCGAAGGCGACGACCGCCTCGTCCCCACCCTCGCGCTCGGCGATCCAGCGCAGGGCGTCCGCGGCGAGCTTGTCGTAGGACTGGTCGAAGGCGTCCCGGCCGCAGTCGGTCAGGGCGAACACCTTGGCGGGACGGCCGCGCGTACGCGCTCCGTAGATCCGCTGCTCACGTGCTTCCACGACATCGTCGGCGACAAGGGCGTCGAGATGACGGCGTACGGCGGCCGAGGTCAGTCCCAGCCGGCCGGCCAGGTCGGTCACGGTGGACGGGCCGTGGTCCAGGATGGAGCGCGCGACCCGGTTGCGGGTGGACCGCTCCCCGGTCGCGAGTTCCTCCTGCGGAGCCTCGCCAACGTTTTTCACAACGCTATTGTTGCGTAATTCCTCAGAGCCTGGCAAGCGGCGCCCGAGGCATGGACGGTGCCGTGCATCACTTAGGTATACCTAAGCTGACCTGCGGAAACGATCTTTGATCGATCAATTCGGTGGCCACGGACCAGGCTCTCGGGAACACTGCCGAACCATGCCGACACCCCCTCCCACCGGGCCACTCGTCACCAGAGACACAGTCTCCGCACAGCTGCTCTCGCTGGGCGTCCGCCCCGGCGAGACCCTCCTGGCGCACTCCTCCCTCAGCTCCCTCGGCTGGGTCTGCGGCGGCGCCGTCGCCGTCGTCCAGGGACTCCTCGATTCACTCGGCCCAGACGGGACCCTGGTGGTCCCCACCCAGTCCGGCGACCTCTCCGACCCCGCCCTGTGGAGCAGTCCGCCGGTACCCGAGGATTGGTGGTCGGCCATCCGGGCGACGATGCCCTCGTACGACCCCCTCGTCACCCCCGCGCGAGGGGTCGGCGTGATCCCGGAGACCGTACGGACCTGGCCCGGCGCCCGGCGCAGCGCGCACCCGCAGACCTCGTTCGCGGCGCTCGGCCCGCGCGCGGCGGAGATCACCGAGCACCACGCGACGGACTGCCGCCTGGGCGAGCGCAGTCCGCTGGCCCGCCTGGAGACGCTGGACGCCCGGGTGCTGCTGCTGGGCGCGGGCTACGACGCGTGCACCGCCTTCCACCTGGCCGAATACCGGATACCGGCACCGCTGGTCCGGGTGGGGCGGCCCGCCGCGGGCGGCTGGGAGGAGGTGACGGAGGTGTCGATCACCTCCGAGCGCTTCGACGAGCTGGGCTCGGACTTCGAACGCGACCGTCCCGTCGTACGGGGGAAGGTGGGCGCGGCCGACACCCGGCTGTTCCCGGTGGCCGACGCGGTGGCGTACGCGGAGCGGTGGCTCGCGCTGCACCGGCCTCGGGAGCCGTACGCGGATGCGGCCCCCCGCGCCCGGGAGCCCCGGACCCGTCCCTAGACTTGCTCCTCATGCGAAGCGAGCCCGTGGTCCAGGTCCAGGCCTTGGTGAAGAGGTACGGCAGGAAGACCGCGGTGGACGGCCTCGACCTGGTGGCCGAGCCGGGCATCACCGCCGTCCTCGGCCCCAACGGCGCGGGAAAGACAACGACGGTCGAGACCTGCGAGGGCTACCGGAAGCCGGACTCCGGCTCGGTGCGCGTCCTCGGCCTCGACCCGGTCCGGCAGGCCTGGGAACTGCGCCCGCGGATCGGCGTCATGCTCCAGTCCGGCGGCGTCTACTCGGGCTCGCGGGCGGACGAGATGCTCCGCCACGTGGCGAAACTCCACGCACACCCGCTCGACGTGGACGCGCTCATCGAACGGCTCGGCCTCGACAGCTGCGGCCGTACGACGTACCGGCGACTGTCGGGCGGCCAGCAGCAGCGCCTCGCGCTGGCGATGGCCGTGGTCGGCCGCCCCGAGCTGGTCTTCCTCGACGAACCGACGGCCGGGCTCGACCCGCAGGCCCGCCTGGCCACCTGGGACCTCGTCCGCGATCTGCGTACCGACGGCGTCTCGGTCATCCTCACCACGCACCACATGGACGAGGCCGAACAGCTCGCGGACGACGTCGCGATCATCGACGCGGGCAAGGTCATCGCCAAGGGTTCCCCCGACGAACTGTGCCGCGGCGGCGCCGAGAACACCCTGCGCTTCAGCGGCCGTCCAGGGCTCGACGTGGCATCCCTGCTGAAGGCCCTCCCGACGGACAGCACAGCGGCGGAACTGACCCCCGGCGCGTACCGGATCGGCGGCAAGATCGACCCGCAGCTGCTCGCGACGGTCACGTCCTGGTGCGCGCAGCACGGGGTGCTGCCGGAGAAGATCTCCGTCGAACGCCACACACTCGAAGACGTTTTTCTCGAGCTCACCGGCAAGGAGTTGCGCTCATGATTCAGGGGCAGCTGCATCTCGGCCGGGGGTCCGGCCCGTCGCGCGGCGACAATCGGGCACAGCGTCCCCCGGGAAGACACAGCCTGGAACTGACCGGCAAGGAGCTGCGCTCGTGACCACCGCCACCGCCGGTACGTACACACCGGAGCCCGGGGCCGCCCCGCTCCCCCGGATGATCGCCGCGCAGGCCGTCCTGGAGACGAAGATGCTGCTCCGCAACGGCGAGCAGCTCCTCCTCACGGTCGTCATCCCCACACTCCTGCTGGTGCTGTTCAGCGCGGTGGACATCGTCGACACGGGTTCCGGCAAGGCGGTCGACTTCCTGACCCCCGGCATCCTGGCGCTCGCCGTGATGTCGACGGCGTTCACGGGTCAGGCGATCGCGACGGGCTTCGAGCGCCGCTACGGCGTCCTGAAGCGGCTCGCCGCCTCCCCGCTCCCCCGCTGGGGCCTGATGGCGGCGAAGACGACGTCTGTTCTGGTCACGGAGATCCTCCAGGTGATCCTGGTGACGGTGATCGCCTGCGCGCTCGGCTGGTCACCGCACGGCAACCCCCTCGCCGTACTGCTCCTCCTGGTCCTCGGCACCGCCGCGTTCTCCGGCCTCGGCCTGCTGATGGCGGGCACCCTGAAAGCGGAGGCCACCCTGGCCGCCGCGAACCTGGTCTTCCTGCTGCTCCTGCTCGGCGGCGGCGTGATCGTCCCGCTCGACAAGTTCCCCTCCGCCGCCCAGGACATCCTCGGCCTGCTGCCGATCTCGGCACTGTCGGACGGCTTGCGGGACGTACTGCAGCACGGCGCGGGGATGCCGTGGGGGGACCTCGGCATCCTGGCGGTGTGGGCGGTCGTGGGGCTGGCTGCCGCGGGGAAATTCTTCCGCTGGGAGTAGGTATGGGGCCCTCGTGAAGACGTGCACAAGCGGCCCCCTACGATGGTGCGCGTGCCCAACGTGACCCGAGCCGACGCCCTTCGTGCCGTGCGCAACCCGCTCGCCTTCATCGCCGAACGCTGGACCCCGACCGCCCGGACGGTGCGGCGCGCGGCTCTCGCCGCGCTCGTCATGTCGGTGGTGATCGTGGTCACCGGCGGTGCCGTGCGGCTGACCGGCTCCGGGCTCGGCTGCCCGACCTGGCCCAAGTGCACCGACGACTCGCTCACCACGACGAGCGCGATGGGCGTCCACGGCGTCATCGAGTTCACCAACCGCATGCTGACGTACGTGCTGTGCGCGGCGGTCGGCTGGGCGATCATCGCGGCCCGCTCGCAGAAGCCGTTCCGGCGGAGCCTGACCCGGCTGGGCTGGACGCAGTTCTGGGTCGTCATGAGCAACGCGGTGCTCGGCGGCATCGTCGTACTGGTCGGCCTCAACCCGTATACGGTCGCGGCCCACTTCCTCCTCTCCACCGCGCTCATCGCCGTCGCCACGCTGATGTGGCACCGCACCCGCGAGGGCGAGGGCGACGGCGCGCCGCGCCCCCTCGTGGGCAAGCCGGTGCAGCAGATGGTGTGGGTCCTGGTCACCGCGACCGTCCTGCTGATCGCGCTCGGCACGGTCGTCACCGGCGCGGGCCCGCACGCCGGCGACTCCAGCGAAGTCGAACGCATCCCGCTGGACTGGGAGAACGTCACCAAGGTGCACTCCGTCCTGGCGTGGATCGTCGTGACGCTGACCTTCGCCCTGTGGTTCGTCCTCAAGGCGGTCGACGCCCCCAAGGGCCCCCTCGACCGCACCCGCGACCTGTTCCTCATCCTCCTCGGACAGGGCGTCATCGGTTACGTCCAGTACTTCACGGACCTCCCCGAAGCCCTCGTCGGCCTCCACATGTTCGGCTCCTGCCTGGTGTGGATCGGGGTCCTGCGGGTCCTGCTGTCGCTGCGCGAACGGCCGGAGGTCCTGGCGGAAGTACCGGGTCCCACCACGGAATCGAAGCTCACGCGCGCGTGAACCCCTCGTAGGTGGCGACCAGGCCGTCGATCGCGGGGCCCAGGTAGCCCCTGGTGAGTTCCGCCCGGCGTGCCGTCCACTCGTCGGTGTTCGGCGCCGGATCCCCGTACCGCCGTCGCCTGATGTCCTCGACCACGTCGAGGGGCGCGCCGAGTTCCGGCAGCAGGTCCAGGGCCTCCCTCTTGGAGATCAGCCGGCCCTCCCGCAGGGTGACGGTCGCCCGCGCGAAGGTGACCGGCCCGAGGTCGACCCACCCGTCCTGCGTCCATAGCCGCGCCTTGTCCACCACGGGCCGCCAGAACTCCTTCTGGTCCCGTACGACGAAGGCCTTGAGTTCCCGGTCCTGGACGGCCGGCAGCAGTTCCTCGGGCGGTCTGCCGTGCAGGACGCGCCCGAAGGCGTGCAGTTCTCGCCGGGTGACGGGAGTGACCGGCCGTTTCATCAGCACGTCCTGCGCCCAGGTGACATACGACCGCTCTGCGTCGGCCACGGTGTCGGGCGTCATGTAGCTGCAGTGCAGCTTCCGCGCGAGCGGCTCGTCGACCCGCAGCCGCCGGTGCAGCCGGACCACCTCCCGAACCGTGCCCAGCGAAACGGGGTCCTCCAGGACGGCGATCAGGTCGAGATCACTGCGCCCCTCCTGGTAGTCGCCCCCGGCGAGCGAACCGTGCACCCACACGGCGACGGGAGCGAGGGCGCGCACGTCGGTGAGGAAGCGGTCCAGCAGGCGGGCCGTGGCGTCGTCGTCGTCAGTCATGGGATCAGATTCTGGTGCGCTCACTCCACCCCGTACACCCGCCGTGCGTTCCCCGCCGCGATGAGCCCCGCCACCCGTTGCGCGTCCGCCAGCGACCAGGCGCCCTCGGCGACCCAGGTGCCGAGCACCCGGGCGAGCGCCTCACGGAACAGCCGTGCCCCGACCACATGGAGTTCGGGCAGCCCGTGCGCGCCGCTGGAGAAGAGCAGCTTGCCGAAAGGCGCGAGTTCCAGGATCTCCGAGAACACGGCCGCGGCCCGCGCCCCCGTACGCACCAGCGCGGCGCCCAGATCGGCGTACACATGCGGGAAGACCCCGGCGAGGTGTGCCGCGTGCCGGTGATAGGGGTAGCCGTGCAGGAGGACCAGGTCGGTGCCGAGTCCGGCCGTGGCGCGGGCGAAGTCGGTGAGCAGGACGGGGTCGGTGCGGTCGATGCGCAGGCCCGGTTCGCCGAGTCCGGCGTGGAGCTGGAGCGGCAGCCCTGAGGCGACCGCGATCCACAGCAGATGCCTGAGCAGCACCGGGTCGCTGAGCGTCCCGCCCACCGGGCGCCGCGCGAGCCAGCGGCCCGCCGCACCCCGTACCTCACCCGGCCCGGGCGGCTCGGGCGCGAGCGCCAGACCGTGCCGTACGCCCGCCACGGAGGTGAAGGCCACGGCGTTCGCGGCGGCGCCGTGGACGGACTCGGCGAGATTGGCGAGAAAGGACTCGACCGTGCCGGAGGTGTCCGCGACCTGTTCGGCCAGCAGCTCGAGGCGGACGATCTCGTGCGCGTCGGCCGCGCCGGTGGAGGCCATTTCGCCGGGCCCGGTCAGATCGCCCGGCAGCCCGGTGTCCACGAGATACGTCGTGATGCCGCTCCCGCGCAGCAGCCTGCGCCCCGACTCCAGTACGCCGAGTTCGCGACGCCGGGCGAGATAGCGGGCGGGCGGGCAGTGCGGTTCCAGACCCAGCAGGGGCGGACACCAGCGGCGTACCGCGAAACCGGTCTGGGTGTCGAAGAAGGTGGTACCCGGGGCAGGCGGCCCCTCGGTCCTGGCGAGGTGGGCCTCGAAGGTACCGAGGCCCAGCTCCGTTCTCAGTACGCCATGGCAGTACTGGTCCACCAGGGACGGCGTTTCGATCATCCGGACTCCCCGCGACTGGACCGTGCTTCCTCAGGTCCTAACGGGTGAACCGGGTATCAGGTGTTGCTTGCACACACCCCGTGCGAAGAGCCGACGGTTGTCAGCCGCCCGCAGGCGCGCGATCGTCAGCCGTTGCTCGACCCGCCGAGCTGGATCCCCGCCATCCGCTTCCACTCGTACGGCCCCGTCTTCACCTTCGCCGCGAACTCGCCGTCGAACTCCTCATGAACAGTGATGCCGGCCGTCTTCACGGCCTGCTCGGCGATCGCGTACGTGGGTGCCACGACGTCGCCCCAGCCGCCGTCCGCGCCGACCAGCACGATCCGGGCGCCACGCTGCCCGATGTACTCCACATGGCCCTCGGCCCCGCCGTGCTCCTTGGCGAAGGCGGAGATCTGCTTGGCGAACTTGGCCGCCTTGCGCTCGGCCTTGGCGTCCTGGACGGCGCCGGTGGTCTCGTCAACCTGCTGGGTGTCTGCCATGGCCAGGATGCTACCGACGGGTAGGCCAAACGGCGACGGGCGGGGTGCGTGGCCTTGACCACCCACCCCGCCCGTCGGGGACCTCACAAGACTCAGCGGAGGAAGGGATCCACCGCGACCGCCACGAACAGCAGCGACACATAGGTGATGGACCAGTGGAACAGCCGCATCTCCTTGAGCTTGCCGCCCTCCGCCTCGTGCTTGGCGCGGTGCTGCAGAGCGTGCGCCTCCCACAGCCACCAGCCACCGGCCACCAGCGCGACCGCCGTGTAGAACCAGCCGGTGTAGCCGAGCGGGGTGAGCAGCAGCGAGACCGCGACCATCACCCAGCTGTAGAGGACGATCTGCCGGGCGACCACCTTGTTGGAGGCGACGACCGGCAGCATCGGCACGCCCACGCGCGCGTAGTCGGCCCGCACCTTCATCGACAGCGGCCAGTAGTGCGGCGGCGTCCAGAAGAACATGACCAGGAAGAGGATGACCGGGGCCCAGGACATCGAGTTGGTCACCGCCGACCAGCCGATGAGGACGGGCATGCAGCCGGCGATGCCGCCCCAGACGATGTTCTGCGACGTACGGCGCTTGAGGATCATCGTGTAGACGACGACGTAGAAGAGGAGTGCGCCGAGGGAGAGCCAGGCGGAGAGCCAGTTGACCGTCAGGCCGAACAGGAGTGTGGAGACCGCGGCGAGCGAGAGACCGAAGACGAGGCATTCGCGCGGGCTGACCATGCCGGTGACCAGGGGCCGCTGCGAGGTCCGGTCCATCAGCGCGTCGATGTCACGGTCGATGTACATGTTGAGCGCGTTGGCGCCGCCCGCCGAGAGGTAGCCGCCGAGGCAGGTGAGGAGCACCAGCTTCAGGTCGGGCACCCCCTGCTGGGCCAGGAACATCACCGGGACGGTGGTGATCAGCAGTAGCTCGATGATCCGTGGCTTCGTCAGCGCCACAAACGCCATGACACGGGCCCCGAACGGCCGGTGGGTCGGACTGTTGCTCGTCCCGAGCACACCCGGTGGACGGGATTCGACGGCCGTCACGTACACCCCTGACAGAGACATCCCAGCAAGCCCCCGGGTGTGAACTCCCCGTAAAGGCTCGCGCGTACCACGCCACTGTAGACGTTGCCCATACCCCGACATTCGCGGGGGTGGGGTCGTGTTGGAAGGCGTCGCACCAGGGGCGCAGCGACGCAACTGCGACGGGTGGGACGAGGCTCGATTGAGCACTCGGACGAGCGGCTCCGTATTCACTTGCCGAATGCGGAATGGACCGGTCGGGAGGCGGATTCCGGCGACTCCCGGCAGTCTGGAATGACTCGAAAAAACGCACGTACCTACGGGGGTAGGCTCGACAACGGCCGGTGGGCGCACGCGCGCCGGTATTCCGACATGTGGAACATGTGGAGAGGAGCCCTGACCCAGGGTGAGCACCAAGCCGACCACCACAGACCTCGAGTGGACCGAGTTGGACCAGCGGGCCGTGGACACCGCCCGCGTCCTGGCCGCCGATGCCGTACAGAAGGTCGGTAACGGCCATCCCGGTACGGCGATGAGCCTGGCGCCTGTCGCGTACACCCTCTTCCAGAAGGTGATGCGGCATGACCCGGCGGACCCCGACTGGACCGGACGCGACCGCTTCGTGCTGTCCGCGGGCCACTCGTCCCTGACTCTCTACACCCAGCTGTACCTGGCCGGTTTCGGCCTGGAGCTGGACGATCTGAAGGCCTTCAGGACGTGGGGCAGCAGGACGCCCGGCCACCCCGAGTACGGGCACACCCCCGGCGTGGAGACGACGACCGGTCCGCTGGGCCAGGGTGTCGCCAACGCGGTGGGCATGGCGATGGCCACCCGTTACGAGCGCGGCCTGTTCGATCCGGACGCCCCTCAGGGTGAATCCCCCTTCGACCACTTCATCTTCGCGATCGCCGGTGACGGCTGCCTCCAGGAGGGCATCTCCGCCGAGGCGTCCTCGATGGCGGGTCACCAGAAGCTCGGCAACCTGATCCTGCTGTGGGACGACAACCACATCTCGATCGAGGGCGACACGGAGACCGCGGTCTCCGAGGACACCGTCAAGCGCTTCGAGGCGTACGGCTGGCATGTGCAGCGCGTGGCCCCGAAGCCGGACGGCGACCTCGACCCGCACGCCATCTACAACGCGATCGAGGCCGCCAAGTCGGTCACGGACAAGCCGTCGTTCATCGCGATGCGCTCGATCATCGCCTGGCCGGCCCCGAACGCGCAGAACACCGAGGCCGCGCACGGCTCGGCGCTCGGCGACGACGAGGTGGCGGCCACCAAGCGTGTCCTCGGCTTCGACCCGGAGGAGACCTTCGCGGTCGCCGACGAGGTCCTCGCGCACACCCGCCAGGCCTTGGACCGCGGCCGTGAGGCCAGGGGCGAGTGGGAGAAGGGCTTCGCGGCCTGGCGTACGGCCAGTCCCGAGCGCGCCGCCGAGTTCGACCGCATCGCCTCGGGTGAGCTGCCGAAGGGCTGGGAGTCGCACCTCCCGGCGTTCGAGACGGGCAAGGGTGTAGCCACGCGTGCCGCGTCCGGCAAGGTCCTTCAGGCCCTCGGCGCGGTCATCCCCGAGCTGTGGGGCGGCTCCGCCGACCTGGCCGGCTCGAACAACACGACCATCGACAAGACGAGTTCCTTCCTGCCTGCGGACAACCCGCTGCCGGGGGCGAACCCGTACGGCCGCACGATCCACTTCGGCATCCGCGAGCACTCGATGGCCGCCGAGATGAACGGCATCGCGCTGCACGGCAACACCCGTATCTATGGCGGCACCTTCCTGGTCTTCTCCGACTACATGCGCAACGCCGTACGCCTCTCGGCCCTGATGCACGCGCCGGTGACGTACGTGTGGACGCACGACTCGATCGGCCTCGGCGAGGACGGTCCGACCCACCAGCCCGTCGAGCACCTGGCCTCGCTGCGCGCGATCCCCGGCCTGAACGTGGTCCGTCCCGCGGACGCCAACGAGACCGTGATCGCCTGGCGCGAGGTACTCAAGCGCTACACCAAGGTGTTCGGCAAGGGTGCCCCGCACGGCCTGGCGCTGACCCGCCAGGGCGTGCCGACGTACGAGGCCAACGAGGACGCCGCCAAGGGCGGTTACGTGCTCTTCGAGGCCGAGGGCGGTTCGCCCGAGGTCATCCTCATCGGCACCGGCTCCGAGGTGCACGTCGCCGTCGAGGCGCGTGAGCAGCTCCAGGCCGAGGGCATCCCGACGCGGGTCGTGTCCATGCCGTGTGTGGAGTGGTTCGACGAGCAGGACCAGGGGTACCGGGACAGCGTTCTGCCGCCTTCGGTGCGGGCGCGGGTCTCCGTCGAGGCCGGTATCGGTCTCACCTGGCACCGGTTCGTCGGGGACGCGGGACGCATTGTTTCGCTGGAGCACTTCGGTGCTTCGGCCGATGGCAAGGTGCTCTTCCGCGAATTCGGTTTCACTGCCGAGAACGTCGCATCCGCCGCCCGGGAATCGATCGCCGCAGCCCAGCGCTGACGCTGAAACACGACACGTAGGAGATGCAATTTCCATGACAGACGCACTCAAGCGCCTCTCCGAGGAAGGCGTCGCGATCTGGCTGGACGACCTGTCGCGCAAGCGGATCACGTCCGGCAATCTTGCCGAACTGATCGACCAGCAGCACGTCGTGGGCGTCACCACCAACCCGTCGATCTTCCAGAAGGCGATCTCGAGCGGCGACGGTTACGAGCAGCAGCTCACCGAGCTCGCCGCCCGCAAGGTCACCGTCGAAGAAGCCATCCGCATGATCACGACGGCGGACGTCCGTGACGCCACCGACATCCTGCGCCCGGTCTTCGACGCGACGCAGGGTCAGGACGGCCGGGTCTCGATCGAGGTCGACCCACGGCTTGCGCACAACACGACGGCGACCATCGCCGAGGCCAAGCAGCTGGCCTGGCTGGTGGACCGTCCCAACACCCTCATCAAGATCCCGGCGACCAAGGCGGGCCTGCCCGCGATCACCGAGGTCATCGGCAAGGGCATCAGCGTCAACGTCACGCTGATCTTCTCGCTCGCGCGCTACCGCGAGGTCATGGACGCCTACCTCGCGGGTCTGGAGAAGGCGAAGGCCGCCGGCCTCGACCTCTCCAAGATCCACTCGGTGGCGTCGTTCTTCGTGTCCCGCGTGGACACCGAGATCGACAAGCGGCTGGACGCCCTGGGCACCTCCGAAGCCAAGGCCGCGCGCGGCAAGGCGGGCCTCGCCAACGCGCGGCTCGCGTACGAGGCGTACGAGGAGGTCTTCTCCTCCGACCGCTGGGCCGCCCTCGACAAGGGGCAGGCCAACAAGCAGCGTCCGCTGTGGGCCTCGACCGGCGTCAAGGACCCGGCGTACAAGGACACCCTGTACGTCGACGACCTGGTCGCGCCCAACACGGTGAACACCATGCCGGAGGCCACGCTCGAGGCCACCGAGGACCACGGTCAGATCACCGGTGACACCATCACCGGCACGTACGACCAGTCCCGTGCCGAGCTCGACGCCGTCGAGAAGCTCGGGATCGCGTACGACGACGTGGTCCAGCTCCTGGAGGACGAGGGCGTCGAGAAGTTCGCGACGTCCTGGAACGATCTGCTCAAGTCGACAGAGGCAGAGCTCCAGCGCCTCGCCCCCTCGGAGGGCTGAAACCTTGTCAAGCAGCAACCCGCTGCGTGACCCCGCAGACCGACGGCTCCCGCGAATCGCGGGGCCGTCGGGCCTGGTCATCTTCGGCGTCACGGGCGATTTGTCACGTAAAAAGCTGATGCCCGCTGTGTACGACCTCGCCAACCGGGGCCTGTTGCCGCCGGGCTTCTCCCTCGTCGGCTTCGCCCGGCGCGAGTGGGCCGACGAGGACTTCGCGCAGGAGGTCCACGACGCGGTCAAGGAACACGCGCGTACGCCCTTCCGCGAGGAGGTCTGGCAGCAGCTCGTCCAGGGCATGCGCTTCGTGCAGGGCACCTTCGACGACGACGACTCCTTCGAGCGGCTGCGTTCCACGATCGAGGACCTGGACAAGGCACAGGGCACGGGCGGCAACTTCGCCTTCTACCTCTCCGTGCCGCCGTCCGCGTTCCCGGTGGTCATCAAGCAGCTGAAGAAGCACCGGCTGGCCGATCAGCCGAACGGCTCCTGGCGCCGCGCGGTCATCGAGAAGCCCTTCGGTCACGACCTCAAGTCGGCCGAGGAGCTCAACTCGACCGTCGAGGACGTCTTCGCCCCGGACCAGGTCTTCCGCATCGACCACTACCTGGGCAAGGAGACCGTCCAGAACATCCTGGCGCTCCGCTTCGCCAACCAGATGTTCGAGCCGATCTGGAACCGGTCGTACGTCGACCACGTACAGATCACGATGGCCGAGGACATCGGCATCGGCGGCCGCGCCGGCTACTACGACGGCATCGGCGCCGCCCGTGACGTCATCCAGAACCACCTGCTCCAGCTGATGGCGCTCACCGCGATGGAGGAGCCCGCCTCCTTCGACGCGGACGCGCTCGCCGCCGAGAAGACCAAGGTGCTCGGCGCGGTCAAGCTGCCGCAGGACCTGGGCACGGACACCGTCCGCGGGCAGTACGCGGCGGGCTGGCAGGGCGGCGAGAAAGCCATCGGCTACCTCCAGGAAGACGGTATCGACCCCAAGTCGAAGACCGACACCTACGCGGCGATCAAGGTGGAGGTGGACAACCGCCGCTGGGCCGGGGTCCCCTTCTACCTCCGCACAGGCAAGCGTCTGGGCCGCCGCGTCACCGAGATCGCCGTGGTCTTCCAGCGCGCCCCGCACTCCCCCTTCGACCACACGGCGACGGAGGAGCTGGGCCAGAACGCGATCGTCATCCGCGTCCAGCCCGACGAGGGCATCACGGTCCGCTTCGGCTCCAAGGTCCCCGGCACCTCCATGGAGATCCGGGACGTCTCGATGGACTTCGCGTACGGCGAGTCCTTCACGGAGTCGAGCCCCGAGGCGTACGAGCGCCTGATCCTGGACGTCCTCCTGGGTGACTCCAACCTCTTCCCGCGCACCGAGGAGGTCGAGCTGTCCTGGAAGATCCTCGACCCGATCGAGCAGTACTGGGACAAGCACGGCAAGCCCGCCCAGTACCCCTCGGGCACCTGGGGCCCCGTCGAGGCGGACGAAATGCTCGAGCGAAACGGACGGAGCTGGCGGCGCCCATGAAAATAGACCTCACGGACACCACGGCCAGCAAGATCAACAAGTCGCTGGTGCAGGGTCGCCGGGCCATCGGCTCCCCCGCCGTCGGCATGGTGCTCACCCTCGTCATCGTCACCGACGAGGAGAACGCCTACGACGCCCTGAAGGCGGCCAACGACGCCTCCCGCGAGCACCCCTCGCGCACCCTCGTGATCGTCAAGCGCGTCTCCCGCTCGCCGCGCGACCGCACGAAGTCCCGCCTCGACGCCGAGGTACGGGTCGGTGCGGACGCGGGCACCGGTGAGACGGTGATCCTGCGGCTCTACGGCGAGGTCGCGGACCACGCCCAGTCGGTCGCGCTCCCCCTGCTCCTGCCGGACGCCCCGGTGGTGGTCTGGTGGCCGGTGGGCTCCCCGCGCGACCCGGCGAAGGACCCGCTGGGCGCCCTGGGCCAGCGCCGGGTCACCGACAGCTACTCGGCGGTGAAGCCCATCGACGAGCTGCGCACCCGCGCCGAGAACTACGAGCCGGGCGACACCGACCTGGCATGGGCCCGGATCACTCCCTGGCGCTCCATGCTGGCCGCCGCTCTCGACCAGGTGGACTGCGAGGTCGTCTCCGTGGAGGTGACGGGCGAGGAGTTCAACCCGAGCGTCGAGCTGCTGGCCATGTGGCTCGCCGACCGGCTGCATGTGCACGTCCGGCGAGGGGTCTCCTCCGGCCCCGGGCTGACCGAGGTACGCCTGGAGACGACCGGTGGCCCCGTCGCGCTGCAGCGGCCGGACGGAGCGATGGCCACGCTGATGGTGGAGGGCCAGCCGGACCGCGCTGTGGCGCTCAAGCGCCGCGAGACGTCCGAGCTGATGGCGGAGGAACTGCGCCGGCTCGATCCGGACGACACATACGCGTCGGCGCTGCGGTTCGGGGTGGACCGGCTCGGAGGCGCTCAGTCGACGACGGACAGGTCTCCGCTGCCCACCCGGACTCCGGCGTCGGCCGTGGCGGACTCGGCTTCGAGGACGTCCTCCGCGGCCGGCAACCGGCCGACTCCGGCGCAGATGCCGCCGGCCAAAGGGACGGCCGCCAAGTGAGCACTCCGCAACTGGTCGTCCACCGCGACAAGGAGCTGATGGCCGAGGCCGCCGCGGCCCGGCTGATCACGAAGATCGTGGACGCGCAGGCCTCACGCGGCTACGCCTCGATCGTGCTCACGGGCGGCCGCAACGGCAACGGGCTCCTGGCGGCGCTGAGTTCGGCCCCCGCCCGGGACGCCGTCGACTGGGCCCGCCTCGACCTGTGGTGGGGCGACGAACGGTTCCTGCCCGAGGGCGACCCGGAACGCAATGACACGCAGGCCCGTGCGGCGCTCCTGGACTCCGTGCCACTGGATCCCGCCCGGGTGCATCCGATGCCCGCCTCGGACGGCCCGTACGGCTCGGACGTGGAGGCCGCGGCGGAGGCGTACGCGGCAGAGCTCGCGAAGGCGGCGGGCCCCGAGAACCACGGCTCCGTCCCGACCTTCGACGTACTGATGCTGGGTGTCGGGCCCGACACCCACGTGGCGTCGCTCTTCCCCGAGCTGCCCGCGGTACGGGAGACCGAACGCACGGTGGTCGGCGTCCACGGCGCCCCGAAGCCTCCGCCGACCCGGATCTCCCTCACCCTCCCCGCGATCCGCTCCGCACACGAGGTGTGGCTGCTCGCGGCGGGCGAGGACAAGGCCGAGGCCGCGGCGATCGCCCTGTCCGGCGCGGGCGAGGTACAGGCCCCGGCCGCCGGCGCCCAGGGCCGCTCCCGCACCCTGTGGCTCCTGGACGCGGCAGCGGCTTCCCAACTGCCGCGGTCGCTGTATCCGCCGGCTTCGGCGTGACGGTAGGGGCGGAGGGGACGGAAGGAGTTTTCTTCGCCCCCTCCGCCCCTACCCATTCCCGTCACTTGGGGGCTCCGCTCCTCAAACCCCCGCTCCTCAAACGCCGGAGGGGCTAACACCCTTAGCCCCTTCCCCCCACCTGGCTAACGCCCCCGCAGCTCCCGGTACTTGGCCACGAGCGCCGTCGTCGACGCGTCGAGCCCGGGCACGTCCGCCCCTTCCGTCAACGCCGGCTCGATCCGCTTGGCCAGCACCTTGCCGAGCTCGACGCCCCACTGGTCGAAGGAGTCGATGTTCCAGACGGCTCCCTGGACGAACACCTTGTGTTCGTAGAGGGCGATCAGCTGTCCCAGAACCGACGGCGTCAGCTCACGCGCGAGGATCGTCGTCGTCGGGTGGTTGCCCTTGAACGTCTTGTGCGGCACCAGCTCCTCGGGCACCCCCTCCGCCCGCACCTCGTCCGGCGTCTTGCCGAAGGCCAGCGCCTGCGTCTGCGCGAAGAAGTTCGCCATCAGCAGGTCGTGCTGGGCGACCAGACCGGGCAACAGATCGGCGACGGGCTCGGCGAAGCCGATGAAGTCGGCCGGGATCAACTTCGTACCCTGGTGGATGAGCTGGTAGTACGCGTGCTGCCCGTTGGTACCGGGCGTGCCCCATACGACAGGGCCCGTCTCCCAGTCCACGGGAAGTCCGTCCCGGTCCACGGACTTGCCGTTGGACTCCATGTCCAGCTGCTGCAAGTAGGCGGTGAACTTGGACAGGTAGTGCGAGTAGGGCAGCACCGCGTGCGACTGAGCGTCGTGGAAGTTGCCGTACCAGATGCCCAACAGGCCCAGCAGCAAGGGCACGTTGGACTCGGCGGGTGCGGTGCGGAAGTGCTCGTCCACGATCCTGAACCCGTCGAGCATCGACCGGAACTGGTCGGGCCCGATGGCGATCATCAGCGAGAGACCGATCGCCGAGTCGAACGAGTACCGCCCGCCGACCCAGTCCCAGAACTCGAACATGTTCGCCGTATCGATGCCGAAGTCCGACACCTTCTCGGCGTTGGTCGACAGCGCCACGAAGTGCTTGGCGACGGCATCCTGACCGGCCTTCAGCTCGGTCAGCAGCCAGTTCCTGGCCGAGGTCGCGTTGGTGATCGTCTCGATCGTGGTGAACGTCTTCGAGGCGATGATGAACAGCGTCTCGGCCGGGTCCAGGTCCCGCACGGCCTCGTGCAGGTCGGCGCCGTCCACGTTCGACACGAAGCGGACCGTGAGGCCGCGGTCGGTGAAGGAGCGCAGTACCTCGTACGCCATCGCCGGGCCGAGGTCGGAGCCGCCGATGCCGATGTTGACGATGTTCTTGATGCGCTTGCCGGTGTGGCCGGTCCACTCGCCGGAGCGGACGCGCTCGGCGAAGCCGGCCATCTTGTCGAGCACGGCGTGCACAGCCGGTACGACGTTCTCGCCGTCGACCTCGATGTCCGCGTCGCGCGGGGCGCGCAGCGCGGTGTGCAGCACCGCGCGGTCCTCGGTCGTGTTGATCTTCTCGCCGCGGAACATGGCGTCCCGCAGACCGAAGACGTCGGTCGCCGCGGCCAGGTCGCGCAGCAGCCTCAGTGTCTCGTCGGTGACCAGGTGCTTGGAGTAGTCGACGTGCAGATCGCCGACCTCAAGGGTGTATCCGCCACCGCGCCCGGGGTCGGCCGCGAACAGGTCGCGCAGGTGGGTCTCCGCGAGCTCCTCGCGGTGCTCGGCCAGCGCGGTCCACTCGGGCGTCTGGTTGAGCCTGGAACGGCTTTCTGCGTTCATCTCGGACTTCCGCCTTCTTTCCTGCCTGTGCTGCTGCGTACCTTGCCCCGCTGCCGGTCCCAACCTAATTGATCAGGGCTTGACGTGAGCTGTCGTAGCACCGTCGTCCGGCTCAACAACAGATACGTCCGGCAGACACGCGGGTATCAGCGAGGCGACGGCGAGTGCGAACAGCGCGGCCGCGAGCAGTGCCGGCCCGTTCAGCCCGTACGCGCCCGCCACAGCGCCGCCCAGCAGGGCACCGACCGGCGCGCCGGAGGTCGAGGCCGTACGGAACGCGGAGCTGATGCGGCCCACCATGGCGTCCGGGCTGCGCTGCTGCATCAGCGTGACCTGGTTGACGTTCCACACGAGGTTCATCGCTCCGAGCAGCGCCATGCCCACGACGACGGCGCCCAGGTGGCGGACGGTGCCCATGAGCAGCAGCGCCGCCGTCTGGACGCATCCGCCCAGCAACAGGCTGCCGACCCTGCCTGCCCGGCGCGCCAGTCGGGGCGCCAGCACTCCTCCGGCCAGGCTTCCGACGGAAAAGGCGGTCATCACGGCGGCGTACTGCGCGTTCCCCGCGTGCAGCCAGCCCGTCACATGCAGCACGAGGGTGGCGATGAGCGCGCCCATGCCGATGTTGCACAGCAGGGTGGCCACGCACGTCGCCCGCAGCACCCGGTCCCGCCACAGGGCGCGCAGCCCTGCGCCTATCTCGGCGCGCAGGGTGCTCCCGGCCGGACGCGGCTTCCGCTCGGGCATCCGTATCCGCAGGGAGGCCACCAGCGCGGCGGCCAGCAGATAGGTGACCGCGTCGGCCGCGAACGGCATGGCGGCCCCGACCACCAGCAGGAGAGGCACGAGCGGACTGGCCAGCAGGCCGCCGGCGAGCTGCTGGCCGGTCATCAGTCTGGCGTTGGCGCCGCCCAGCTCGGCACGGTCCACCAGGGACGGCAGCAGGGCCGTGGAGGCGTTGTCGAAGAGTGTCTGGAGGGTGGTCAGGGTAAAGGCGAGCGCGATCAACAGGATGATCGAGGCGTGCCCCAGCCCGACGGCGAGGGCGAAGCAGGCGACCAGCGTGCCGCGTATGGCGTCCACGGCCCACATCGCGCGCCGCTGGTCGACGCGGTCGGCGATCGCCCCGCCCAGCAGGCCGAAGAGGAGCCAGGGCAGATAGCCGCACGCCGTGACGGAGGCGATGACCAGCGGATCGTCGGTGAGGTGCACGGCGAGCAGCGGCAGCGCGGCGGTCCGCAGCGCGTCGCCGAACCGCGAGACCACGGCCGCGGACCACAGCCGCCCGAACCCCCCGCGCCACGCGGGCGCCCGTACCCCCGCCACCTCCGTCGCCGTCACAACGCCCCCTTCGGTTCCGTCACTTCAAGAACCGTAGAGGGCACCACTGACAATCGATCCGCTGACAATCGACCTCGACGCATGACAATCGACCTCGACGCATGACGAGCGATCTCGACGCATGACGAGCGAGCCGCAGGTGAGTCACGTCGGCACCTGCGCGCGATACAGCTCCGGCCGAGCACCCGAAGGTACCCGGCCGGTTCTCAACCCCTAGATCTCGCCCCGCAGTTTGGCGAGCGCCTCGGCGAGGATCGCCTCGCCGTCCGCGTCGCTGCGCCGCTCCCGTACGTACGCGAGGTGCGTCTTGTACGGCTCGGTGCGCGGCGGGGCCGGCGGGTTGTCCCGGTCCTGTCCGGCGGGAAAGCCGCAGCGCGGGCAGTCCCAGGCCTCGGGAACCTGCGCGTCGCTGGCGAAGCTGGGAACCGTCTCGTGCCCGTTGGAGCACCAGAAGGAGATGCGCAGCCGCGGCGCGGACTCGCCACGCTCGGCCTCGCCCATCGGCCCCGCCCCGACCCGGCTTCCTCGGATCGCGTTGCCACTTGCCACGGTCGTAACTCCCTGCGTAATGGTGCCGCGAAGCGAGTCGGCGTGACGCTTCGCTGCGAGCGCCTCAGTCTACGTAAGGCCCAACGCGCGTCCAGTGATTGGAGTTACACCCCCGCCCCTAGACGCAAGCCCCATGATAGGTCGCGATTTACGTCGCGTACCGAACATGGGGCCTTACGTGCGCAAAGTGCGTGCGTTATGTGCAGTTGTACCGATGTGCGTCGGCCAATGTCGGCCGATGGTCAGTTGTTGACCTTCATCAGGATGCCGAGCGTGACGATGCACGCGAACCACAGCAGACCGATCACCACGGTGATGCGGTCAAGGTTGCGCTCGGCGACCGAGGAGCCACCGACGGACGACTGCATGCCGCCACCGAACATGTCGGAGAGGCCGCCGCCCTTGCCCTTGTGCATCAGCACCAGCAGCATCAACAGCCCGCTGAAGACGATCAGGGCGATCGAGAACCCCATAACCACGGCTGGACCAACTTCCTCGGATCTGGACGGACGACGGGGGCCGGGTGGTTGCCCACCTGGCCCCCGCAAGGGTACGACGGATCGTCGCTACCGCATACTCGCGGCCGCGAGCCTTCGGCTCACTGGTCGCGGAAACGGACGATCTTCACGAACTCTTCGGCGTCCAGGGAGGCACCGCCGACCAGCGCGCCGTCGATATCGGGCTTCGCCATGATCTCCGCAACGTTCCCGGATTTCACGGAGCCGCCGTACTGGATGCGGACGGCGTCGGCCACTTCCTGCGAGTACAGCTCGGCGAGCTTGCCGCGGATCGCCGCGCAGACCTCCTGGGCGTCGTCGGCGCCGCAGACCTTGCCGGTGCCGATGGCCCAGACAGGCTCGTACGCGATCACGATCGACTCGGCCTGCTCGGCGAGGACGTCCTTGAGACCGCCCTCGACCTGGCTGAGCGTGTGCGTGACGTGGTTGCCCGCCTCGCGGACCGCCAGCTCCTCGCCGACGCACAGGATCGGGGTCAGGCCGTGCTTGTACGCGGCCTTCACCTTGCCGTTGACGAGTTCGTCGGTCTCGTTGTGGTACTGGCGGCGCTCCGAGTGGCCGATCGCCACGTACGTGCACTTCAGCTTGGCCAGTATCGGGCCGGAGATCTCGCCGGTGTAGGCACCGGAGTCGTACGCCGAGATGTCCTGGGCGCCGTACTTGATCTTGAGCTTGTCACCGTCGACGAGGGTCTGCACGGAGCGCAGGTCGGTGAAGGGCGGCAGGACGGCGACCTCGACGGCCTCGTAGTCCTTGTCCGCGAGGGCGAAGGCGAGTTTCTGGACGTGGGCGATGGCCTCGAGGTGGTTGAGGTTCATCTTCCAGTTGCCCGCCATGATCGGCGTGCGCGTGCTCATTAAGGTCAGTCCTCCAGTGCGGCGAGGCCGGGGAGCGTCTTGCCCTCGAGGTATTCGAGGGAGGCGCCGCCGCCGGTCGAAATGTGGCCGAATGCCGTCTCGTCGAAGCCCAGGATGCGGACGGCCGCGGCGGAGTCGCCACCGCCGACGACCGTGAAGGCCGGGGAGTCGAGAAGGGCCTGGGCGACCGCCTTGGTGCCCTCGGCGTAGTCGGGGTGCTCGAAGACGCCCATCGGGCCGTTCCAGAAGACGGTGGCCGCGTCGGCGAGCTGCGAGGCGTACAGAGCACCGGTCTCAGGACCGATGTCGAGACCCATCTGGTCCGCGGGAATCGCGTCGGCGGCGACGGTGGTCGGGTGGGACGGGGCCTTGGTCTTCAGGTCCGGGAACCCGGCCGCGACCACGACGTCCACGGGGACGAGCAGTTCGACGCCGTTCTTCTCAGCGCGCTCGACATACTCGGTGACGGTCGCCAGCTGGTCCTCCTGGACCAGGGAGGCGCCGATCTCGTACCCCTTGGCCTTGAGGAAGGTGAAGGCCATTCCGCCGCCGATGAGCAGCTTGTCGGCCTTGCCGAGCAGCTGGTCGATGACGGCGAGCTTGTCGGAGACCTTGGAGCCGCCGAGCGCGACCACGTAGGGGCGCTTGACGTCCTCGGTGAGCTTCTTCAGGACGCCGACCTCGGTGGCGATGAGGTAGCCCGCGTAGTGCGGAAGGCGCGCCGGGAGGTCGTACACGGAGGCGTGCTTGCGGTGCACGGCACCGAAACCGTCGCCTACGTAGATGTCCGCCAGGGCGGCGAGCTGGTCGGCGAACTCGCCGCGCTCGACGTCGTCCTTGGAGGTCTCGCCCGGGTTGAAGCGCAGGTTCTCGATGACCGCGACCTGGCCGGGCTGGAGGCCGTTCACCGCGTCGTGCGCGGCGGGGCCGATGGTGTCCTGGGCGAACGCGACCGGGGCGCCGAGGAGTTCGGCGAGCCGCTCGGCGGGCTGCAGCAGGGAGAACGCCGGGTCCGGGGCGCCCTTGGGGCGGCCCAGGTGCGAGGCGACGACCACCTTGGCGCCCGCGTCGGCCAGTGCCTTGACGGTCGGCAGGACGGCGCGGATGCGGCCGTCGTCGGTGATGAGGCCGTCGGCCAGCGGCACGTTCAGGTCGGCGCGGACGAAGACCCGCTTGCCGTCCACGCCTTCGGCGAGAAGTTCGTCGATCGTCTTCATAAGTGGACTCCTAGGGAGGCTCTTTTGATCCGAGAGGGCTGATCGATCAGTACGTGACACAGGGCCCGGGCAGCGCGGCCTGCGCTGCCCGGGCCCTGTGGTCACATCGAGGTGCCTGGCTCTGGGACTTAGAGCTGGCCGCCGACGAAGACCGTGAGGTCGACGAGGCGGTTGGAGTAGCCCCACTCGTTGTCGTACCAGCCGAGGATCTTCACCGTGTTGCCCTCCTGGACCATGGTCAGGAGGGAGTCGAAGGTGCAGGAGGCCTGGTCGCCGACGATGTCCGAGGAGACGATCGGGTCCTCGGTGTAGGACAGGTAGCCCTTGAGGTCGCCGTCGTCGGCGGCCTTCTTGAACGCGGCGTTGACCTCGTCCTTGGTGACCTCGCGCTGCAGCGTCACGACGAGGTCGGTGGCGGAACCGGTCGGGACCGGGACACGCATCGCGATGCCGTCGAGCTTGCCCTTGAGCTGCGGGAGGACCAGGGCGGTGGCCTTGGCGGCGCCCGTCGTGGTCGGGATGATGTTCTCGGCGGCGGCGCGGGCGCGGCGCAGGTCCGAGTGCGGGAAGTCCAGGATGCGCTGGTCGTTCGTGTACGCGTGGACCGTCGTCATCAGGCCCTTGACGATGCCGAAGTTCTCGTCGAGAACCTTGGCCATCGGCGCCACACAGTTGGTGGTACAAGAGGCGTTGGAGATGACGTGGTGGTTGGCCGCGTCGTACTTGTCCTGGTTGACGCCCATCACGATGGTGATGTCCTCGTCCTTGGCCGGAGCCGAGATGAGGACCTTCTTGGCGCCGCCGGCGATGTGCTTCTCGGCGTCCGCCTTCTTGGTGAAGATGCCGGTCGACTCGATGACGATGTCGACGCCCAGGTCACCCCACGGGATGTCGGCGGGGTTCCGCTCGGACAGCACCTTGATGGTGTGGCCGTCGACGGTGATCGTGTCGGCGGTGTGCGTCACCTCTGCCTGGAGGCGGCCCAGGATGGTGTCGTACTTCAGAAGATGAGCAGTGGTCGCGGTGTCACCCAGGTCGTTGACAGCCACGATCTCGATGTCAGCACCCTGCTTCAGCAGCGCGCGGAAGTAGTTACGACCGATGCGGCCAAAGCCGTTGATGCCTACGCGGATCGTCACGAACCGATCTCCTCGTTGGTACGCCGGCTCAGATGCCGGCGAGTTGTATGGGATGTCCCCGACCGCCTACGACCCTACCTCCCTGAGGCGCCCGGGGTGACATCGAGATGCCCCATACACGGCAGGGCGGTCCGTACCCGCCAGTAGGGGTACGGACCGCCCTCCGTGTTTACGCGATCGTCACGCGGAGTCAGCCGCGTAGCGCCGCGAGTGCCTTCCCGATGAGGGCCGTTCGGTCGGCCGCCGCGGTGACGTGCTCCAGGCCGAAGCCCAGCAGCACGGTGTCGTCCGTGGTGACCGCTCCGTACGTCTTGAAGAGCTCACCGGAGAGCCCCCAGTCCTTGATGACCGCAGGGCTGCCCGCGGGCGGTCCGGGGACGCTCCAGGCGCCGAGCGAGGTCTCGAAGCCCTCGACCGCGCCGGCCGTGCCGCCGATGACGACGGTGGCGTTGTCGGCGAGGACGCCGTGGCCGCCCGAGCCCGGGTCGGTGATGTAGCTCAGCGACACTTCGACCGTCTTTCCGGCGTACGCGGAGAGGTCGAAGTTGACCTCCTGCCATCCGTCGGAGGCTCCGGTGAAGCTGTTCCAGGACCCGCTGGTGCCGGTGGGCGTGCAGGCACCCGCGCCCAGGGTCAGATAGCGAGTGAGGGCGGGGTGCGCCTTGATGAAGAACCCGGCTTCGCACTCGACGGGTACGGCCGTGCTGGTGGCGCCGCCCGTGTCCGGGAGCGTCGTCCAGTCGTCGGCCCCGACCGTGTGCGCTTCGAGCACGGCGTGGTCGTAGGCCTCCTCGGTGTCCCACAGGAGCTGGGTGCGCAGGGTGGGCGCGTCGGCCGCGCTCACTCCGGTGAGGTCGATGGTGCGGGTGAGGCGGTTCCAGGCGTAGTCGGAGTGCGTGACAGCTGCCATGGAGGCGCCTTCGTAGGGGCCGTACGGATTGACGGTCCCCGGGTACTGTCCCGCGCCCGCGCTCGTGAACTGGGGGAACGTCGCCGCGGGCAGGTTGTCCGAGGTGATGCTGTACGCCCCCGCCGCGTTGAGCGGGTTGCCGGGCGCGCCGGCGAGTGCTCCGGTGGTTCCGGCGAGCTTGCCGGAGCCGGTGAAGGCGGTGGCGCCGGGAGTGGTCGTACGGGAGTAGGCGCCCAGGTAGTACTGGCTGAAGTCGTTCGTCAGGGCGCCCGGGAGAGCGACGCTGCCGCCCGCCTGCTCGCCCGCCTCGATCAGCTTGCCGCCCTCGTTGAGGTAGGCGCGCAGCTCGAGCTGGGTGGTGTAGCCGGGCCGGTCGGCGCCGGTGTAGTGGACGACCGTCTTGAAGTGGTCGAGCACGCCGAGCGCGTCGGGTGCTCCCTGCGTCGCGACGTCCCAGACGAGGGGCTTGCGGCCGTTGGCCTTCAGCGCGTCGACGTATGTCTGGGTCTGGGCGGCGGCGGTGGTCTCCTCGGCGACCACGAGGGTGTCGGCGCGCGGCCGTTCGGCGATGGTGTACGTGAAGTGCTCACTGGAGGTGGGCTTTCCGCTCTTCGTCTCTCCGGTGAACCAGACCTCCACCTTGTCGCCCGGCTCGCCGTCCTGGACGGGGGCGCGGTACTCGTCGAAGTAGAGGTTGTCCTCGCCTCCGAAGGTCTCGCCGCCCTTCCACGGCTTGAGCGCCTGGTCCCACGTACGGCCGCCGTTGACGCGGTACTTGAGCTCCTTGTCGCGCACGGACTTCCGTGCGACGACGGAGATCTCCTGGTCGGCGCCGCGCGAGTACGAGGTCGAGAAGGCGGCGGGCGTGAAGTCGGCCGCGTCGAGGCCGAGCGAGGAGGACGGCTGGTCGGGGTGGGCGGCGGTCTCGGCGACGGAGAGCGCGAACGGGATGTTCTTCGCGAACTCCTGCTGGATCAGCTTCTCGTCGTCCGGGAAAGTGAAGACCGACTCGCAGTCCGCCGCGTTCCAGGCGTCGTTCGGGTCAAGGTTCGACGCGGTCGCGCAGGTCGACATCTCGGGCGTGTACATCGCCAGGCCGTTGACGTTGGAGGCGTGGCCGTCGGCCTCACCGTTGGTCGTGTACAGCTCGGAGGAGACCTGCGGGCGGTAACCCGGGATCGCGGGGTTCTCGGGCGTACCGGCAAGGGCCTTGTACAGCACGTCGTCCGGGCTCGGGGTCGCCACCTGCCAGCCGACTCCGTAGAGGATCAGCTCGGCCGCGGAGTGGTAGTTGATGCCGTACGTGAATCCGATGCGCTTCTCGAAGGCGTCGAGTGCCTTGGTCTCGGGCTCGGAGCCGGCGCTCGCGCCGCGGTAGGTCTCGCTGGTGGGGTTGGGTGACGAACCCTCGTTGTCGTAACCCCACTTGTAGGCGAAGTTGCGGTTGAGGTCGACACCGTCGCCGGTGGTGATGGCGCCGTCGCCGTTCACGTCACGCAGGTTCTTGCGCCACTGGCGGTCGCCGTCGGGGTCGAACGTGAAGTCGTAGCCGTCGGGGTTCGCGGAGATGACGAACCACAGCTCGGTCGAGTCGACGATCTTCTTGATGCGCTTGTCCGTCGAATAGTTGTCCAAGTAGTAGTGCATCAGACGCCGCGTCATCTCGGGCGTGATCCACTCACGAGCGTGCTGGTTGGACATGTACAGCACGGACGGCTTGGCGCCGTCCTTGGTCTTCGTGGCGCCCTTGGTCAGTTTGAGCGCCAGGATGTCCTGCCCCTGGAGGGTCTTCCCGATGGAGACGACCTTGGTGAGGTCGGGGTTCGCCTGACCGGTCTTGACGATCTCTTCCTGGATATTGCCCGCTCCGCTGTACGGGCGGTACACACCGTCCGCGGCAGCCTCGACGCGCGCCTCCGCCTTCGCCGAGATCTTGTACTCGGTGAGGTCGACGCCCTTGTCCTCCAGTTGCCCCGCCTGCTTGTCGGTGAGGTAGACCTCGACCTGGGCGGTGCCCTTCGCCGGGACCTGCTCGCCGAGTTCGTGGGCGTCCTGACCCGCCGCCAGCAACAGGGGTACCTGCTGCTGTGTGACGTCGGCGTGGAACACCTTGACGGCGTCCGCACCCGGGTCGGCCGAACGGCCGCCCTCCGCCTGAGCGATGGGCGCCAGGCTCGCCCCGCCCAGCATGAGTGCAGCTACGGCGAGGATCGATCTCGCTCTTCGTCTCATGAGCCCCCCTTGCATGTGTCCGGCACATCTGTGCGCAGACGCCAGGCTGGTCACGCTCCATGATCATGTCAAGACGGCATCAAGGACCGGCAAAACGCCGCTGGTGCCGGATTCGGCACCAGCGGCGTACGGCATGAACGACGGGCTCAGGCAGCCCAGTTGTCCGCCGGGGTCCAGAACGCCGGGCTGTCCGCCCGGGCTCGGCCCGTTCGTACTGTCCGCGCGGGCGCTCGTACCGTCCGCGCGGGCCAAGGAAGACAGGTCACAGGTCGTCCGTGCGAGCCAAGGAGGACAGATCACAGGTCGTCCGTGCGAGCTCAGACGGCCATGTTGTCCGCCATCTCCTCGGTGAGGTTCGACTCCGTCCCGGGGATGCCGAGGTCCTGGGCCCGCTTGTCGGCCATCGCCAGCAGACGGCGGATACGGCCGGCCACGGCGTCCTTGGTCAGCGGCGGGTCGGCGAGCGCGCCCAGTTCCTCCAGGGAGGCCTGCTTGTGGTCCATGCGCAGCCGACCGGCGGCCGCGAGGTGCTCGGGCACCTCGTCGGCGAGGATCTCCAGGGCTCGCTGCACCCGGGCCCCGGCGGCGACCGCGGCGCGGGCCGAGCGGCGCAGGTTGGCGTCGTCGAAGTTGGCGAGCCGGTTCGCCGTGGCGCGGACCTCGCGGCGCATCCGCCGCTCCTCCCAGGCCAGCACCGACTCATGGGCGCCGAGCCGGGTGAGCAGCGCCCCGATCGCGTCGCCGTCCCGTACGACCACCCGGTCCACGCCACGGACCTCGCGGGCCTTGCTCGCGATCTGGAGCCTGCGCGCCGCGCCGACCAGGGCGAGCGCCGCCTCGGGGCCGGGGCAGGTCACCTCCAGGGAGGACGAGCGGCCGGGCTCGGTGAGTGAGCCGTGCGCCAGGAACGCCCCGCGCCAGGCCGCTTCGGCGTCGCAGGTGGCCCCTGAGACCACCTGCGGGGGCAGCCCGCGGATCGGGCGGCCCCTGCCGTCGACAAGCCCCGTCTGGCGGGCCAGCTGGTCGCCACCCGCGACGACGCGCACGACGTAGCGGGAGCCGCGGCGCAGCCCGCCGGGCGCCATCACGATCAGTTCGGAGCTGTGGCCGAAGATCTCCAGAATGTCGCGCTTCAGTCGGCGCGCCGCCATCGCGGTGTCCAGCTCCGCCTCGATCACAATCCGGCCGCTCACCAGGTGGAGGCCGCCGGCGAACCGCAGAATGGCGGAGACCTCCGCCTTTCTGCAGCAGGTCCGGGTGACGGGAAGCCGGGAAATCTCGTCCTTCACCGCTGCCGTCATCGCCATGGGCCGATCCTTCCATGCATCCGAAAAATACGGTCGTACGCGGCGGCCAACAGCTCCGGGTCGTGCCTCGGGCTACCGTCGGTCCTGGCCACGGGCGCCAGCTCGACCGCGGCGCCGAGCCGCTTGGCGGCATCGGTGAGCAAGTCGCGATCGGGCACGGCGGCCTCGTCGGCCAGCACCACGTCCAGGGCGAGTTTAGGGGCGTGTCGTCCCAAAACCTCCAAATGACGCTGCGGGGAGAAGCCATCGGTTTCTCCGGGCTGCGGCGCGAGGTTCAGGGAGAGTACCCGGCGGGCCTTCGTCTGGATGAGCGCGTCGAGCAGTTCGGGCACGAGCAGGTGCGGGATCACCGAGGAGAACCAGGAGCCGGGGCCGAGCACCACCCAGTCCGCGTCCAGGACCGCCGCGACGGCCTCGGGGACGGCCGGCGGGTCGTGCGGCACGACGTGCACGGACTGCACCTCGCCGGGGGTGAGCGCCACGGTGGCCTGGCCGCGCACGGTGTCGACGTCGTCGGGCCGGTCCGGATCGTGCCCCTTGACCAAGGCCTGGAGCTCCAGAGGTACGGCGGACATGGGCAGCACCCGGCCGTGCGCGCCCAGCAGTCTGCCGACCAGGTCCAGGGCCTGGACATGGTCGCCGAGCTGCTCCCACAGGGCGACGATCAGCAGATTGCCCACCGCGTGCTCGTGCAGGTCGCCCTTGGACTGGAAGCGGTGCTGGATGACCCGGGCCCACGTCTGGCCCCAGTCGTCGTCCCCGCAGAGGGCGGCCAGGGCCTTGCGCAGGTCGCCGGGCGGGAGCACGCCCAGCTCGTCACGCAGGCGCCCGCTGGAGCCGCCGTCGTCGGCCACGGTGACGACAGCCGTGAGGTCGCCGGTGATCCGGCGCAGCGCGGCGAGCGAGGCGGACAGGCCCATGCCGCCACCGAGGGCGACGACCTTGGGCTGGGCGCCGCGGCGGCGCGGCTTGGCGCCGCGCGCCACGACGGGCTTGCCGCCCTGGCCTTCAAGGGCCACCCGGCGCAGCCTGCTCAGCCGCAGAGCGGCACGTCCGGTCACTCGCGGCCCATGTCCCGGTGCACGACCACGGTCTCCACGCCCTGCGAGACGAGTCGGGCGGCGAGCTTCTCGGCGGTGGCCACCGAGCGGTGCTTGCCGCCGGTGCAGCCGACCGCGATGGTCACATAGCGCTTGCCCTCACGGCGGTATCCGGCCGCGATGAGCTGGAGCAGCTCGGCGTAGCGGTCGATGAACTCCTTGGCGCCGGGCTGGTTGAAGACGTACGCCGCGACCTCCTCGTTGAGGCCGTTGAAGGGGCGCAGCTCCGGAACCCAGTGCGGGTTGGGCAGGAAGCGCATGTCCACCACCAGGTCGGCGTCGACCGGAAGGCCGTACTTGAAGCCGAAGGACATCACGGTGGCCCGCAGCTCGGGCTCCTCCTCGCCGGCGAACTGGGCGTCCATCTTGGCGCGCAGCTCGTGCACGTTCAGGCTGGAGGTGTCGATCACCAGGTCGGCGTCGCCGCGCAGCTCGCGGAGCAGTTCCCGCTCGGCGTCGATGCCGTCGACGATGCGGCCGTCTCCCTGGAGGGGGTGCGGGCGGCGTACCGACTCGAAGCGGCGCACCAGGGCCTCGTCCGAGGACTCCAGGAAGACGATCCGCCGGGTGACGTGCTTGGACGCCAGGTCGGCGAGCGACTCGCGGAGGTTGTCGAAGAAGCGGCGGCCGCGTACGTCGACGACGACCGCGATCCTCGCCACATTGCCCTGGGAGCGGGCGCCGAGCTCCACCATGGTGGGGATCAGCGCGGGCGGCAGGTTGTCGACGACGAACCAGCCGAGATCCTCCAGACACTTGGCTGCCGTCGACCGTCCGGCGCCGGACATCCCAGAGATGATCACCAGCTCGGGGATGGCGGCTTCGGGCACCACGGCCGTCTCCATCGTCGTACTCTCCTGTGCGCTGTCAGTGGCGTTCGTGCCGCTGTCGGACTGCGCTTCGTTTTCCTGACCGTCGCCGGTCTGGGGTGGGTGTTGTTGACCGTCGCCGGTCCGTAGTTCGTGTTCTTGACCGTTGCCGGTCTGTGGTTGGTGTTCTTGGCGTTCGTTCTCGCTCATGTCTCCTGCCCCCGTCGCTTGTCCGAGGCGCCCGCGGTCACGGGCTCCTCCGGGGAGCTCGCCGTCGTTTCGGGCGCCCCGTCTTCCTCGTCTTCCATGATCTCTCCAGTCGCCATGTTCACGGCGGGGGCGACCGGGGCCGCCTGGGCCAGGGCCACGGCGATCGTCTCGGCCGTTTTACGGCCTATGCCGGGAACCTCGCAGATCTGGTCGATTGTCGCGGATCGCAGCTTCTTCACCGAACCGAAGTGTTTGATCAGCGCCTGTTTGCGTGTCTCGCCCAGCCCCGGCACGTCGTCGAGGGGGCCCGATCTGAAGCGCTTGGCCCGCTTGGCGCGCTGGTAGGTGATCGCGAAGCGGTGCGCCTCGTCACGGACCCGCTGGAGCAGGTACAGGCCCTCGCTGTTGCGGGGCAGGACCACCGGGTCGTCCTCGCCCGGCAGCCACACCTCTTCCAGCCGCTTGGCGAGGCCGCATACGGCGATGTCGTCGATGCCGAGCTCGTCGAGGGCCTTCTTGGCGGCCGCGACCTGCGGCTGGCCTCCGTCGACGACGACGAGCTGCGGGGGGTAGGCGAAGCGCTTGGGGCGCCCGTCGTCCTCGGTGAGCACGGTCTCGCCGTCCGCCCACTCCCCCGTCTTCTCCTTCTCGGCGATGTAGCGCTTGAAGCGGCGGGCGATCACCTCGTGCATGGACCGGACGTCGTCCTGCCCCTCGCCGTGCCAGACCTGAGTGTCTCCGACACGGCCCTTGATCTGGAAGCGCCGGTACTCGCTCTTACGCTGGAGCCCGTCCTCGAAGACGACCATCGAGGCCACGACGTCGTCGCCCTGGAGGTGCGAGATGTCGTAGCACTCGATCCGCAGCGGCGCGCTGTCCAGGTCGAGGGCCTCGGCGATCTCCTCCAACGCGCGCGAGCGGGTGGTCAGGTCGGAGGCGCGCTTGGTCTTGTGCAGGGCGAGGGACTGCTGTGCGTTGCGTCGCACCGTTTCCATGAGCGCCTTCTTGTCGCCGCGCTGCGGGATACGCAGGGAGACGTTCGACCCGCGACGCTCGGTCAGCCACTCCTGGACGGGCTCCGTGGGGTCGGGCAGCGCCGGGACGAGCACTTCCTTGGGGACGGAGTCGCCCGTCTCCTCCCCGTAGAGCTGCTGGATCGCGTGTTCGACGAGGTCACCGGTGGTGACGGCCTCCACCTTGTCCGTGACCCAGCCGCGCTGGCCGCGCACGCGTCCGCCGCGTACATGGAAGATCTGCACGGCCGCTTCCAGCTCGTCCTCCGCGACGGCGACCAGGTCGGCATCTGTCGCGTCGGCGAGCACGACCGCGCTCTTCTCCATGGCCTTCTTCAGGGCCTCGACGTCGTCGCGCAGACGGGCCGCCCGTTCATACTCCATCTCATCGGCCGCGTTCGTCATCTGCTGTTCGAGGCGGCGGATGTACGTCCCCGTGCGCCCCGCCATGAAGTCGCAGAACTCCTCGGCCAGATCACGGTGTTCGTCGGCGGAGACACGCCCGACGCAGGGGGCGGAGCACTTGCCGATGTAGCCGAGGAGGCAGGGGCGGCCGGTGCGGACGGCGTTCTTGAAGACGCCGGCGGAGCAGGTGCGCACGGGGAAGACGCGCAGCAGCAGGTCCACGGTGTCGCGGATCGCCCAGGCGTGCCCGTAGGGGCCGAAGTAGCGCACGCCCTTGCGTTTGTGGCCGCGCATCACCTGTACGCGCGGGAACTCCTCGTTCATGGTCACCGCGAGGTACGGATAGCTCTTGTCGTCGCGGTACTTGACGTTGAACCGGGGGTCGTACTCCTTGATCCAGGAGTACTCCAGCTGAAGCGCCTCGACCTCCGTGGACACGACCGTCCACTCCACCGACGCGGCGGTGGTGACCATGGTGCGGGTGCGCGGGTGGAGGCTCGCCAGATCCTGGAAGTAGTTGGCCAGGCGCTGGCGCAGGCTTTTCGCCTTCCCGACGTAGATCACCCGGCGGTGCTCGTCGCGGAATTTGTACACCCCGGGAGAGTCCGGAATCTGTCCCGGCTTGGGGCGGTAGCTGGAGGGGTCGGCCATGTCTCACACCCTACTGGCGGGGGCTGACACCGCGGCGGCCTCCCACCTCCGCCTGTGGACAGAAACGTGCCTGTGGACAGAACGTGGGGGGACGGCTCAGCGAGATTCCAGGAACGTCAGCACGGCCAGCACGCGGCGGTGGTCGTCGGAGGCCTCCGGGAGGTGCAGCTTGCCCAGGATGCTGCGGACGTGCTTCTCGATGGTGCCCTCGGTGACCCACAGCCGGCGGCCGATGCCCGCGTTGGAGCGGCCCTCGGCCATGAGTGCGAGGACCTCCCGCTCGCGGCCGCTGAGGAAGGACAGCGGGTCGTCGCGCCGCTGGGCCGAGAACAGCTCGCGCACCAGGGAGGGGTCGACGACCGAGCCGCCCCTGCGGATCCGGTCGAGCGCTTCGAGGAACTCGTCCACGACTGTGACCCGGCTCTTCAGGAGGTACCCGACCTTGTGGCCGCCGGCCAGCAGTTCCAGGGCGTCCTCGACCTCGACGTAGGCCGACAGGACCAGGATGCCGGTGCCCGGGTGAAGCTCGCGGATCGTGCGGGCCGCCTTCAGGCCCTCGGTCGAGTGATGGGGCGGCATTCTTATGTCGACGATCGCCAGGTCCGGCTGTTCGTCGGCGACCAGTTCCAGAAGCCGTACGGCGTCACCGGCCTGTCCGGCCACCTGGTAGCCGACGCGCTCGCAGAGACTGGCGAGCCCCTCCCTGAGCAGAACGTCGTCGTCGGCGAGGACGACCCGTCCCTGCGTGAGCTGCTGTTCGGCGTCCATGGTCCTGGCTTCCCCTTGCCCAGCCCCTGCGGCGCGGTGCGCCCCCAACAGCCTGACGGAACCTGGGGGGTTACGGCTAGCAGGAAGCGGAATTGGGGGCTGGCCGTGACGACACGCGGACCTCGCGAAGCCATGCTCGAACCAGTGCAGATGCAAGGGACCGGCCGTCCCGGGCGAGGGGCGGCGGGTCAAGCGGTCGAAGGGTAGCGGGAGATGCGGCGGACACGGATCGAGAAACGACGGCGGTCGATCCGTGTCCGCCGGTACGACGACGAGGTGCGGTCCTTCCGTGACGCCCTCGACCCGCGGGACCCCGACATCGTGCGGGCCAAGGCCCTGCGGTTCGCAGCGCGGGACGGCACTGCCTGCCGATAGAGGCCTGGCGGCTGTCCCAAGGCCCTGTGTCTGCCTCCCCTGAACCGGACGGCTGCCTCGCCGTCCGAAACCGACCGCCCGGCGCGTACACACATCACCGAGTCCAAGGCCCCCCGTATTGGACCCCCTCCGTGTACGCCCCGGGCGGTCACCTGTCCGTCGGCGGTTCTCGCAACGGCAGCCGTACGGTCAGGGTCGTGCCGCTTCCCGGCGGGCTGGTGATGCGGAGCCTGCCCCCGATCGCCTCGACGCGGTCGACGAGCCCGATGAGACCGGAGCCGCCGCCCGGGTCGGCGCCACCGATCCCGTCATCGCTGATGACCACCTCCAGCACGTCGTCGTACGTCCGGGCCTCCACCTGCACGACCGTGGCGCGCGCGTGCTTGACGGCGTTGGTGAGGCATTCGGAGGTCACGTAGTAGACGGCGACCTCGGTCTGTTCAGGAAGGCGGCCCGGGGGCAGCCGGAGGTCCAGCTCCACGGGGACGGCGGAACGGCGGGCCAGGGCTCGCAGGGCGGGGCCCAGGCCGCCCTTGGAGAGGATCGCGGGGTGGATGCCGCGGGAGATCTGCAACAGGTCCTCGAAGGCGTCGTCGAGGCCCCTGCCGATGTGCGTCAACTGCCCGGAGAGGTCGGCCGATCGGTCCTCCATCATGGACTCGGCCATCCGCAGGTCCAGTTGGAGCGAGACGAGACGCTGCTGGACGCCGTCGTGCAGATCGCGCTCGATACGGCGCCGGGACGCGTCCGAGGCCGCCACCACGCGCGCGCGTGAGGCGCTGAGCTGGGCCCGGCTGTCGGCGTTGGCGATGGCGCTGGCGACGAGTTCGGTGAAGTCGGCGAGCCGGGACTCGGTGCCCGGAGGCAGTGGCTCCGGGCCCGTCGGGGCCGCGACGACGACACCCCACAGGCGGTCGTCGACGACGATCGGCGCGCCGACCGAGCGTCCGGTGCGGGCCGCCCCGCGGGTCTGTGCCACCTCCGCGGCCGCCTCCTCGTCCGCCCTCGCGGCCACGTGGGCCGAGCCCAGGACCGTGACGGCGCCGTCGGCCTCGTACCGCAGGACGGCCGCGGAACCCGTGCTCAGCACCCGTCCGACTTCTCGTGCGACCGTCGCGAACACCTCGTGCGGCGGTTCGCCGCGGGCCACCAGAGTGGCGACGCGGCGCAGCGCGGCCTGCTCCCGGTCGGCGCGGCGGCTCTCGGTGACATCGCGGGCGGCGGCGTAGATGAGGCCCTCTCCGGTCACCGAGCGGGCGCTCCACTGCAGCCGGCGCTCGCTGCCGTCGGCACGCAGAAAGCGGTTCTCGAACTCGGCGGACTCGGCGCCGCTCGCCAGGCTCTCGAGGACGGCACGCGTGCGTGCCTGGTCCGCCGGGTGGATGAACTCCAGCCAGGGCTTGGCGAGCAGCGTGCCGAGGGAGTGGCCCAAGGTCCGCTCGAAGGCCGGGTTGAGGCGCTTGAGGTAGCCGTCGACCCCGCAGATGCACAGCAGGTCGAGGGAAAGGTTGAAGATGCTCGCCAGCTCCCGCTCGGCCTTGCGGCGCCGGCCTTGCGCGGCGGCGAAGGACGCCATGGTGCCGTTCATGCCGCCCAGCAACTGCGCCCAGGTGCCGTCGAACGCGGCCACGTCCACGCGGTGGCCGAGCCTGTTGTCGTCGATCGCCGTGTTCATGGTGCGGATCTCGCTGGCGAGGCGCTCGCTGGTCACATGGAGTTCGCGGAAGGTGTCGGCGACGACGCCGATCTCGTCGCGCCCCCTGTAGTGGACGTCGTACGACAGATCGCCGTCGGCGAGGGCCTTGGCGCCCTGGGAGACCTCGGTGAGCGGTCGCGTGATGGAACGGCCCAGGAGCAGGGCGAGGACGGTCACGCCGAGAATGACCCCTACGGAGAGGGCGAGTTCGCGATAGCCCTGGACCCGGGCCGCCTTCAGGTCGTGGTCGGCCTCGGCGGCGAGTTCGTCGGCGGTGTCGTGCGCGATGCCTCGCAGGGCGGCGAGCCGGTCGCCGGAGGCGGCGAGCCACTGGTCCAGGGAGGGGAGGTCTGTCGTCGCGCCCCCGGAGGTGGTGAGGGTTTCGCGAGTCGCGCGCACGGAGCGGCCCGCGGGCTCCAGCAGCACGCCGGCCAGGCGGGCGCGGAGCGGGCCGGAGGCAGTCTGGTGGAAGGCGTCGAGCTGGGCGGTCTCCAGGGCGGGCCAGCGGTTGACAGGGGCGCCGTGTCCGTCCGGATGCGGCGCCGCGAGCCGGGTGGCGAGCTCGACGCGTTCGCGCTCGGCGGCCTCGATGGCGCTCAGGACAGCCAGATAGGCATCGCCTGCGCGGCCCGAGGCCCGGGTGGGACGGCTGGAGTCGAGCCGGCGGACGGTGTCGAGGAGATACGTCTCGACGCTCGCGTACCTCCGTTCGATCTCCGCCGCGCCGAGCGCACCGCCGCCCGCCTCCACCCGGACCGCGTGGAGTTGGTTGTCCAGGGAGCCGAGGACGCCGCTGACGTCGGCGTCCGTGTCCCCCTCGCGGCCGGGCGCGGCGTGTTCCGCGGCCGCGAGGGCGCGGTCGGTGACCCGTCGGGCCGCGTCCCGCTCGGTGGCCGCGTCCGCCCGCTGCGGGGCCGCCTGGGCGAGCACCTCGGCGAGGCGTTCGCGGGCGACTGCCTCGTGGACCCCGGCCGTCGCGAAGGACACCTCGGTCGACGCCTTGAAGCTCTGAATGGTGCCCGCCTCGCTCCACTGGGCCAGAGCCGAGAGGACGGTGAAGGCAAGCAGTGCGGCGACCGGCAGCAGGACGAGCAGCATGAGCTTGGTGCCCACCCGCAGCCGTGCGAGAAGCGGTGGACGGGCCCCCGCCACGCGCGCGGGGTGCCGTCGGCGGCGGGCGCCGCTCACGCCGGGAGGGAAACTCATGGCCAGTCGGCGGGGTAGCCCCGGTGGTCGGCCAGATCCTTGTCGATCTCACGGACCGCCCGGTCCAGTGCGGCCTTGACCGCGGCACGATCGACGACGATCTTCGCGAAGGCCTTGGAGAAGGCCAGGGTCACGGCGGGATAAGCGGGCGTCTGCGAGCGAGGCCGCGCCACCGTCCTCAGCTGCTCGATGAACAGGTGCTCGGGGCCGCCCGCCGCAAAGGCCGGCGAGATCTTCACCGCGCCGTTCGTCGCCGGGACCGCTCCGTTCGCCTGCGTCATACGGCGGATCTGGTCGGGTTCGAGCAGATGGGCGAGGAAGCGCCAGACCGCGTCGCCGTCGGTGGCACCGGTGGTGACACCCCACTGCCAGGACCCCATACCCGTGACTGTGCCCTTGCCGAAGTCCGGCAGCGGGACGATCTTCACATCGCCGGGGAACGCCTTCGTGTGCTCGCCGTACATCCAGTGCCCGACCCAGGAGATCGGACTGCGCCCCTCCATGAAGGCCTTGTCGTCCTCGTCGGGGTCGATCAGCCCCTCCTTGGAGCAACTCTGCATGATGGTGAGCGCTTTGACGGCCTCAGGGCTGTTCAGGAAGCCGTCGGCCGTGCGGTGCGTTGCGGGGTCGATGAGAGCCCCGCCGACCGACCAGACGACGGGCGCGAAGCCGTACGTGTTCCATTCCTGGCCCGGCAGGCAGTAGTTGAGCCGCAGGTCGAGCGGGCGCTCGTACCCCTGTTTCCTGAGCCGGTGGAGGATGCCGGTCAGCTCGGTGGTTGTCCAGGCTTCGCCTGGGCCGCTCGGGACGCGGATGCCGGCCTTCTTCAGGACCGACGGGCGTACATACGGGCCGAGACCTGAGTCGAAGGTGCCCACGCCCCACAAACGGCCCTCATAGGTGCCCTGTTTACGGATCGAGGACAAGAGGTCGTTCTTCACGCTGTCGGGTACACAGGAGTCGATCGGCCTGAGCTTGCCCGACCAGGCGTAGTTGTAGAGGTTCGGGCCGTCGAAGTCGAGCAGGTCCGGCAGTTCACCGCTGGCTGCCGCCGATTCGACCAGATCCGTGTACGGGCGCTCCTCGGGCAGCGCGATCAGCTCGACCCGTACGGCCCGCTGCCCGGCGTTGAAGTCCTTGACCTGGCGGTGCAGCATGTCGAACTCACCGCTCGGGCCCGCGTGGAACCACACGGTGATGTCGGTGGTGCCCTTCAGTTTTCCGTCGCACGTGGTGTCCGCGCGCGCCCTGGAACGCTTTCCGTCGCTCTCTCCCCCGCCGCAGCCGGCGACAAGGAGGGCCGCACAGAGCGCCCCCGGGAAGAACGCGCGCCGGGCTCGCCCTCGTTCTCGTTGGAGCAACTTCATCGTGCACCCCCATCCGACCGACGACGGGACACGGCCACCCCAGGGCATCGACATGCTACCGCCCGTGACCCGCCGCTGCTCTCCGTGAGCGCCAATCACCCTTTCGGGCAAAGGACTTCACCACTTTCCTTCACCACTTTCCGGCTAGCTGCAAGGCGCACCGCACAACCCGTTGGGAAGCTGCCAGCATGTCCATGCGCTGTCTCCTCGTCGACGACAGCGCCCGGTTCCTGGAGGCCGCACGCGCCCTGCTGGAGCGTGGCGGGGTGCAGGTCGTCGGTGTCGCCTCGACGGGCGCGGAGGCCATCGCGCGGGTCCACGACCTGACCCCGGACGTCGTCCTGGTCGATCTCGACCTCGACGGCGAGAGCGGCTTCGACCTGGCGCGGCGGATCGCGGGCGGAGCGATCGCCGTGATTCTGATCTCCACGCACTCCCTGGAGGACTTCCAGGAACTCATCGCCGCCAGCCCGGCCCACGGCTTCCTGCACAAGTCGGCGCTTTCGGCGGGGGCGATACGGGAGCTGCTGGGGCGCGAGGAATAGGTGACTACTGGGACACAAGGGGTGGCAGAGGTTCAGGCGACTACTGGGGCGCGTTGCGCATCAGGTGTTGTCGCGGCTTGGTCAACACGCTTCAATGCGGTGGAACTTGAGGCCGCGAACGGCGACACGCGCGCGTGAACAGACCCCGCGCGCCGCCCCGGCGGCCCCGACCACCCGTACGAGCGGCCTGACCAGCCGTTGTGAGCATTCACAGAAAGGCCCCTGCATGCGGCACGGCACACAGCACGCGGACCTCGCCACGGCGGAACTGGAGACGGCTCTGCGGGGCGGCCCCTTCCATATCGCGCTGCGCGCCGCGATCGCCGCCCGCGGGCTGCCCCTGCAACGGGTACAGCACCACCTGTCGCGGTACGGGGTCAAGGTCGGGGTGACCAGCCTGAGTTACTGGCAGCAGGGCGCCCGGCGCCCGCAGCGGCCCGAGTCGCTGCGCGCCGTCCGCGCCCTGGAGGAGATCCTCCAACTCCCGGACGAGTCACTGATCCGGCTGCTCGCCAAGGCCGAGGAGCAGTCCGCCCCGGACCGCTCCTCGGGCCATTCGTACCGCGCTCTCGTGGAGGCCTCCGGCGTCCTGGAGCGACTCCTGGGCGAGTTGGATTCGCCCCTCGACAGCGGGCTGCACACCCTCGGCCACCACGAATGCGTACGGATCGGCGCAGAGCGCGAGCTGGTGGGCCACGAGTCGCACCACATAGTGCGCGCCCACAAGGAGGGCGTGGACCGCTATATGGCCATCCACCACGGCGACCCGGGGTGCGCTCCGGAGCGGATGGCGGTGCGCGCTCTGGAGAACTGCCGTACGGGGCGGGTGCGTTGGCACCAGGAAACCGGAGTTCTCGTGGCCGAGCTGCTCTTCGACACGCGGCTGCGCGCGGGCGACACATATCTCTTCCGCTACGGCTTCGACGACGGCACGGCCGGGGCGTCCAGCGAGTACGTACGCGGCTTCAGCTTCGCGGGCGGGCAGTACGCCCTCCAAGTGCGGTTCACCGGGGAGACGTTGCCCGTGCGCTGCCACCGGTTCACTCAGCACTCGACGGCGGCACCGCGCAGTGGCCGCCAGGAACTGACGCTGAGCGGTCACCACCGCTCGGTGCACCTGGTCGAGCCGCGGGTGCGGTCGGGGATCGTGGGGATCGAGTGGGATTGGGGGTAGCCGCTCAGCGTCAGGTCCTGGCGGCCACCGGGCCGGGCAAGCCCGCCAGACACAGCCTCGGGCTCGGGCTCGGGCTCGGGACGAGGTGGGATGAAGCAGGAGCCGGCGGCGGACGTGTGGACGTAAACGCTTACGTAAGCGTTTACGTCCGCCGCCGGATGGGATACGTTCCCGTGCGAAGGACGGGTTCCGGGGACGGGAGCGCAAATGGCGACGATGGTCGATGTGGCCCAGCGCGCGGGTGTGTCCACCGCGACCGTCTCGCATGTACTGAACGACACGCGCCCCGTGCGGCCGGCCACCCGCCAGGCGGTGCTCGACGCGATGGACGCGCTCGGTTACACGCCCAACAGCCTCGCCCGTTCACTGGTCACCTCACGCACACGGTCCATCGGCCTCGCGGTGTCGGCGATCAGCAACCCGTACTTCACGGAAATCCTGCAGGGGGTCGAGGCCGGAGCCCTGGAGCACGGCTACGGCCTGCTCATCGCCGATCCGCACGACGACCCTCTGCACGAACGGAAGGTCGCCCAGCTGCTGCACGAGCGCCGGGTCGACGGCATGATCATCGCGCCCTCGGCGGATCCCGGCGAACTGCTGGGTTACCTCGGAAAACACGACGTGCCGACCGTGTTCCTGGACCGGCTGGTCGACCCGTCCGCCGGCACCCTCTCCGGCGGCTCTTCCGGCACCGCATCCACCGCCCCCTTCCACTTCGACCAGGTCTGCACCGAGAACGCCGAGCCCATGGCGCAGTTGGTCACACACCTGGCCGAGCTGGGCCACAAACGCATCGGACTGGTCGCGGGCCTGCCCGGACTCAGCACCACGACCGAGCGGATCACCGGCTACCGACACGGTCTGGCGAACGCCGGGCTCCCCCACGACGAGCGGCTCGTGGCGCACGGCGATTCCCAGTCCGGTGCCGCCGAGCGCACCACCGACGCGCTGCTGTCTCTCGCGGCACCGCCCACCGCGCTGGTCACCGGCAACAACGCCATGACGATCGGCGCACTGCGGGCCCTGCGCGAGCGAGGCCTGTCCGTGCCGACCGACATGGCCCTGTGCTGCTTCGACGACTTCTCCTGGGCGGACCTGTTCACACCCCGGCTGACCGCGATCTCCCAGCCCAGCAAGGAGATCGGCGCCCAGGCCCTCCAACTGCTCCTGGAACGACTGGCATCGCCCAGCCGTCCGGGCCGTACCGTCCGGCTGCCCGCCACCCTCGTCCACCGCACCTCGTGCGGCTGCCCAGAGACCTCCGAGGCGCCCGAGGGTTACGCGACCTCAGGGCGTCCCGAGAGCCGCAAGAACTCCGAGAACCCTGAGAACCCCGAGAAAGGACCCGTGTCGTGATCGTCGTCGCCGGTGAGGCCCTGATCGATCTGGTGCCGCAGGGCGCGGGCGCGCTCGTCGGCCTGCAACCGGCGCTCGGCGGCGGGCCCTACAACACCGCGGTGGCACTGGGCCGCCTCGGCTCCCCCACGGCCTTCTGCTCCCGGGTCTCGCAGGACGCCTTCGGCGAGGCACTCCTGGACGGGCTTCGCGAGGCGGGCGTCGATGTGTCGTCCGTGCAGCGCGGAGCGGAGCCGACGACCCTCGCCGTCGCCTCGATCGGCGCGGGCGGCTCGGCCTCGTACTCCTTCTACGTAGAGGGCACCGCGGACCGCCTCTTCACGGCCCCGGCCCAACTCCCGGACGCGACAAGGGCGGTGTCCTTCGGTACCTGCTCGCTCGTCCTGGAGCCGGGTGCGAGCGCGTACGAGGAGCTGATGCGGATCGCGGCCGCGCGGGGCGTGTTCACCACCCTCGACCCGAACATCCGGGCCGGACTGATCCCCGACGCGGACGCCTACCGTGCCCGGTTCAAGAGTTGGCTCCCGTCGGTGTCACTCCTCAAGCTCTCCGAGGAGGACGCTCTGTGGCTCGGGGGCACCCCGCGCGAGTGGCTGGCGTCCGGCCCGGCAGCCGTGGTGATCACGCAGGGCGGCGACGGCCTGACGGCGTTCACCCGCGACGGCTCGGTGCACCCCGTACCCGGCGAAGAGGTCGAAGTCGTGGACACCATCGGCGCCGGTGACACGGTGAACGCGGCGCTGCTGCACGGCCTGGCCGCACGCGACGCCCTGTCCCCGGCGGGCTTGGCGGGCCTGGGTCCCGAGGGCTGGACCGAGTTGCTGCGCTTCGCGGCCCGCGCGGCGGCGATCACCTGCTCACGAGCGGGCGCGGAACCGCCGTACGCGTCCGAACTCGACGCTCCCTGAGGTCCGCTGCTCCCTGCGGGAGCGGTTCGTCGAACCGTAGGAGGCAGGGCGGCTGACTGTGCAACGGACGGCGCCCCACGGGGAGTTCCCGTGGGGCGCCGTCTTTTTGCCGACTTGTCAGGACTTGCTGGCCCGCGTGGTCTTCTTCGCGGAGGTCGCCTTCTTGGTGGCCGTCGTCTTTGTGGCCGCTGCTGCCTTCTTTGTCGCCGTGTTGTTGACGGCCTTGGTGGCCGTCTTCTTCGGGGCTGACTTGGCCGCCACCGCCTGCTTGGCCGGCGCCCTGCGGGGGGCCTTCACCGAGGACCCGTCGCTGATCCGGTCGGCGTCGAGGACCTCACGCAGGAACTTGCCGGTGTGGCTGGCCGGGATCCCGGCGACCTCCTCGGGCGTGCCCTCGGCGATCACGAGTCCGCCGCCGTTGCCACCCTCGGGACCCATGTCGACTACCCAGTCCGCGGTCTTGATGACGTCGAGGTTGTGCTCGATGACGATGACCGTGTTGCCCTTGTCGACCAGGCCGGACAGCACCGTGATGAGCTTGCTGATGTCCTCGAAGTGCAGGCCGGTGGTCGGCTCGTCGAGCACGTAGACCGTACGTCCCGTCGACCGCTTCTGGAGCTCGGAGGCCAGCTTCACTCGCTGTGCCTCACCGCCGGACAGCGTCGGCGCCGACTGACCGAGCCGGACGTAGCCGAGACCGACGTCGTTGAGCGTCCTGAGGTGGCGGGAGATCGCGGGCACGGCCTCGAAGAAGCCGAGCGCCTCCTCGATCGGCATGTCGAGGACCTCGGAGATGGACTTGCCCTTGTAGTGGACCTCCAGGGTCTCCCGGTTGTAGCGCGCCCCGTGGCAGACCTCGCAGGGGACGTACACGTCCGGCAGGAAGTTCATCTCGATCTTGATGGTGCCGTCGCCCGAGCAGTTCTCGCAGCGGCCGCCCTTGACGTTGAAGGAGAAGCGGCCCGGTAGGTAGCCCCGCACCTTCGCCTCGGTCGTCTCGGCGAACAGCCTGCGGACGTGGTCGAAGACTCCGGTGTACGTCGCCGGGTTGGAACGGGGCGTACGGCCGATGGGCGACTGGTCGACGTGCACGACCTTGTCGACGAGGTCGTCGCCGTCCACGCGCGTGTGCCGCCCGGGAACGCTCCGCGCACCGTTGAGCTCACGGGCCAGGTGCGTGTACAGGATGTCGTTGACCAGCGTCGACTTTCCTGAGCCCGACACACCGGTGACGGCCGTGAGGACACCGAGGGGGAAGGAGACGTCGATGTCCTGGAGGTTGTTCTCCCTGGCGCCGTGCACGGTGAGCTTGCGGCTCGGGTCGGCGGGACGGCGGATGTCCGGGAGAGGGATCGCCTTCTTGCCCGACAGGTACTGCCCGGTGATCGACTCGGGGTTGTTCAGCAGGTCCTTCAAGGAACCGCTGTGTACGACATTGCCGCCGTGCTCGCCCGCGCCGGGGCCGATGTCGACGACCCAGTCGGCGACCTTGATGGTGTCCTCGTCGTGCTCGACGACGATGAGCGTGTTGCCCATGTCGCGCAGCCTGACCAGGGTCTCGATCAGGCGGTGGTTGTCGCGCTGGTGCAGGCCGATGGAGGGCTCGTCGAGGACGTACAGGACGCCTACGAGTCCGGAGCCGATCTGGGTGGCCAGCCGGATGCGCTGGGCCTCACCGCCGGAGAGGGTGCCGGCCGCCCTGTTCAGTGACAGGTAGTCGAGGCCGACGTCGACCAGGAAGCGCAGCCGTTCGTTGACCTCCTTCAGTACGCGCTCGGCGATCTGCTTGTCGCGCGCGTTGAGCTTCAGCTCGCCCAGGAAGTCCGCGCAGTCACTGATGGACATCGCGGAGACCTCTGCGATGGACTTCTCCATGACGGTGACCGCGAGAACGAGCGGCTTCAGGCGCGTGCCCTCGCAGGTGGGGCAGGGCACCTCGCGCATATAGCCCTCGAAGCGCTCGCGGCTCGCGTCGCTCTCGGCCTCGCTGTGCCGCCGCTTCACGAAGGGGACGGCCCCTTCGAATGCGGTGGTGTACACACGCTCGCGCCCGTACCGGTTGCGGTAGCGGACCTCGATCTGCGTCTTGTGGCCGTAGAGCAGGGCCTTCTTGGCGCGCTGCGGAAGACCGGCGAAGGGGATGTCGGTCCGGAATCCCAACGCGTCGGCGAGAGCGCCGACGAGGCGACCGAAGTAGTCCTTGGTGTGTCCGTGCGACCACGGGTGGATGGCGCCCTCGTCGAGGGATTTGTCCTCGTCCGGGACGATCAGCTCGGCGTCGACCTCCATGCGCGTACCGATACCGGTGCACTCGGGGCAGGCGCCGAAGGGCGAGTTGAAGGAGAAGGAGCGGGGCTCCAGCTCCTCGAAGGACAGGTCGTCGTACGGGCAGTACAGGTGCTCCGAGTACATGCGCTCGCGCTCGGGGTCGTCGGCGGGGAGGTCGACGAAGTCGAGTACGACCATGCCCCCGGACAGACCGAGGGCGGTCTCCACGGAGTCGGTCAGGCGGCGCTTGGCACCGTCCTTCACCGTGAGGCGGTCGATGACCACCTCGATGGTGTGCTTCTCCTGCTTCTTCAGCGTGGGCGGCTCGGTGAGCTGGATCGTCTCCCCGTCGACCCGGGCCCGGCTGTAACCCTTGGTCTGGAGGTCGGCGAAGAGGTCGACGAACTCTCCCTTGCGCTCGCGCACGAGCGGCGACAGGACCTGGAAGCGGCTCCCCTCCGGCAGCTCCAGGACCTTGTCGACGATGGCCTGCGGCGACTGGCGCGTGATGGGCCGGCCGCACTCGGGACAGTGCGGCTTGCCGATGCGCGCGAAGAGCAGGCGCAGGTAGTCGTAGACCTCGGTGATGGTGCCGACCGTCGAGCGCGGGTTGCGCGAGGTCGACTTCTGGTCGATGGAAACCGCTGGGGAGAGGCCTTCGATGAAGTCCACATCCGGCTTGTCCATCTGCCCGAGGAACTGCCGGGCGTACGAGGACAGCGACTCGACGTACCGGCGCTGCCCCTCGGCGAAGATCGTGTCGAAGGCGAGGGAGGACTTGCCCGACCCCGACAGGCCCGTGAAGACGATGAGCGAGTCGCGCGGGAGGTCGAGCGAGACATTCTTCAGGTTGTGCTCGCGCGCTCCACGGACGATGAGACGGTCGGCCACGCCGGTCCGCACCTTTCTTGAGAGAAGTGACAGGGGCGGGGCCCCCGTCATTTTCAGACTAGGGGGAGCCACTGACAACGCCGGGTCGGTTTCCCTGGTTCACAACAATCCCGGGTCATCCAGCATGCCCGACGCCGCGCCCGAGCCTATAGCACGTGCATTCGATTTGAGGTGCTGGTCAACGGCCTTCACCCGAACGTGTGGCGGAGCTATCGTCGAGCCCATGAACGATCATGTGCGTGACCTGGCGTCTGTACGTGACGCAACCGAACGGCTGCTCACCGCAGCAGCCAAACTGGACAACGCTTCTGTGGCCGAGCCGACACGGCTTCCCGGCTGGACCCTCGGACATCTGCTCGCCCATGTCGCCCGCAACGCGGACGCGCTCGTGAACGTCCTCGCCGGACGTCCCATGTACGTCTCAGGGGAGGCCCGGGACGCCGATATCGAGCGAGACGCCCCGCGCCCGCTGAATGTGCAGCTCACAGACGTGCGGGAGAGCGCGGCGCGCTTTCAGAAGGTCGGGGCCACGCCCGCGGACTGGTCCCGCACGGTGGAGCTGCGCAACGGGGTCACGGACTCCGCGTCCCGGGTGCCGTTCCGGCGGTGGACCGAGGTCGAGCTGCACCACGTGGATCTGGGGATCGGATATGAGCTGGAGGACCTCTCCGAGGAGTTCACCCAGCGCGAGATCGACTTCCTTGCGGAACGTTTCCGGGGCCACCCCGACGTACCCGCTTTCCTGCTCAACCAGGACGACGGCCGCTTGATTCCTTCCGGCCGCCGCGAGGGGGAGCCGATCACCGTCACCGGCCGCCAGGCGGACCTGCTCGGCTGGCTCGCCGGGCGCCGGAACGGTGCGGCGCTGACCACCGACGGCGGCCCGCTCCCCGTCCTCCCGCCGCTATAGGCTGCCGCCATGACGTACAGCGGAGCGGTGAAGGTCGGCGGCCCTGCCGATGTGCACGAGTTGCAGGACCTGATGATCTCCAAGGTCGCGGTGGGCCCGTTCGACAACAACGCCTATCTGCTGCGCTGTCGGGCCACCGGCGAGCAGCTCCTGATCGACGCGGCCAGCGACGCCTCGACCCTGCTCACGCTGATCGGTGACGACGGCATCGCGTCCGTCGTCACCACTCATCAGCACGGCGACCACTGGCAGGCACTCGCGGAGGTCGTGGCGGCGACGGGCGCCCGCACGTACGCCGGCCGGGACGACGCCGACGGCATCCCGGTGCCGACCGATGTCCCGGTCCAGGACGGCGACACGATCCGGGTGGGGCGCGTGGAACTCACCGCGCGCCACCTCGTGGGGCACACGCCGGGCTCGATCGCGCTCGTCTACGACGATCCGCACGGGCATCCGCATGTGTTCACGGGGGACTGTCTCTTCCCGGGCGGTGTGGGCAACACACGTAAGGATCCAGTGGCGTTCGCCAGCCTTCTCCACGATGTCGAGACGAAGATCTTCGACGTGCTGCCGGACGAGACCTGGGTCTACCCGGGCCACGGCAACGACACGACGCTGGGCGCGGAACGGCCGCACCTGCCGGAGTGGCGCGCGCGGGGGTGGTAAACCCCGGTTCGGGGGGGAAGCGAAACGCTGAAGGGCGAAGTGCTTCCCCCTGCGCGCCCCGTGTGAACCAAGCGCACACGCCGGTGCCACGCGCGCGCTCCCGGCGCGCGCCCCGGCGCGGTCCACTGGAAGCAGCCCCGCGCAGGATGACGGCTCCTGCACGGATGGGCCGCCGGCCTATCGTTCCCCGCCCTCGGCCGGCGGCCCCGGCGAAGCGTCTCAACGGGATGCTCGACGGAGCCTTTGAGCATGTGTTCACAGGAATGCAACACCCGTTCCCAATATGCGGACAGTTGTCCTTGTGACCTGGACAAACAGGACGTCGCACTGTCACTCTCCCGCCATGCATCTCGTCCAGCGCGCCCTGCGCCGCACCGCGCCCGCCACCACCGTCGCCCTGCTCGCCGTCGTCGCCGTGGGCTGTGCCCCGCAGCCTGAGGACAACGCGGACGCCTCGCCCTCCGCGAACGCCTGCGACAAGGGCAAGTTGGCCACCCAGACGTCCGGCAAGCTGACGATCGCGACCGACGAGCCCGCGTACGAACCGTGGTTCAAGGACGACAAGCCCGCCAACGGCGAGGGCTACGAGTCGGCGGTCGCGTACGCCGTGGCGAAGCAGCTGGGCTACGCGACGAGTGACGTCGTCTGGCAGAGCGTCCCCTTCAACAAGGCCTTCGCGCCCGGTGAGAAGACCTTCGACTTCGACATCAACCAGGTGTCGATCAGCACCGAGCGCAAGAAGGCCGTGGACTTCTCGTCCGGCTACTACGACGTACGCCAGGCCGTCATCGCGCTGAAGGACTCCAAGGCGGCGAAGGCGACGAGCATCGCCGACCTCAAGAACGTGAAGCTGGGCGCCCAGGTCGGCACCACCAGCCTCGACTACATCAACGACGTCGTGAAGCCGACCGAGGCCCCGGCCGCGTACGCGAAGAACGACCAGGCCAAGTCCGCGCTGAAGAACGGCCAGGTCGACGCCATCGTGGTCGACCTGCCGACCGCCTTCTACATCACCGCGGCCGAGGTGACGGACGCGAAGATCGTCGGGCAGTTCGAGAACAGCGGTGGCACGCCCGAGCAGTTCGGGCTCGTCCTCGACAAGGGCAGCGCGCTGACCTCGTGCGTGACCGACGCGGTGGACACCCTGCGCGAGGACGGCACGCTGGCCTCGATCGAGAAACAGTGGCTCTCCGACGCCGTCGACGCTCCGGTACTCAAGTGACGGTCGTGAAGGACGCGCCCGGCAGTGACTCCGGCGAAGGAGACGTGCGTGAGGCGTACGTCCCGTCGCAGCGGCGGATCGAGCGGGAGCGCTACAAGCGCACCCGCTCCCGCCGTGCGACGGCGATCGCCGCGCTCTCCACCCTGATCACCGGCGTCGTCCTCTACTTCGTCGTCGCCAGCGCACCGGGCTGGCCGCGCACCAAGGAGACGTTCTTCAACGGGCAGTACGCGCGCGAGGCGTTCCCCAAAGTCCTCGAAGGGCTGTGGCTCAACGTCCGGCTGCTCCTGATCTGCGGCGTAGCGGTACTCGTCCTCGGCATGCTGATCGCCATCGCCCGCACCCTGCGCGGCCCGGTCTTCTTCCCGCTGCGAGCGCTGGCCGCCGCGTACACCGACTTCTTCCGCGGCCTCCCGCTGATCATCAACCTGATGATCGTGGTGCTGGGCGTCCCCGCGCTGCGGCTCCAGGGCGTCACGGTGGACCCGATTCTGCTGGGCGGCACCGCGCTGACGCTCACGTACTCGGCGTACGTCGCCGAGGTGTTCCGTGCCGGCATCGAGTCCGTCCACCCCTCGCAACGCGCCGCGGCCCGCTCGCTCGGCCTCACCAACCGGCAGTCCCTGCGGTACGTCGTACTCCCCCAGGCCGTACGCCGCCAGGTGCCGCCCCTCCTCAACGACCTGGTGTCCCTCCAGAAGGACACCGGGCTCGTCTCGATCGGCGGCGCGGTCGACGCGGTGCGCGCCGCTGACATCATTGTGGGCCGCAGCCTCAACTACACGCCGTACATCGTCGCGGGACTGGTCTTCGTCGCCCTGACCATCCCGATGACCCGCTTCACGGACTGGGTCACTGCCCGGATGGACCGTCAGCGGGCACAGGGAGGGACCATATGACCGCCACTCCGGTACTGCGCATGGAGTCCGTCCGCAAGGCCTTCGGCGAGTCCGTCGTGCTCCGGGACGTCGACCTGGATGTCGCCCCGCACACGGTGACCGCGCTGATCGGCGCCTCCGGTTCCGGCAAGTCCACCCTGCTGCGCTGCGCCAACCTCCTTGAGGACATCGACGACGGCGCCATCTGGCTGGACGACGAGGAGATCACCCACCCGCGGGCCGACCAGGACGCGGTACGCCGCCGGATCGGCGTGGTGTTCCAGGCGTACAACCTCTTTCCGCACATGACCGTCCTGGAGAACATCACCCTCGCTCCGCGTCGCGTGCACGGCGTGAACCGCGCGGAGGCGGAGGCGCACGCCCGTGAGCTGCTCGACCGGCTCGGGCTCGGCGCCAAGGCGGGCGAGTACCCGGACCGGCTGAGCGGTGGCCAGCAGCAACGGGCGGCGATCGTCCGCGCTTTGGCCGTACGTCCCCGGCTGCTGCTCCTGGACGAGATCACCGCCGCCCTCGACCCCGAGCTCGTGGGCGAAGTCCTCAGCGTCGTCCGGGACCTGAAGGACGACGGTATGACCATGGTCCTGGCCACACACGAGATGGGCTTCGCCCGCGAGGTCGCGGACCAGGTCTGTTTTCTGGACGGCGGCGTGGTCCTTGAACGCGGCACGGCCGAGGAGATCTTCGGGAACCCGCGAGAAGAGCGGACGCAGCGCTTTCTGCGGCGCATCGTGGAGGCGGGACGGCTCTGACACCGGCGACGGGGCCGCCGCGACCCGGCGCCTCACCAACCCGCGCGCGTCAGTTCGGCATCCCGGCCCCGCACCGTCAGGCCTCCGCGTGCCCCGTCCTCGCGAGGGCCGCGACCCGCTCCACCGCGAACGCGTACCCCTGCACCCCGCACCCCGCGATCACTCCGTCGGCGCGGAGGGAGACGTACGAGTGGTGCCGGAACTCCTCACGCTGGTGGATGTTGGAGATGTGGACCTCCACCACTGGAAGGCCGTCACAGGTGTTGAGCGCATCCAGGATCGCGACGGAGGTGTGCGAGTAGGCAGCCGGGTTGATCACGATCCCGGCGTGGTTCAGGCGCGCCTCGTGGATCCAGTCCACCAACTCACCCTCGTGGTTGGACTGACGGAAGTCGACCGCGCCGCCGTGCGCGGCCGCCGCCTTGGCGCACAGGGCCTCGACGTCGGCGAGCGTGTCCGAGCCGTAGATCTCCGGCTGACGCTGCCCGAGAAGGTTCAGATTGGGCCCGTTGAGGATCATGATCGGGGCGTTGGCGAGTGTGCGGGGCACAGTTCCTCCGGTCCTTCCAGGTACGCCGGCCCGTTGAGGACCGCTGCTCAGACCCGGTTTATCACGGTGCGCTCGGGCGGCACCGCCCCATAACCTCCCGTCATGACGACGCCCTCGTACCCTCCCAAGCTCTCACCGGGCGACCGGGTGGCGGTCCTCTCGCCCTCCTCCGGACTCCCCGGGCTCCTCCCGCTCCCGTACGAGCTGGGTCTGGAGAGGTTGCGCAAGGAGTACGGCCTCGAACCGGTCGAGTATCCGGCGACCCGGAAGATGGGCTCGACGCCGCAGGAACGGGCCGACGGCCTCCACGCGGCGTTCGCCGATCCGACGGTCAAGGCCGTCATCTCCTCCATCGGCGGCGACGACCAGATCACCGTGCTGCCGCTCCTTGACCGGGAGTTGATCCGCGCCAACCCGAAGCCGTTCTTCGGGTACAGCGACAACACGTGCTTCCTCGCGTACCTGTGGAACGCCGGAATCGTCGGCTACCACGGCGGATCGGTGATGTGCGAACTCGGCCGCCCCGGTGCCATGGACCCGCTGACCGCCGAGTCGCTGCGGGCCGCGCTGTTCACCTCCGGGCCGTACGATCTGCGCCCCGCCGACCGCTTCGGCGAGGTGAACAGCCCCTGGGACGACCCGGCGACCTTCGATTCCGAGCCGCCGACCGAACCGGGCGACGGCTGGACCTGGCACCGCCCGGACCGCGTGGTCGAGGGCCGCTCCTGGGGCGGCAATGTCGAGATCCTCGCCTGGCTGCTGATGGCCGACCGCGAGATCGCCCGCGATCCCTCCGTGTACGACGGCCATGTGCTGTTCCTGGAGACCTCGGAGGAGATGCCGAAGGCGAACGACGTCTTCTGGATTCTGCGCAGCATGGGCGAGCGCGGCCTGCTGCAACGTTTCCCCGCACTCCTGATGGCCCGCCCCAAGGCATGGTCCTTCGAGCAGCCCAACGATGCCGCTGCCAGAGCCCGTTATGTACGAGAGCAGCACGAAGCCGTTCTCCGAGCGGTCGACATGTATGCCCCGAACACATTGGTCGTCCTCGATGTGGACTTCGGTCACACCGATCCGCAGATCGTCATCCCCTATGGGGGCACGATCCGCGTGGACGGCCCCGCCCGGCGCATCACGGTCACCTACTGACGCCGGACAAGCCCCCGCACGCCCCCGTAACCGCCGATCACCGTGGGTAGTTGACGCGGCATGCACGACGTACAGACAGTTAAGAAGCCCTCCATGTTCCGGCTCGCGGCCGCTTCGCTCGCAGGGACAGCCATCGAGTTCTACGACTTCTTCGTCTACGGGACCGCGGCCGCGCTGGTTCTCGGGCCGCTGTTCTTCCCGACGTTCTCACCATTGGCGGGAACGCTGGCGGCCTTCGCGACGTTCGGCGTCGGCTTCGTCGCCCGCCCGCTCGGCTCGGTGCTCTTCGGGCACATCGGGGACCGGCGCGGGCGGCGGCCGGTGCTCGTCGCCTCACTGCTGCTGACCGGCGCCGCGACCGTGGCCGTCGGCTGCGTACCGACGTACGGCACGATCGGTGTGGCCGCCCCCGTGCTCCTTCTGGTGCTGCGTTTTCTGCAGGGGCTCGGGCTCGGCGGGGAGTGGGGCGGGGCGGTGCTGTTGACCGCCGAGCACGCGCCTGCCGAGCGGCGCGGGCTGTGGGCGAGTTTCCCGCAGATCGGCCCCTCTCTGGGGTTCGTGCTGGCCAACGGCGTGATGCTGGTGCTGTCGGCGACGCTGTCCGACGCTCAGTTCGCGGCATGGGGGTGGCGGGTGCCGTTCTGGGCGGCGGGGGTGCTCGCGGCGGCCGGGCTGTGGCTGCGCAGTTCGCTCGTGGAGAGCCCGCAGTTCCTGGAAATGGGGGACCACGCGCGCGTGCCGCTCGCCGAAGTGGTGCGCGACCACTGGCGGCTGGTGCTGCTGACAGCCGGCGGCCTCGCGGTCGGGTACGCGGTGTTCTACGCGGTGACGACCTGGGCGCTCGCCTACGGCGTCGAACGGCTCGGTGTGAGTCGTACCGTCATGCTGGCCTGCATCATGGCCGCCGTGGTGGTGAAGGGATCTCTGACGCCCCTGATGGCGCTGCTCGGCGACCGTTACGGGCGCCGGCCCCTGTGCCTGGTGGGCTGCGCGGTCGCCGCGCTGTGGATGTTCCCGATGATCGCGCTGCTGTCGACCGGCGAACCCCTGCTGATGTTCCTCGGCTTCCTGGTGGCGCTGATCGCGTTCATCACGATGTTCGCCGTGATCGCCGCGTATCTGCCGGAGCTGTACGAACCCCGGGTGCGCTGCACCGGCGCGGCGGTGGGCTACAACCTCGGCGGGGTCCTAGGCGGCGCGCTCACCCCGATCGTCGCGACGGCGGTGGCCCAGGGAGAAGGGGTCCCCTGGGGTGTGGCCACCTATCTGACGGCGATCGCACTGCTCAGCCTGGGCTGCTTCGCGCTGCTGCCCGAGACACGGCCGGTGCCGCGGCCGGCGGTCGTAGCCACCGCGGAGTGACCGCGCACTGGGGCACGCGATACCGAGCGACGCGCCCTAGGGATTGATCGCCAGCTCCAAGTAGGCGGCGAACAGCACCAGATGGACGCCTCCCTGCAGCGGCGTGGCGCGTCCGGGAACCACCGTCAGGGAGCTGACCACCACGGTCAGCGCGAGCAGCACCATGTGAGTGGATCCGAGGCCCAGCACGAGCGGTCCGGAGAGCCAGACGGACGCGAGCGCGACGGCGGGGATCGTGAGGCCGATGCTGGCCATCGCCGAGCCGAGAGCCAGGTTCAGACTCGTCTGCACGCGGTCGCGGCGGGCCGCCCGCAGTGCGGCGATGGTCTCGGGGAGCAGCACGAGCAGCGCGATGATCACACCGACCACGGCAGCCGGCATACCGGCCGCTTCGACCCCGGACTCGATGGTCGGTGACACACCCTTGGCCAGACCGACCACACCGACGAGGGCCACGGCGAGCAGGCCCAGGCTGATTCTGGTCGTACGGGCGGACGGGGCGTCGGCGTGGTCGTCCACGTCGATGACCTTGCCCTGCCGGGTGATCGGCAGGAAGTAATCGCGGTGGCGCACGGTCTGGGTCGTCACGAACAGGCCGTACAGGACCAGCGAGGCCAGCGCGGCGAAGGTGAGCTGGGCCGTGGAGAACTCCGGGCCCGGCTTGCTGGTGGTGAACGTCGGGAACACCAGGCTGAGCGTGGCCAGCGTCGCGACGGTCGCGAGGGCGGCCCCGGTACCCTCCGCGTTGAAGACCGCCAGTCCGTGGCGCAGTGAGGCGACGAGCAGGCACACGCCGACTATGCCGTTGACGGTGATCATCACAGCCGCGAACACGGTGTCACGGGCCAGCGTCGAGCTCTTGTCGCCGCCGTCCGCCATCAAGGTGACGATCAGGGCGACCTCGATGATCGTGACGGCGACGGCGAGGACGAGTGAGCCGAAGGGTTCGCCGACCCGGTGCGCGATCACTTCGGCATGGTGCACGGCGGCGAGCACGGCTCCGGCAAGAACCACCGTGACCAGCGCGACGACCGCGCCGGGCAGATCTCGCCCCCAGGTGAAGGCCAGTAGGACCAGCGCGATCACGGGCACGACGGACGTCCATTGCGTCACGAGTGACCGGAATCGAACGAGCATGCAGTGATCCTTTCAGGCGGATTGGGGCCCCGCATTCCGGTGACGCGGGGCCCGGGATCGAGCCACGACTTCAGCTCGGTCATTTCCCGTACGTCGCAGTCGGTGAGGGAGGGCGGCCTGGTACACAGCTCGGCCAGTTCCCGCGTCTCCTCGATGTGCTCGGTCACGAAGTCGATGATCTGCACGAACTTCATGGGCGCCTGTACCCGGCCGGGGCGTCTCCCTCCCGGCCGGGGAGCGCTCAGGACCCGAGCAAGCGTCTGGAGCGGCGCCCGGCGATTCGCCGCGCACCGCTCCAGGACTGCCTGTTCCTACGGCCGACGCGGTCAGACGTCGATGCTGTCCTTCGGCGCGCTCTCGACCGCTTCCCGCGCCGCCTGCTTCTTGGAGGCGATGAGGCTGGTGATCGTCGTGATGACCAGGACCCCACAGATCACGCCGAGGGAGACCGGAATGGAGATCTCGGGGACATGGACGCCCGACTCGTGCAGCGCGTGCAGCACCAGCTTGACGCCGATGAAGCCGAGGATGACCGACAGGCCGTAGCTGAGGTGGACCAGCTTCCTGAGCAGGCCGCCGATGAGGAAGTACAGCTGTCGTAGACCCATCAGCGCGAACGCGTTGGCCGTGAAGACGATGTACGGGTCCTGGGTCAGGCCGAAGATCGCCGGGATCGAGTCGAGCGCGAAGAGCACGTCGGTGGTGCCGATCGCGAGCATCACGACCAGCATCGGCGTCATGACGCGCTTGCCGTTCTGCTGGATCCACAGCTTGGTGCCGTGGTAGCGGTCGGCCACGCCGAAGCGTCGCTCGGCGGCCTTGAGCAGCCGGTTCTCCTCGAACTCGTCGTCCTCGTCGTCCGCCCGGGCCTCCTGGATCAGCTTCCAGGCGGTGTAGATGAGGAACGCGCCGAAGATGTAGAAGACCCACGCGAAGTTCGCGAGGACGGCGGCACCGGCGGCGATGAATATCGCGCGCAGCACGAGGGCTATGAGCACACCGACGAGGAGCACTCGCTGCTGGTACTGCGTGGGCACCGCGAACTTCGCCATGATCAGGACGAAGACGAAGAGGTTGTCGACGCTCAGCGACTTCTCGGTGATGAAGCCGGCGAAGAACTCTCCGGCGGGCTGGCCACCGGAGAAGACGAGCAGCCCGAGTCCGAACAGTCCGGCCAGAGCGATCCAGACGACCGTCCAGATTCCGGCTTCCTTGATCGATACGTCGTGCGGCTTGCGTCCGATGAAAAAGTCGACGGCGATGAGGGCGGCAAGGCCCGCGATCGTCAGGACCCATAGGGCCAGGGAAACATCCACTGCGCCTCCGGCAGTTCGTAACGGCAAATTTCAGCGTCGTCGCTGCTGGAGGTCTCTTCCACCCGAGGCGGCCGGGACGCGCGGTGCGTCCTGGTGCCTGCGGGCCGACGCCCCGGGATCTGGCCTGATCCGTATTGACGGGTACGCCGCAGTTGGTAGGGAGTACTCCCCTCCGTACGGAAAACAGTACCTGAATCACCAAGGAAAGGTAAAGCGATTGGCAAAAGAAGGTCCAAATTCGCTGGTCAGGAGACTTTACCTACACTTGATACAACCGCTGGAGGCGTCAGCGGTTCCAGGGACGGCGGGCCGCCGCAACCTGCGTGAGCACCTGCTGGAGCACCTGACTGCCCGGCGGGACAAGCCCCGGCTCGTAGGTCCAGGCATGCCCGACCCAGGGGTCGGCGAGGTGGTCGTCGGGCACCGGGGTGAGTCGCAGTAGCGATCGCCAGAGCGGGTCGAGCAACGGCCCGTACGCCTCGGCGTCCTCCCGGTCGGCCACCATCATCAGATGGACGCCGACGGCCGGCCCCTCGTCGGCGAGATAGCGCAGCTGGGTCACGGCGCGGTCGTCGAAGCCGTGCGGGAAGTCGTTGACGATCAACAGCTGTTCAGCGGTGTCGAGGTCCGGGGGCAGCGAGTCGGCCACTCCACCGCGCACCGCCATCTGCACCAGGTCGACGCGCTGAGTGAGGCGGGCCAGGACGTCGGCCACCCCCGCGGCGCCGACGGCGGGCGCGCCTTCGAGCACCCCCGACCGCACCAGCGGCGCGAGGGACGAGGCACCCGAACCGGCCGGATCTATGACGTGCACGGTGAACTCACCCGCCGGATAGACGGCGAGCAGGCGCCCGGCATGCGACACGGCCGTGTCCACGGCGAGGCGACGCAGTTCGTCGGAGTCGGCGAGTGAATCGCTGAGGCCGGCGCGCCCGCTGTCGATCCACAGACCGCGCTCCAGCGGCAGCCGGACCAGCATCGGAATGCTCAGCCTCTCGCTCTCGGGCAGCCGGAGATCGCCCAGACGCACGGCCATCGGGACCTCCATGGGCACCCGGTAGCCGTGCCAGACCGGATTGTCCCAGCCCGCGAACGCCGCGGGCAGCGCGGGCTCGACGACATCGGCCTCGGCACCGAGCTGCGCCAGGTCCCGGTCAAGGGCCGCCCGTGCCCGGTCGACCAGCTGGGCGTGCTTGGCGTGAGCCGCCTCGCGCGCGGCGTCGCCCTGCCCGCCGATCCGGCTGCGCGGGTCGGACAGGACCTTGTCGAGCTCCTGCTCCATGCGCGAGTCGGCGAAGTCGACGGCGCTGCGATAGGCGGCGGTGGTGCGGGCCAGGTCCTCGAACATGCCCCACACCTGGTTGTAGAGCCGCTCCTCCATGGACCAGCCGGTCGCGTCGCCCGCGACGGGCTGTGCGGGCTGTCCGGGCGGAGCCGGGGGTGAGGTCGGCGGGGGCGGGGGCGGGGCCGCGTTCTGCCGACCGGGGTGGCTGTAGTCGACCGGACCGCCGGCGACAGCCGCGGACGCCGGCGTGGCGGCGGAAGGGTCGGCCTGCGTGGGTCCCGCGGGGTAGTCCGCCTGCGCTGCTGTGGAGCCCTGTGTGCCGGACGCGTCGTACGGGGACTGCGGCGGCGATACGTTCCCGGAAGCTCCCTGGGGCGGAGCCGTGTACGGCTGGTCCCCTCCCGTCGCCGAGGTGGCCGCCTGTCGTGAGCGGTCCGCGTCGGGCGTACGGGACGGGGGTGCCGCGACCGAGCGGGCCAGGCCCTGGGCCACCGCCTCGTTGATGCTGCTCGCGAGCTGCTGTGCCTCGGGCAGGCCCTGGTCGGTGAGGAGTTCGGCGAGACCGCCCGCGTATCCCTGACCGACCGCGCGGACCTTCCACGCGTCCTGTCGGCGGTAGAGCTCCAGGGCGACGACGGCCGACTCCGCGTCCAGGCCGGTGACGGTGTAGCTGGCGACCTCGGAGCCGTCGAGACCGGTGACAGCGACGAAGGGGGCGGCGACGGCTCCGAACCGGACCGGGCCGCCGACCCCGGACGGCAGCGCGAGCAGCACACTCACCCGGTGCACGGACTTCGACAGGGCGTCCAGGTCGAACGCGAGGCGATGGTCGGCCGCGGCCTGCCTGGAGACCTCGAGTCCGGGCAGGGTGGGCGCGCCCGGGTGGGCCACCCACTCGACACCGCGGACCCTGCCCTGCTCGTCGCTGAGCGTGGCCCCGGCCACGATCGGCTTGCCGGCCGAAACGCGGACCTCAAGACGGACCTGGGAGAGCGGGTGGTTCTGCCCCCGGACCAGCTCGGCCGTCATCGCCTTGTCCCCCCTATGTCTGTCCCTGTGTCGCTTCGTGTGCCGCCCGCCGGACCGCCTACAGCTGCGGCAGGATCGCGGGCATCAGGTCCTGGAAGGTGCGCCCGTTGGCCGGCGTGCCGATGGCCGTCATCTGCCAGCCCGCGCCCGCCCGGTGCACCTTCGCCATGATCTGGGCCGTGTACTGCCCACCGCCTGCCAGTGTGTAGCGGGCGAGCTCCTGTCCGTTGGTCTCGTCGACCAGACGGCAGAACGCGTTCTGCACCTCCTGGAACGTCTGGCCCGTGAAAGAGTTCACGGTGAAGACGATCTGGTCGATGTGGACCGGGATGCGCTGCAGGTCGACAAGGATCGACTCGTCGTCGCCGCCCTGGCCCGCACCGCCGACGAGGTTGTCACCGGTGTGCCGCACGGAGCCGTCGTCGCTGACGAGGTGGCGGAAGAACACGACGTCGACAGGCTGCTTGTCGGCGAACAGCACGGCGGAGGCGTCGAGGTCGATCTCCCGGGTGCGCGAGCCGAACAGGCCGCGCCGGGGGGCCGCCTGCCAGCCGAGCCCCATCCGCACCGCGGTGAGGGTTCCCCCGTCCTTCTTCTGCAGACTGATGGCCTGACCCTTGGTCAGATTGACGCCAGGCCCACCGGGCGTACTGCCCTTGGATACGTCGACCACGCGCTGATCCCCTCTCAAAGTCCCCTGTTTCCGCGGTGTCCGCGGATGACCAGAACCCTACGCAGCAGCACTGACAGTGCCGAACCCTGGGGCGCACTTTGTGTCGGTCTTGCAACACAGTGCGTATAGGAGGAGATCGGCACCGGCAGAAGGGTGTCAGGCGAGTCCCCCCTCCTTCATCTGCCGCAGCTCCTTCTTCATCTCGGAGACCTCGTCCCGCAGCCGGGCCGCGATCTCGAACTGGAGGTCGGCAGCGGCGGCGCGCATCCGCGCCGTCATGTCCTCGATCTGCCCGGCGAGTTCGGCCGCGGGGCGGTCGGTCGGAACCGTCTCCTTGCTCTTGCCCTTGGCGGACCTGGCCGCCTTGCCGCCGAGCGCGGGCACCGGGGTCTTGCCGCCCTTGCCGTCGTTCCCCTTGCGGTAGCCCGAGCCGAGCAGCTGCTCCGTGTCGACGTCCTCGCGGGCGATCTGGGCCACGATGTCGTTGATCTTCTTGCGGAGAGGCTGCGGGTCGATGCCCCTCTCCTTGTTGTAGGCGACCTGCTTCTCCCGGCGGCGGTTGGTCTCGTCGATGGCTTTCTCCATCGCCGGGGTGATCTTGTCGGCGTACATATGGACCTGTCCGGACACGTTGCGCGCCGCGCGGCCGATGGTCTGGATGAGGGAGGTGCCCGATCGCAGGAACCCCTCCTTGTCGGCGTCGAGGATCGCCACCAGTGAGACCTCGGGCAGGTCGAGGCCCTCGCGGAGGAGGTTGATGCCGACCAGGACGTCGTACTCTCCCGCGCGCAGTTCCCGCAGCAGTTCGACGCGGCGCAGGGTGTCGACGTCGCTGTGCAGATAGCGCACCTGGATGCCGAGCTCCAAGAAGTAGTCGGTGAGGTCCTCGGCCATCTTCTTGGTGAGCGTGGTGACCAGGACGCGCTCGTCCTTCTCGGTGCGCTTGCGGATCTCATGCACCAGGTCGTCGATCTGGCCCTCGGTGGGCTTGACGACGACCTCGGGGTCGATGAGGCCGGTGGGGCGGATGATCTGCTCGACGAAGCCGTCACCCCGTGAGAGTTCGTACTTCCCCGGGGTCGCCGACAGATAGACGGTCTGCCCGATGCGCTGCTGGAACTCCTCCCACTTCAGGGGACGGTTGTCCAGCGCGGACGGCAGCCGGAAGCCGTGGTCCACCAGGGTGCGCTTGCGGGAGGCGTCTCCCTCGTACATGGCGCCGATCTGCGGGACCGTGACGTGCGACTCGTCGAGGACGAGCAGGAAGTCGTCCGGGAAGTAGTCGATCAGTGTGTTCGGTGCGGAGCCGGGCTCGCGGCCGTCGAAGTGCATCGAGTAGTTCTCGACGCCTGAGCAGGAGCCGATCTGGCGGAGCATCTCCAGGTCGTACGTCGTACGCATGCGCAGGCGCTGGGCCTCCAGGAGCTTGCTCTGTTTCTCCAGCTCGGCGAGGCGCTCCCCCAGCTCCTTCTCGATGTCGTTGGCGGCGCGCTCCAGGCGCTCGGGGCCGGCGATGTAGTGGGACGCCGGGAAGATGTGCAGCGAGGTGTCGTCGCTGATGACCTCGCCGGTGAGCGGGTGGAGCGTGGAGAGGGCCTCGATCTCGTCACCGAACATCTCGATGCGGACGGCCAGCTCCTCGTACACCGGGAAGATCTCGATGGTGTCGCCGCGGACCCGGAAGGTGCCGCGCGCGAAGGCCACGTCGTTGCGCGTGTACTGGATGTCCACGAAGCGGCGCAGCAGGTCGTCGCGGTCGATCTCGTCGCCGACCTTGAGCTGGACCATCCGGTCCACGTACTCCTGCGGAGTACCGAGGCCGTAGATGCAGGAGACCGAGGCGACCACGATGACGTCACGGCGGGTGAGCAGCGAGTTGGTCGCGGAGTGGCGCAGGCGCTCCACCTCCTCGTTGATCGAGGAGTCCTTCTCGATGTAGGTGTCCGACTGCGGGACGTAGGCCTCGGGCTGGTAGTAGTCGTAGTACGAGACGAAGTACTCGACGGCGTTGTTCGGCAGCAGCTCGCGGAACTCGTTGGCCAGCTGGGCGGCCAGGGTCTTGTTCGGCGCCATGACGAGCGTGGGGCGCTGGAGCTTCTCGATCATCCACGCGGTGGTGGCGGACTTGCCGGTGCCGGTCGCGCCCAGCAGGACAACATCCTTCTCACCTGCGAGGATGCGCTTTTCCAGCTCGGCGATGGCCGCAGGTTGGTCACCGCTCGGCTGGTAGGAGCTGACGACCTCGAAGGGCGCCACCGAACGTTCAATCTTGGATACGGGCCGCATGGAATCAACCGTACGACCCCGCACTGACAACGGGGCCGGATCACCAGCTCTGACGGGTGCGGGACCTACGCCTTCCCCGGTCGTGGCGGGGGCGCAGCGGCGGACGGCGTCCGGAAGGCGGGAGGGCCGGGTGGGCGGGGACTCCCGGCCTGTTCTCCGCGGGTGTCCAGTCCGGCTTCCCCATGACCATCAGCGGGTCGAACATCACGACGACACCCGCCAGACAGAGGAAGACCAGCGGGCCGATCATCATCGGCGCGAGCAGGGCGGCGGGCGAGTCCCCGCCGGGGGTGCCGGACGCGTTGTGCAGATGCACGCTGAGGGCAGCCATGCCCGTGTAGTGCATACCCGTGACAGCGAGCCCCATGACGAGGCTGGCGCCCACACTCCAGAGGAATCCGCGGACCTGTCCCGCGGCCCACAGGGCGGTGGTGGTGGCGGCGACGGCTATGACGACCGAAGCGGAGACGGTGAAGGTGTTGTACTCGAGCTTCCCGTTGAGCCGCATGCCGGCCATGCCCAGGTAGTGCATCGAGGCGACTCCCAGGCCGGTGATGGTGCCCCCGGTGAAGAGCGCCGTTCCGGTGGCTCCCCTGTAGCCGACGATGAAGATCCCGATGCCGACCATCACGATGCCCGCGCCCAGGCTCGCGAACGTCAGCGGCTTGTCGTAGCGGACCGGGGTCTCCTCGACCGTGAACCCCATCATCGCGATGAAGTGCATGGTCCATATGCCCGAGGCGATCGCGGCCGAGCCGAGTGCGAGCCAGCCCGCGCGCCAGGAGTGGGTGACAAGCATCGATCTGGTGGTGCAGCGCAGACCCAGCGCTCCGCCCAGGCAGGCCATGAGATATGCCACTACCGGTGTGACGAGTCCGTAGCTGAAGTCGTCGACCGTGCCCTGCATACGTGGCTGCCCTTCCCTCCCTGTTGCGCCCGGAAATCCTCGAATTGCCCCCCACCCTCGGGACCGCGAGAACGGTCAGGGTTGAGGCAGAGAGTATGACTCCCACCAGAACGGTCGAACGATTTTCCGGCAAAGAATTACGGCCTCGCCCCACTTGTGGGGCGCCGGTGTGCGGACTTGGGCAACTCCGCTCATTGTGTGGTCATCCCGTACCCCTTCGGGCCGCGGGCGTTGTCAGTGGCGCGCCGTACGGTGGATCGCATGAACAGCCACGGGCAGTACGAGCAGCAGGTCGTGTGGGCGGTCGTCGGCACGGACATCGGTCCGCTGCTGCTGGCGGCGACGCAAGACGGCCTGGTGAACGTGGTGTTCCACGCCACGGACGCGGTGCGCGACAAGGCGCTCGACCGGCTCGCGTCACGTCTGGGCAGCGAGCCCGTCGAGGCACCCGACTCCCCGCTCCTGGCCGAGCCGATACGTCAGATGACGGCGTACTTCGCCGGCGAGCGACGCGCCTTCGAGCTGCCGCTGGACTGGTCGCTGATCTCCGGGTTCAACCGCCAGGTGCTGCGTGAGCTGGCGTCCGGCGTTCCGTACGGCGCGGTCGTGGGCTACGGCGACCTGGCCGGGCGGGTCGGCCAGCCGCGCGCGGCACAGGCCGTGGGTGTGGCCATGGGCTCGAACCCGCTGCCGGTGGTCGTGCCGTGCCACCGGGTCGTCGAGAGCGACGGCGGCATAGGGGGCTTCGGCGGCGGGCTGGAGACCAAGCGGAAGCTTCTCGCGCTGGAAGGCGTGCTTCCGGAGCCGCTGTTCTGACCGGCCGCGTGGTGAGCCGCCGCGTGGCTCACCGTTGAGGCCCGCCCCAGTTCCCCGGTGAGTCGCCGGCAAATCGCAGCAGGCCGGGCCGGGCGTTCCTTCTGGCCGGCGTTCCGCTCGGCGCTCCTCACGGAATCTCCGTGCCCTGGGGCGAGGTCGCTGCGGGCCGCCGAGCAGGCCGTCAGAGGGCGATCTGGTACGCCTTGCGGAGCGTCTCGTGGACCGTCCAGGTCGTGCGGTCGCCCTCGCGCAGGATCGCCGCGTCGCCCGGACCCACGTCGATGACGTCGCCGCCCTCGACCTCGATCGTGGCGCGGCCGCTGACGACGACGAAGAGCTCGTTCGCCTCGGTGTCCGTCACGACTCCGGGCGTGATCTGCCAGATGCCACGCAACTGCTTGCCGTCCGCCGACTCCCACAGGACCTTGCCCGTCACGACCGGGGCGCCGGAGACGATCTGGCCCGGGTCCAGCGGCTCCGGTTCGAGCTCCACGTCGGGGATGTGCACGACGAAGGAGGGCGTGGCCTGGGAGTTCGTGGTCATGAGCGGTCACCTTAAGGGCATCCGGGCGCCCAGGGCGATGAGGGGGCACCTCTCCTCGAAAAGGCCCTGGCGCGGAGGGTGGCCGGAAGGCACGGCTGGTAGCAGACTCGGATGTGCGCACAGCCGCTGGCGTCCGAAGCAACGGGGCTGAAAGGACGGCGATCAGGCATGAGCGGAAACAGGGCAGTCGCGTATCTCAAGCCGGGTGCGGTGGAGGTCAGGACCATCGACCACCCGACGCTTGAACTGCAGGACGGGCCAGGAGTGGCACCCGACAACATCGGTCGCAAATGCCGGCACGGGGTCATCCTGAAGGTGCTCGCCAGCAACATCTGCGGAAGTGACCAGCACATGGTGCGGGGCCGCACGACCGCGCCCGAGGGGCTGGTCCTCGGACACGAAATCACCGGAGAGGTACTGGAACGCGGCCCGGACGTCGAGTTCATCGAGGTCGGGGACATCGTGTCGGTGCCGTTCAACATCGCCTGCGGGCGGTGTCGCAACTGCAAGGAGCAGAAAACCGGCATCTGTCTGAACGTCAACCCGGCCCGGCCGGGGGCCGCTTATGGGTATGTCGACATGGGCGGCTGGGTCGGCGGACAGGCCGAGTACGCCATGGTCCCGTACGCGGACTTCAACCTGCTGCGGTTCCCCGACCGTGACCAGGCACGGGAGAAGCTTCTCGATCTCACCATGCTGTCGGACATCTTCCCGACCGGCTTCCACGGCGCGGTCACCGCGGGCGCCGGGGTCGGTTCGACGGTGTACGTCGCCGGGGCGGGCCCGGTCGGTCTCGCCGCCGCGGCTTCGGCGCAGCTCCTTGGTGCCGCGGTCGTCATCGTCGGGGACCTCAACACCGAACGCCTCGCCCAGGCGCGGAGTTTCGGCTGCGAGACCATCGATGTGTCACGTGGCAGCGTGGAGGACCAGATCGCGCAGATCCTCGGAGAGCCCGAGGTCGACGCGGCCGTCGACGCGGTCGGCTTCGAGGCCAGGGCCCACGGCCCGAACGCCCAGGAGGCTCCCGCGACCGTCCTCAACTCGCTGATGGGCATCACGCGCGCGGGCGGCGCCCTCGGCATACCCGGGCTGTACGTCACGGACGACCCCGGAGGGATCGACCAGGACGCCCGGACAGGGACGCTGAAGGTACGGCTCGGCCTGGGTTGGGCGAAGAGTCACCAGTTCACCACGGGCCAGTGCCCGGTGATGCGGTACAACCGGGGGCTCATGCAGGCGATCCTGCACGAGCGGGTGCACATCGCCAAGGCGGTCAACGCCACGGTGATCAGCATGGAGGACGCGCCGCGCGGCTACGCCGAGTTCGACCAGGGTGCCAGCCGCAAGTACGTGATCAATCCACATGGGGCCCTGGACGGCGTACGACCCGTCTGAGGTACTGAAAGGCATACGCCCAGCCGGCTGACAGGGGTGCCCACGCGCGTGGGCACCCCATGTGCGCTACTTGTAGTGCCGTGCCTCGAAGACGTTTCCGTCCGGGTCACGGAAGTAGAAGCTGCGCCTGGCCATTCCGCGGGCGCCGAAGGAGTCGTACGAGAAGTCCGAGACGGGGACGGACCGCTCCACCAGACGTGCTCGCAGCGCCGCGAAATCGTCCTCCTGGAGAGACAGGCATACGTGGTTGACCGGGTGACCGGCGCTGTCGGCGCCTCCAGGGACCATGTTCATGTGCGGCGCCATGGGGAGCGGCGCAAGGTCGAAAATGGTCTCTTCATTGAGGCGTACGGAGGGGAACGACGCCTTACCCGCGGCGAATTCGGTGACCCTCAGGGGTTCCAGGCCGACCGCCTTCTCGTAGAAGTCGGCCGAGGCGACCGGATCGCGCACCCAGAGGACGACATGGTCGAGACGTGCCGAGTTGTCCGTCATGCCCCCAGGCTGAGGGCGCGTGACAGCGGTCGCAAGGGTTTGACCTGGTGTGCCGCTCGCCAGAGATGAGGAAAGACGACCGACAGGAGGCAGGCGCGTGATCGTGGTGTCCGAAGAGGTGCGAGAGGCGCTCGACGCGCGCCGGCCGGTGGTGGCCCTGGAGTCGACGATCATCGCGCACGGGCTGCCGCGCCCGCGCAATCTACAGGTCGCCCTGGAGCTGGAGGATGTCGTACGGCAGGAAGGCGCCGTGCCCGCGACGATCGCCGTGCTCGACGGGCAGCCCCTTGTCGGACTGGACAAGGACCAGCTGGAGCGGGTCGCGAACGAGGACGGGATCCGCAAGCTGGGGCACCGTGATCTGCCCCTCGCGGTGGCGTCGGGGGCGAGCGGGGCGACGACCGTGTCCGCGACGGCGCTGTTGGCCGCCCGCGCGGGCGTACGGGTCTTCGCGACGGGCGGGCTCGGTGGGGTGCACCGGGAGTGGACGGTGACCCAGGACGAGTCCGCCGATCTGGGTCTGCTGGCGCGTACCCGGATCACGGTGGTGTGCGCGGGCGTCAAGTCGATCCTGGACGTCCCCGCGACGCTGCAGCGCCTGGAGACGCTGGGCGTGGCGGTGGCCGGGTACGGCACGGAACAGTTTCCCGGCTTCTACCTGTCCGACTCGGGGCACCCGGTGGAGTGGACGCTGCGGTCGCCCGGGCAGGTGGCGGATGTCATGCGCGCGCAGGACACGCTGGACGGTCCGGAGTCGGCGCTCATCGTCGCGAATCCCGTCCCTGTAGAGGAGCAGCTCGATCCCGTACTCCACGCGCGCGTGCTCGCCGACGCGCTGCACGCGTGCGAGGCGGAGGGTGTGACCGGGCAGGCCGTGACTCCGTTCCTGCTCGACTTTCTGGTGCGGCACACGGACGGCGCCTCGCTGAGCGCCAACCTCGCGGCGGTACGCGGCAACGTACGTCTCGCGGGGCGGATCGCGGCCGCCTGGGCCGGGGCGGCGTGAGCGGGACGGATCACGCGGCTGCCGGGCGTAACGGAAGCTCGGCCACGGGGGCGCTGCTCGTCATCGGCGACGTGGTCACGGACGTCGTCGCCCAGCATCGGGGGCCGTTGGCGGCGGGTACCGACACGGCCGCCACGATCCGGACCCTGCCTGGTGGAGCAGGCGCCAACGTCGCCTGTTGGGCGGCGCACGGGGGCTGTAAAGACGTGCGGTTGCTCGGCCGGGTGGGTGCGGACGCGGCCGCGTGGCACGAGCGTGAGCTGATGGCATCCGGCGTACGCCCTCTGCTCGTCGTCGATCCGGAGGCCCCCACGGGGACGGTCATCTGCCTGGTGGACACCGGCGCTTCGGCCGAGCGCACCTTCCTCACGGACCTCGGGTCCTCCCCACAGCTCGAACCCGGCAACTGGTCTCCCGCGCTGCTCGACGGGGTCACGCGGCTACACCTGTCGGGTTATCTGTTCTTCTCCGAGTCGGGCCGGGCTCTCGTGTCGGTGGTACTGCGGTCGGCACGCGCACGTGGCGTACCGGTGAGCCTGGACCCGGCGTCGGCGGGATTCCTCACGCAACTGGGTGTGGACCGCTTCCTCGCACTCGCGGAGGGCGTCGACATCCTGCTGCCCAGCCGCGACGAGGCCTTCCTGCTGACGGGACTGCCCGATCCGTCGGACGCGGCGGCCAAGTTGAGCCGCCTCGTCCCTCTGGTCGTCGCCAAGCAGGGCGGCGATGGAGCCCTGGTGGCCCGTTCGGGCGCCGTCCAAGCCCGTGTTCCGGCGTCGCCCGCCACACCCCGCGACACCACGGGCGCTGGTGATGCCTTCACCGGAGCCTTTCTCGCCGCCCTGCTCGCAGGCGCGGAGCCCGAGGAGGCCGCGGTGAAGGGGTGCGGGGCGGGGGCGATGGCGGTGGAGCGGGTCGGGGGGAGGCCGCCGACGGGCACGTGACCCTGCTCGGAGGGTGCCTGCCGGCACCCGAGAAGGCACCCGAACTGGACGCGTCAACCCCCCTCCCGCGCCTACCCCTTGCGCCCCCAGGCCGAGATCATCGGCGCTGTCGCCAGGTCCATCGAACCGGAGGCGACATTGGCCAGGTGGCGGTCGATGTCCTGGTGGGTGGCGAGGCCCGCGGTGACGAGCTGTTCTCTGATCTGACGGATCGTCGCGGATTCGAGGGCGGCGCAGGCGGGCGAGGTGACGGGGAAGTACGCGTCGGCCTCCACACCGCGCAGCCCTGCCTCGCGGAGCAGACGCGGGAGTTTGCGGCCGTATCCGAGGTCGGCGCCGCGCTCCCCGAGCAGGCTGCGCAGACCTTGGCGCAGCCGGTTCGCGAGTTGTTGCTCGGGGCCGTACTCGTCGAGGCAGAGCAGGGGCTGCAAGGCGGGATCGGCGTCCTCGACGAGGAGCCGGCCGCCGGGCCGCAGGGCCTTGATCATCGACCGCAACGCCTGCTCCCGGTCCGACACATGGACCAGCACGAGCCTGGCGTGCACGAGGTCGAAGCCGTCCCCCGGCGGCTGCTCGACACCCACGTCGTGGACGCGCACCTGGATCGGCGGGCGGGCGGCGGAGGCCACCCACGACGTGTCGATGTCGGTCGCGATGACCCGTCCGGTGGGGCCGACCTTCTTGGCGAGCCAGGAGACCACAGACGTGCCACCCGCGCCGACCTCCCAGCAGCGCCAGCCGGAGCCGATACCGAAGCGTTCGAGGTGCCGGAACGTCGTGGGGTCGAAGAGAGTGGCGGAGGCGTCGAAACGCTGCTCCACCCCGGCCTGCCGGTTGTCGAGGAGATACCCGTCGGTTCGCATCATAGCGAGATCATCCCATTTGACCGCCTTGTCACGAATCGTCGACGCTCCCGTTGTCGGCACTCACCGCAGCCGACATACCGGAACTCAGCGCAGCCGACGTACCGGAGCGGAATGTTCCGTTCCCACAGGCTTGTCCGGCGGTCGAACCGGCCTGGCAAACTGGCACGCCAAGGCGCAAAGTGCGGCGCGAGGGGATCCACGCAAGGAGTCCAGATGTCCATGGCAGGGAATCTGCGGAAGGTCACGGGCCTCGACAAGGTCAGCGGCCTCCGCAAGGTGGCGCGGCTGGCACGGCGACGCACCCGGGTCGACCTGAGCCACCCCGCCCGGTCCCCGCTGGGTTCGGCGGTAGTGAACTGCGTGGCTTACCAGGACGGCGCCAGAGTCCCCGGCGGCCGCGATCTGGTCGACACCGTGGAGCGGGTCCGCAAGAAGGACAACGGGTTCGTCTGGCTCGGTCTGCACGAGCCGACGGACCAGGAGTTCGCGGGCATCGCCGATCTCTTCGACCTGCACCCCCTGGCCGTCGAGGACGCGGTGGAAGCCCATCAGCGCCCGAAGCTCGAGCGGTACGACGAGACGCTGTTCGCCGTGTTCAAGACGGTCTGCTACGTCGAGCACAAGGAACTGACGGCGACCAGCGAGGTGGTGAACACCGGCGAGATCATGGTCTTCGTCGGGACCGACTTCGTCATCACGGTGCGACACGGAAGGCACGGGTCGCTGGGCCCGCTGCGCGAGGAGCTGGAGGCCGATCCCCAGCAGCTCTCCAAGGGCCCGGCCGCGGTACTGCACGCGATCGCGGACCATGTGGTCGACGACTACGTGAGTGTCACGGACTCGGTCCAGGCGGATATCGACCAGGTCGAGGCCGACGTCTTCGCCGAGAACGGCGCTCGGGCGGACGCGGGCCGCATCTACCAGCTCAAGCGTGAACTCCTCGAACTGAAGCGGGCCGCGGTTCCGCTCGCCCGCCCGGTCCAGGAGCTCGCCACCCGCCCGATACGGGTGATCGACCCGGAGATACAGGCCTATTTCCGCGACGTCTCCGACCATCTGCTGCGGGCCACCGAGCAGATCGCCGCCTTCGACGAGCTGCTCAACTCCATCCTGCAGGCACACCTGGCGCAGGTCACGGTGTCGCAGAACGAGGACATGCGGAAGATCACGGCGTGGGCGGCCCTCATCGCCGTACCGACGATGGTCTGCGGGGTGTACGGCATGAACTTCGAGCACATGCCGGAACTGCGCTGGACGTTCGGCTACCCACTCGTCCTCGGCGTGATCGCCACGATCTGCCTCGTCCTGTATCGGGGGTTCCGGCGCAGCGGCTGGCTGTGAGACCTCAGGCGCCTCTCGCCCGGCGCGGCCGACCGGACGAGAGTGCGCACTGGGAAACGAACGAGCCCGCGGGAACGGGCAGATCGCTTGGAGGAGGACCGGCGCGGCGGAAACCTCGCCGGGACTTGTCGGATCGGGAGGATCGACGAGGTCAGCTCGTCGCGCTCCTCGCATAGACGCTCTCGACCCAGGCGGCGAGTTGTTCGTCCGTCAGGTGCTGGGCCAGGTCGGCCTCGCTGATCATGCCGACCAGGCGCTTGTTCTCGATCACGGGAAGCCGGCGGATCTGGTGCCCCTTCATCTCCTGGAGCACCTCGCCGACATCGGCGTTCGAGTCGATCCAGCGCGGGGTGCCGTGGGCCATCTCGGCCGCGGTGACCCGTGCCGGGTCGTGGCCCATGGCCACGCAGCCGACGACGATGTCGCGGTCCGTGAGGATGCCGCAGAGCCGTTCGTTCTGGTCGCTGATGGGCAGGGCTCCCACGTTGAGCTCGCGCATCAGCTGGGCGGCGCGGTCCAGGGTCTCGTGGGCGGGAATCCACTGGGCACCACGGTGCATGATGTCTCCGGCGGTGGTCATGAAGTACCTCCCGGTGCCGGGCGGCCGGCGCGGCGCGGAAAGCACCGCTAGTCCCGGCGCCCTACATTCTCGCCGCGCCCCCGGAGAAACGCACCCGGAAGTTCCCGTTTCGGGTCAGCGTTCCCGTTTTCGCATCAGAGCTCCCTGTTCCGGGTCGCAGTTCCCGGTTTCGGGTCGCAGTTCCCGGTTTCAGGTCAGGCGGAGAATCCGACGATCTTCTGGGGGACGACACGGATGATCACGCGGACCTCGTCGTCCTTCTCCGCCGGAGGGTCGATGCCGAGGTACTTGTGGGAGAGCTCGTACGGGAGGCGCTTGGCGTCGTCGGGGAGGATCTCGGCGGTGCCTCGGATCTCCACCGAGGTGTAGGGGTTGGCGAGGTCGAAGACCGAGAGGCTGATGCGGGGGTCCCGCTGGAGGTTGCGCACCTTCTGGCGTCCGGCGGTGGAGGAGAACAGCACGGTGTCGCCCTCACGTTTGATCCAGACCACCGAGTTCTGGGGAGCACCGCCGGGGCCGAGGGTGGCGACGCTGGCGAAGTTCTTGGCGTCGAGGAGGGTGCGGACCGATTCACCGAAGGAGAGCGTCATGACCATCAGCATAACTACATGCACGTGCATACAGAAGGGTTTTGGGTGACTGGTCGCGCTCAGCCGTTCCACGCGGGATGACGTGGATCGTCGGCGCGTACCAGGACGTCAGCCGCGGCGCCCGGGTCCGTCTCGGTCTCGTAGCGCGCGAAGGCGGGGAGGGTCCAGTGCTCGGCCTCGGGGGTGCGGCGACGGAGTGCGCCCGGAGAGAGGAGCACGTGGACGCTGAGGTCGAAGGGGAACCAGTGGCGAAGGAGAAAGGGGCCGTGCAGCAACAGAGGGCTGTTGGGCGGGAGTTGGACGTACGGGCTGCGGGTGGCCCGGTCGGTCGCCGGATCCCAGAGGTCGGGCAGGACGCGGCCGTCGCCGCCGGGTTCGAGGGGGCCGAAGACCTCACGCCACAGCGCACCGGTGTCGAACCAGCCGTCGTAATACGACTCCGCGTCCTCGCGGCCGTATTCGAGCCGCACCGACGACGGACGCAGGAAGCCCTCCGTACCGACTACGAGCGAGGACCGGCCCCGTATGCGGAGCGCCTCGGAGACGCGGTGCGCGAGTTCGCCGGGGCGGGCGGCCGGGGCTCCGTCGAAGGCGATGCGCGGCCAGGGGCTGCCGTCGTCCGGTTTCAGGTCGAGCAGCCGCTCGGCGAGGAGGTCGCCGAGCCGTTCCCAGGTGATCGCTTGGAGTCGCACATGCCCCATGATGCCGCGATCAGGAGGCGTTCTCGTGAGCGTCGCGGGCTGCGAGGAGTTGCGGGAGGTGCGTGGCACTCCAGGTGCGGGCGGCGTCGAGGAGGGGGATGAGGGTGCGGCCGAGGGAAGTGAGGGCGTATTCGACGCGGGGCGGGTTCTCGTCGTACGCGGTGCGGGTGACCAGTCCGTCGCGTTCCATGGCGCGGAGAGTCTGGCTGAGGACCTTGGGGGTGACAGCGCGGAGGGGTACGCGCAGTGCGGTGAAGCGGCGCGGGCCGCCTTCGAGGCAGCGGATCACCATGCCTGTCCACTTGTCCCCGATCCGGAAGGGCATCGCTCCGGACGGGCACACGGGGTCGAACAAATCGGAGGGGAGGCTCTCGGCAGGTACCAGTCGCTGCTCGGTTCGTGACGGCTCGGTCATCGTTCGAGGCTAGCGCCGATTTCGTTGAAGTAACCGGTATCCCGTGCATACCGTCCAGGTCAGGCAGTGAAATGCGCCGCCTGGCAAGGGGGTTGGGCATGGCTGGGATCGTCGTGTTCGGAGCGGGTGGGCGCGCGGGGCGGGCGGTGACGGACGAGGCGCGGCGGCGGGGGCACCGGGTGACGGCCGTGGTGCGGGAGCCGGGCCGGTATCCGGAGCTCGGGGCGGACGGTGTCTCGGTCGTACGGGGTGACGTCATCGATCCGGTGTCGGTTGCCGGGGTGGTCGGCGGGCATGCCGCGGCCGTGCACGCCGTATCGCCGTTCAGTGGTCCGGAGCGGGGATTCGACTCGCTCGACCCGGAGTTCTTCGTCAAGGCCGCGGACGCGCTGCTCGGCGGGCTCGCCGGGGCGGGAGTGCACCGGCTCGTCGCCGTCGGACTGTTCGCGAACCTCGTCGGGGCGGACGGGCGGGCGGTGATGGACGATTCGGAGGCCTTCCCGGCGGAGATCCGGCCGTTCGCGCTGGCGCACGCGGAGGGGCTGCGGCGACTGCGGGACGCCGCAGTCGAGGAGGCGGCGGACCGGGAGCAGGCGGAGAGGGAGGGAGGGTGCAAGGAGGGAGTGGGCAGGGAGAGGGCGGGCAGGGAGGGTGCGGCCGGCGTCGACTGGGTGATGCTCACGCCGCCCGCCCGGCTGGAGTACGGCGCCCCGCGCACCGGACGGTACCGGTTCGGGGGCGAGACCGCGCCGGACGGTACCGCGCACCTGTCGTACGCGGACCTCGCGGTGGCGGTGCTCGACGAGATCGAGGCGCCGACGCTGCACCGTACGCGGGTGTCGGTCTTCAACGAGGGCTCACCCCCGAGGTGACTCCGATGCCCCCTCGCAGGCGTCGGCTTGGGGATAGCCCGTCGGTGACGTAGGTCCCGGGCGGACGGGGGGAATGAACCGCGTATGACGCTGACCGCAACTCCCCCGCACCGCGCCGGACTTCTCGTCGTCCAGCCGCTCAAGAAGCGGCAGTGCGCCGAGTGCCGGACCGGGCCGCTCGCGTTGCTGGTGCTGGAGGAGGGGGCGCCGCGGTGTCTGGACTGCGCGGATCTCGGGCATCTGGTGTTCCTGCCGCGGGGCGACACCGCGCTGACACGGAGGTCGCGGGAGGAGAGTGCGTTGTCGGCGGTGGTGGTGAGGTTCAACCGGCGCAGAAGCCGGTACGAGCGGCAGGGAGTGCTCGTCGAGGAGGCGGCGCTGGCCCGGGCGGAGGAGCGGTGCCTGGCGGATGCGGAGGCGCGGCGGCGGCGCCGGGCTCGGGACGCGCGGCGGCGGGAGGCGGAGGATCTGCGGTTCACGGACGCCTTCGCGCGGGAGATCCGTCGGAGGTTTCCGGGCTGTCCCGCCGGGCGGGCGCGGGACATCGCCGTGCACGCCTCGGTGCGTGGGAGTGGGCGGGTGGGGCGCAGCGCTGCGGGGCGCGCGCTGTCGGAGGGCGCGGTGGCCTCCGCGGTGCGGGCGTCTGTGCGGCACGCGGACACGCCGTACGACCAGTTGCTGATGAGCGGAGTGCCTCGGTATGAGGCGCGGCGGCGGATCGCTGCCGTGGTGGAGGCCACGGTGCGCGGGTGGCATGCGGGGCAGGCGTCGCCGTGACGGACACGTGCGGCCGCTTCACCGCGCGGGCCGTCATTCCCCGGCCACCTCACCCGCGCCGGCGTAGAGGCGGTTTCTCGCCCCCTCCGCCCCTGCCCGTCCCGTATCCGGGGGCTCCGCCCCCAGACCCCCTTATCGCGCTGAACGCGCTCGTCCTCAAACGCCGGACGGGCTGAAAGCGCCGCCCCACGGGTGGGTGGGGGATCGGGATGGGTCACCTGGACGCTCACGCATGGCCTCGCGCCCCTCGGCCATGGTCACCGTCGACGTACGGGTTTTCACTAGTGGTGACAGTCAGTGGTGGCTGGTGATGTGCAGGATCTTGGGCTTCGGGTCGATGTGGGAGTGGACATGATCGATGGGCCGTACTTCGTGCTGACGTTGCTGGGTGTGCTCGGCTGTGGGCTGGTGGCCGGGGTGTTCTACGGGTTCTCGACGTTCGTGATGAGGGGGCTCGCCGAGCTGCCTCCCGCACAGGGGGTCGCGGCGATGAAGTCGATCAATGTGGTCGCCTTGCGCCCCGCGTTCATGCTGGCGTTCATCGGGTCGGCGCTGCTGTGCGCCACCGTCGCGATGGTCACGTTCGTGCTGTTGCCGGACGAGGGGACGGTGGAGCTGCTGCTGGGCAGCGCGTTGTATCTGTTCGGGTGCTTCGGGGTGACCATCGCCGCGAATGTCCCCCGCAACGACGCGCCGGCCAAGATGGACCCCGGCAGCCCGGAGGCCACGGCGTACTGGCCCACGTACGTACGCGAGTGGACGATGTGGAACCACATCCGCACGGCCGCCGCGGCCGCCGCGTCGATCGCCTACGTCCTCGCCCTCGCCTGAGCCACCACCAGCACGGGGAAGCGGAGCAGCAGGCGGAGGCCGCGAGCTGAGCGGCGGGGCCCACGGCGGCGACGTATCGTGGCGGGAAAGGAGTGCCGCCCGGAGGCCGTGGGCCGAAGACGTCCGACGGCCGCGCGGCCCCGTGCCCGCCGCGTACGTAAGGGAGACGGCCATGGCCGATCCCAAGGGATTCATGACCACACCGCGCGAGGAGTACCCGCGTCGGCCCGTCGAGGAACGGGTGCGGGACTGGAACGAGGTGTACGTCCCCGGAGCGCTGCTGCCGATCATCAGCAGGCAGGCCGACCGCTGTATGGACTGCGGTATCCCCTTCTGCCACGACGCCTGTCCGCTGGGCAATCTGATCCCCGAGTGGAACGACCTCGTCTCCCGGGAGGACTGGCGAGCGGCGAGCGACCGGCTGCACGCCACGAACAACTTCCCCGAGTTCACCGGGCGGTTGTGCCCCGCGCCGTGCGAGGCGGGCTGCGTGCTCGCGATCAACCAGCCCGCGGTCACCATCAAGAACGTCGAGGTGGCCATCGCCGACCGCGCCTGGGCGGACGGGCTCACGCCGCCGCGCCCGCCGGACCGGCTCTCCGGGCGGACGGTCGCGGTCATCGGTTCGGGGCCCACCGGGCTTGCCGCGGCACAGCAGTTGACGCGGGCCGGGCACACCGTCGCCGTGTACGAGCGGGCCGACCGGATCGGCGGGCTCATGCGGTACGGGATCCCGGCGTTCAAGATGGAGAAGCGGCATCTGGACCGGCGGCTGGGTCAAATGCGGGCGGAGGGAACCAAGTTCCGTACGTCGACGGTGGTCGGGCGGGACATCGGGGCGGCGGAGTTGCGGGCGCGATACGACGCCGTGATCCTTGCCGTGGGCGCGACGGCTTGGCGTGAACTCCCGGTACCAGGGCGGGAGTTGCAGGGTATCCACCAGGCGATGGAGTACCTCCCACTGGCCGACCGGGTCTGCGAGGGCGACCTTGAGACGTCGCCGCTGTCCGCCGCCGGCAAGCACGTCGTCATCGTCGGCGGCGGGGACACCGGCGCCGACTGTCTGGGCACCGCCGTGCGTGAGGGCGCGGCGTCCGTGACCCAGCTGGACATCTATCCGCTACCGGAGGCGGAGCGCGACCACGACGCCGAGCCCTGGCCGACGTACCCGAAGATCTACCGGCTCTCGGCCGCGCACGAGGAGGCCGACGCGCTGGAGACGGCGCCCACGGCGCACGCGGACGCGCGGCTCTTCGCGGCGTCCACGCTCCGCTTCACCGGGGACGCGGCGGGGCATGTCCGCTCGCTGCACCTCGTCGAGGTGGACGCCGGGCGCCGCCCGGTCGACGGTTCCGGGCGGACACTCCCCGCCGACCTGGTGCTGCTCGCGCTCGGCTTCTCCGGGCCCGACCGCAATGACGGCCTGATCGACCAGCTGGGCCTGGCTCTCGACCCGCGAGGCACGATCACCCGCGACGCGGAGTTCGCGACGAACGTCCCCGGGGTGTACGCCGCCGGGGACGCGGCCCGCGGCCAGTCCCTCATCGTGTGGGCCATCGCCGAGGGCCGCGCGGTGGCGGCCGCGGTGGACCGCCGTCTGACGGGCGGCGACTCGCGACTGCCGACGCCGATCGGGCCGTACGACCGCCCGATGACCGCGTAGCGGCACCCGTCGACCACGTCCGTCGGCCACGTCCGTCGGCCACGTCCGTCGGCCACGTCCGTCAGTCACGTCCGTCAGTCACGTCCGTCAGCCACACGCGCCGACCACACGCGTCAGCGACGCTCGTCCGTGCCCGCCACCTTCGCCGTCGACAGCGCCACCCGGTTCCAGGTGTTGATCGTGAAGATCAGGGCCAGGACGTGGGCCAGTTCCTGGTCGTCGAAGACGGCGGCGGCCTGCGCGTAGACGTCGTCCGGGACGCCTCCGTCGGCGACCAGGGTGACCGCCTCCGTGAGGGCGAGAGCGGCGCGCTCCTTCTCCGTGAAGAAGTGACGGGCCTCGCGCCACACCGCGACCAGGTGCAGCCGGTCCTCGCTCTCGCCGGCCTTGCGGGCGTCGTTGGTGTGCATGTGGAGGCAGTACGCGCAGTGGTTGATGTGCGAGGCGCGGATCTGGATGAGCTCGACGAGGGCGGGGTCGAGCCCGTCGCGGGCCGCCGCGTCGAAGCCGATGAGCGCCCGGAAGACCTTCGGGGCGGACTTGGCGAAGTCGAGGCGGGCGTGGCCGGTCACGGCCGCCTGAGCGGCCTCCGCAGTGTTCGTGTTCGTCGTCATGACCATGAATCTACGGTGCGGAAAGACCCGCTGTAGGGTGCATTTCCGTGGAAAAAACATGGGTCAATTCTGCGGAGCGGATCGGTGCTGACCTGCACCTGCAGCTGGATGTGGCCGGGTCCGGCGGGCGCCGGGCAGCGCTGATCGGTGCCCTGCGCGAGGCCGTACGCGGCGGCAGGCTCGTGCCGGGCACCCGGCTGCCGCCGTACCGCTCGCTCGCCGCCGACCTGGGCGTCGCGCGCAACACGGTCGCCGACGCGTACGCGGAGCTTGTCGCGGAGGGCTGGCTGACCGCCCGGCAGGGTTCGGGCACGCGGGTCGCCGAGCGCGCCGAACCGCTGGGCGCCCCCTCGCGCGTACCGAAAAGGGCACCTTCACGCGCGCGTGGACCCCGGCACGACCTGCGGCAGGGCACACCGGACGCGTCGTCCTTCCCGCGTACAGCCTGGCTCGCGTCCTACCGGCGGGCCCTCCAGCAGGCGCCCAACGAGGCCTTCGGGCCCGGTGATCCCGCGGGCCGCGTCGAGCTGCGGCACGCCCTCGCCGAGTACCTGGCACGCGTGCGTGGCGTGCGCACGGAGCCGGGGCGGATCGTGATCTGCTCCGGTTTCGCGCATGCCCTGCGGCTGCTCTTTCCCGCGGTTCTACGGGGCCCACTCGCCGTCGAGTCGTACGGCCTCGGCTTCCACCGCGAGCTGTTGGCCGCCGCGTCCGTCCGGACCGTGCCGCTGCCCCTGGACGAAGACGGCGCCCAGGTGGGCGAGTTGGGCCGGGAACGGGCCGTACTGCTCACGCCCGCGCACCAGTTCCCGACCGGCGGTCCGCTGCACCCCGAGCGGCGTGCCGCCGTGATCGACTGGGCACGCGCGCGTGGCGGAGTGATCCTGGAGGACGACTACGACGGGGAGTTCCGCTACGACCGCAAGCCGGTCGGTGCCGTGCAGGGCCTGGACCCGGAGCGGGTCATCCACATCGGCTCGGTCAGCAAGAGCCTGTCGCCCGCGTTGCGGCTCGGCTGGATGGTCCTTCCGGAGCGGTACGTCGATGCCGTGCTCGCGGTCAAAGGTGAGCGGGAGGCGTGGGTGGGCGTACCCGATCAGCTCGCGCTCGCCGACTTCATCGTCTCCGGGTCGTACGACCGCCATGTGCGGCGTATGCGGCAGCGGTACCGCGGGCGCCGTGACCGTCTGGTCGCCGCGCTCGCCGCGCGGGCCCCGCACATCGAGGTCACCGGCGTCGCGGCCGGCCTGCACGCGGTGCTGCGGCTGCCGCCGGGGACCGAGCAGTCGGCCGTCAAGGCCGCGGTCTGGCAGGGCGTGGCGCTCGACGGGCTGGGCGAGTTCCGGCACCCGGAGGCGGTGATGCCGGCGCCGGACGGGCTCGTCGTGGGGTACGCGACGCCTGCCGAGCATGCCTACGGGGCGGCAGTTGAGGCGTTGTGCGGGGTGTTGCCACCAGGGTGACCCCGTCGGCCGCCAGGCAGACGGGGCCGGCTCAAGCCCGAGTCACGCGCCGCACAGGGCCGGCTCAACCCGGAGTCACGGCTTGCGCCCCACCGCCGAGTACCCCGGCACCGGCTCGTCGCCCTCCGTCACGATGACCACGCCCAGTTCCGGCTTCCAGTCGGCGAGCAACACGACACCGGGCTCGACCAGTTCGAGGCCGTCGAAGAAGCGGGCGATCTCCGCGCGGCCCCGCAGCGCCATGGTCAGGCCACGCCTGCGGTACAGCTCGGCCGCCGTGGCCGCCTTCTCCTCGTCGAACTCGCCCGAGGCGTGGGACAGCATCAGGTAGCTGCCGGAGGGAAGTTCGGCCATCAGGCGGTCGACGAGTTCGTAGGCACCGTCCTCGTCGGGGATGAAGTGCAGCAGTGCGACGAGCGAGAGGGCGACCGGCTGGGTGAGGTCCAGGACTTTCCGGGCCTGTTCGAGAATCATGTCCGGATCCCGCACATCGGCCTGGACGTACTCGGTGACGCCCGCGTCCGTGCCGCGCAGCAGGGCCGCCGCGTGGGCCAGCACGATGGGATCGTTGTCGCAGTAGACGACGCGTGCGTCGGGTGCGACCCGCTGGGCGATCTGGTGGAGGTTGGGCTCGGTGGGTATGCCCGTGCCGATGTCCAGGAACTGCCGGACACCGCTCTGGGCCAGCCAGCGGGTGGCGCGGTGCATGAACGCGCGGTTGACCTGCGCCATGACCGGCACCCGGGGATCAACGGCGAGGAGCTGCTTGGCCATCTCCTCGTCCACGGGGTAGTTGTCCTTGCCGCCGAGGAACCAGTCGTACATCCGCGCGGGATGCGGCTTGCTCGTGTCGATCTCGATGGGGCCCTGCCCGGTCATGACGGTCTCCGTAGGTCCATACCGTATTGAGTGCCGTGGTGAATGCCGTGGTAAGTGCCGTGGCAAGTGATCAAGTCAGCACAAAGACGGCGATCAAGTCGGCACCAAGATTAAGGAGTTGAGACAGAAGTAAGCAGAGGAGCACAGCCCGATCAGGACAGCAGGAAGTCCGCCTCACCGGCCTTGGCGCCCTGGATGAACGCGGTCATCTCGCCGGGCGTATAGATGAGTGCGGGCCCGTCCGGGTCCGCCGACTGGCGGACCGCGATGCGCCCGTCCGCGAGCTTCATTGCCTCCAGGCAGTTGCCACCGTTGCCGCCGCTCCACGGCTTGTGCCAGCCCTCGCTGCCCAGTTCACGGGCGGGCATTCCGTTGTAGATGCGCGCGTTGCGTATCCGCGACCTCATGCGTTCCATTCACAGCTCCTTGCGGAGATCCCGGAGGATCTCCTTCGTGCGATGTGCAGTAGCGGCCTGAGCCGCCATGCGGTCCATGACCTCGAGGTGGGTCGCCACCTCAGAGCGCGCGTCCAGGTAGACGGCGCCGGTCAGGTACTCGCTGTAGACCATGTCCGGGAGTTCCGGCACGGCGAAGCGGAAGAGCACGAAGGGCCCGTACGTGCCGGGGTGCGGTCCCGAGGAGAACGGGAGCACCTGCAGGGTCACGTTGGGCAGCTCCATGGCCTCGAGCAGCTTGTCGATCTGGGCGCCCATCACCTCGGGGCCGCCGATGGGGCGGCGCAGGGCCGTCTCGTCCATCACGGCCCAGATCCGGGGGGCGTCCGCGCGGGTGAGCAGATCCTGGCGTTGCATGCGCAGCGCCACATGCCGCTCGATGTCCTCGGGTCTGGTCTGGCCGATGGCGCCCGACTTCAGGACACCACGCGCGTACTCCTCGGTCTGCATGATTCCGGGCACGAAATGGGGTTCGTACTGCCTGATGAGGGCGGCCGCGCCCTCCAGGCTGACGTACATCGAGAACCAGCCCGGCAGGATGTCGTGGAACCGCTGCCACCAGCCGGGTTTGTTGGCGTCCTCGGCCAGCAGAACGAAGGCCTCGGCCTCCTCGTCACAGACGCCGTACGACTTCAGCAGGAGCTGGAGGTAGGGGATCTTGAGGGAGACCTCGGCCATCTCCATCCGACGAACCGTGGCGGGTGCGACCCGCAGGACGCGCGCGGCCTCCTCACGCTTGAGACCCGCGCGTTCCCGCAGGTCAAGCAGGCGCCGGCCCAGAACGACCTGGCCGACCGTCGGCGCGGACCGCGGTTCGCTCACGTCCCACCTCCATAAAGAGTCTGACAGCCGGTTCACAGTGTCCTGACAGCCCGGACGGCGCCGTTCGGGGTCCTTTTCGACGATCCCAACTGGCGCCGCTCGGCGTGCTGTTGCGAGCAGTGTGCCACGGGCCTCCACAGAGTCATACGGCACTCTGCATTTTTCATAGTGACTCTTGCCAAGTGTTCACGGCGGGGCGATAGTGGCAAGCGTGACTCCGTCCGTGCCCTTAGGAACAGACGCCGCCGAGGACTGCTTCGGTCCCGGCGCCGCCACCCAGGACCGGCTTGGTCCCGGTGCCGCCGAGGACCGATCCGGTCTCCGTGCCGCTGCGGGGCCCCGGCCCGGCGTGGCCGCCGAGCGCCGGTTCCGCTTCGAGCTGGCCGCACACCCGGGCTCCGTGGCCCGGGCCAGACGCCTGACCGACGCCTGGCTGTCCGGCTGGGCGGTGTGCGCGGACACCTGCGACACGGCGACTCTCGTCATATCCGAGCTGGTCACCAACGCCATCGTGCACACCGCCGGTGAGCGCGTCGTCTGTGAGCTGCATCACGACGACGACCTGGTGCGGATAGCCGTACGTGACGAGGGATGCGCTCCTGGTCAGCCGCGCCCCTGGCCTCAGCGGCCCGAGGAGGAGCACGGGAGGGGATTGCTCCTCGTCGATGCTGTCTGCAGAGCCTGGGGAGCTCAGGAGACCGGGCCCGGGCTGCTGGTGTGGGCGGAGCTGGAGCACTCGACCGACCGCCCTTCGCCCGACCGGTACGACGCGGACACCGAGGCCCGGTCCGACCTGGGGTGGAGCGCGAAGAAGCCGACGGCCGACGGCCGGGGCACCGGGACGGAAGCGTCCTGGGGAACGGGGGCCGAATGAGTGCCAGGGGTACGTCGGCCGCGGGAGCCGGAGCGCGGGTTCTGAGCCTGGACACCATGGTCCGCCTCAAGCGCGCCCAGCGGGCGCCCGGCCCGATCAGACGTCTCCCGGTGCCCGAGGACATGACCGTGCCGCTGGGCTGCGACGCGGTGTCCGTGCCCGCCCGGTTCGGACCGCTGCTGCTGCCGCGGCTGCCCCGCGTGGGCTGTGTCTACGCCGACCGGGCGAACTGGTGGTGGATCGTCCCCTCGGACTCCGACGTCGCCCTGGACTGGCCGGCCCCCGCGCACTACGCCACGGGCGCGGTCATACCGGACGCGCCCGACACTCCCGGGCTCATCCACAAGCCCGCCGGCACCGTTCCGTACACCCCGCCGATCCCGCTCTATCTGGCCGTGTGCCGGGTCATCGGCACGACACCCGTTTGGTCGCGTCCGATCAGCGCGTAGGGCCTGGCTCAGCGCCGTAAGCCCTGGCTCGGCACATAGGAGCTGGCTCCGCGCGTAGAGCCTGGCTCAGCGCGTGGGCCACGCCCAGAGACACCACCGCGCACTCCGGATGCCCGGACGTGACCGAAGTGCATCGGTTGCCGTGAAACTCCTTGGCCGCCCCGGGTGGAGCGCCCCGTTCCTGGGGAATGCACCGTGCGTCCACTCTCGGGGGAGGCCAACGGTGCGGAAATGGGCGAAGAAGCGGCGCGGCGACGACGAACCGGCCCCCTCCGAATCGGAGCATCTGCTCTTCGGCGGCCCGCTCCGCTACGACATGGGCTGGTCCCAGCACGCCGACGCGTTCCTGGAGCTGAACTTCCGCGCCATGGTGACGCGGCTGCCGTCCCTGCTCGCGTCCAGTTTCCGGCTCGCCTGGAAGGCGGACCGCCGCGCCGCCCGTATCGTGCTGGCCGCCGAGCTGTCCCGCGGCGCGGCGCAGGCGGTGAGTCTGCTGGCCGTCAACAGCGTGCTGGGGCGGCTGATGGCGAGCGGCCCGGTCGAGGACCGGCTGAGCGGCGCGCTCCCGGCGCTGGTCACGGTCGCCGCCGTGATGCTGATCGCCGCGCTGTTGCGGGCCGCGTCGACTTACGCGACGGGCCGGCTCGAACCGAAGGTCGAGCGGGTGGCGACCGAGCTGTATCTGGAGCGGGCGGCGGCCGTGGAACTGGCCGCGATCGAGGACGACGCCTTCCACAAGCTGCTGGACACCGCGCAGTACGGCGCCCAGTCCGCCCGGCGCATGATCACGATCGCCACCCGGGTCGTGAACGCGATGATCTCCCTGTGCGCGGCGGCGGGCGTCCTGACCGTGCTGCACCCCGCGCTGCTGCCGCTGCTCGTCACGATGACGCTGCCGAGCGCCTGGAGCGCGCTGACGATCGCCCGGCGCCGCTACGAGTCGTTCCACACCTGGGTGCAGCACGCCCGCGCCGGACACCTGATCAGCAGCCTGCTCACCGAGCCCGCCGCGGCTCCGGAGATTCGCGTGCACGGCGTCGGGCCGTTCCTGCTGCACCACTTCCGTTCGATGTCGGAGGCCGCCGAGGCGGAACAGTCGCGCCTGGCCAGACTCTCGGCGCGCACCGGCCTGATAGCGGCGGCCTGGACCGGCCTCGCCACCGTGGCGACGTACGCGACCCTCGGCGGACTGCTGCTGGGCGGCGCGATGGCACTCTCCGTCGCGGGTACGGCGGTGATCGCGATCCGCACGGGTTCGGGGAGCCTCCAGACACTGGTCCTTGAGGTCAATTCCCTCCACGAGGACGCCCTGTTCGTCGGCGACCTGCAGCGCATGTACGTCGAGGCGGCCGAGCGCGCGATCCCGGAGGGCGGTGAACCGCTCCCCGACGATCCGCGCGAAATCCGCTTCGAGAACGTCACGTTCACCTATCCGGGCACCTCGGTCAGACCCGCACTGGCGGACGTGACCCTCAGTCTCCCGCTCGGCAGGATCGTGGCGCTCGTCGGCGAGAACGGCTCGGGCAAGACGACCCTGGTGAAATTGCTCGCCGGGCTGTACGCGCCCCAGCACGGCCGGATTCTGTGGGACGACGTCGACACGGCGACCGCGGACCGGCACCAGCTCGCCGAGCGCATCGCGATGGTGGCGCAGGACTTCAAACGGTGGCCGTTCACGGCCCGCGTCAACGTCGCGGTCGGCCGCGCCTCGGCGCCGCTCACGGACGAACGACTCGCTTCATCGGTCGCCGAGGCCGGGGCGGAGGACGTCGTGGCCGATCTGCCCCGCGGTCTCGACACGCTGCTTGGCCGCGGCTTCAGCGGCGGGCACGAGCTGTCGGGCGGGCAGTGGCAGCGGCTCGGCATCGCGCGGGCCGCGTACCGGCGCGGCCGCATCCTGATCGTGGACGAACCGACGGCGGCACTCGACGCCCGGGCCGAGCTGGAGGTGTTCGAGAAGATCAGGGCGCTGGCGGGCACCGGCCAGACCGTCATCCTCATCACGCACCGGCTGGCGTCCGTGCGCCACGCCGATCTCGTACACGTCCTCGACCAGGGCCGCCTCGTGGAGTCCGGCAGTCCGGCGGAACTCCTGGCCACCGGGGGCGTCTACGCGGAGCTGTACTCGCTCCAGGCGGAGCAGTTCACGTCGAAGGTCGCCGGCAGGGAGGCCGGCTGATCGCCGGGCTACCAGGGAGCCGGTTGGCTCGTCATCGCCACCAGGGAGCCCGGTGACTTGCCGTCGCCACCAACGAGCCCGTTGATCCCCCGGGAAGGAAGCCCGGGACGGCCTCCGGCATCCCGCATCCCCCGCCTCACTCGACGAGCTCAGCGGCCCACACGACCACCAGGAACGCGTCCGTCGACAGATCCATGACCACCTCGGCGGCCTGACCTTCCAGACGGCGCGCCTGCGCGAACTCCTCCGCGGGCCACGACCCGCGCGGCCCACCTGCGGGAAAGCGCTTCAGCACCGTTCGCCCGTTCACCCTGCACCTCCATGTAGCGCTGCTCTCGTAGAGTTAAACGCCCCTCATGGGGTGAACGGCTCGTAAAGTAACAGTACTGAGACGTAGTCGACACTTCGTCTCGGGTTCGGTGTGACGGAACTCTCGCTCCATCACGCCTCGGGTGAGCCGTCGTATCAGTCCGCGTACTCGTCGTGATATCGGATCCGTTCACTGCCTGCGGGCGCTCCCAGCGCAGATGAGCGCCCCCTGGGCTCCTCCCACTCCTCCTGCCTTCCCAGTGCGGTCAGGTCCAGCAGGCTGGTCGTGGAACCGATCCCGTCGAGTCCTCGCTCGTACGTCGAGTACGTGTGGAAGACACGGTCACGGTCCCGCAGGAAGCAGCTGATTCCTGGCCTCTCGTAGGGTTCTTCGCCGCCGAAGGATGCCTGGAAGTCGTAGTTGAACTCGTTGTCGTAAGACGAGTACCACGGCACCGTCCACCCCATGCGTGCCTTGAAGGGGAGGATTTTCGTGTGCGGTGCACGGGACACGGCGGCGAACTCGGTGCTCCGGGCCCGCAGATGCGCGAGGTGTCCGATCTGGTCGAGGAATCCCGAGCAGCTGCGGCAGCCGGCGGCCCACTCCGGCGCGAACATGAAGTGGTAGACGACGAGTTGGTGCCGCCCGTCGAAGAGGTCGAGCAGCGTCGCCTTCCCGTCGCCGCCCTCGAACACGTACTCCTTGCCGACCTCGACCATCGGCAGCCCGCGGCGCTCCGCGTTGAGCGCGTCCCGAGCACGCGTGGCGGCCTTCTCCTTGGCCAGCAGTTCTTCGCGCGCGGCGCGCCACTCGTCGCCCGAGACGATCTGCGGAAGCGTCATGTGCCCCTCCTACAAAACGGTGCTTTCGTGGGGTGGACCGGAGAGAGGAGCAGAACTCATCGGCGGTAAGGAGAATTTCTGAAATCGGTCGGTCCTGAACGTCCTGAACGCACCGTATTACCGGCAGCCAGCACGATCAGGCGTCGTACTCCTGGATTCGCTTCCCGTGACTCCGGTCGATCAGGGCGGGCAACCGCTCCCCCAACTCCCGTACGGTGGATGGCAGATCAAGCGTGAGTAGCTCGCGATCCCGCATCACCACACGGCCGTCGACGATCGTCGTACGTACGTCCCCGGCGCGGGCGCTGTGCACGAGCGTGGCCGCGAGGTCGTGCACGGGCTGGGTGTGCGGCCCGGTGAGGTCGACGAGGATGATGTCGGCCCGCCGCCCGGGCGCAAGGCTGCCGATCCGCTCGCCGAGTCCGACGGCCCGCGCGCTCTGAAGCGTTGCGTGGTGCAGGGCTTGACGGGATGTCAGCCACTTCGGATCGCCCTCAGCCGACTTCTGGACGAGCGAGGTGAGCGCCATGGACTCCCACACGTCCAGGGAGTTGTTCGAGGCGGCCCCGTCCGTGGCGAGCCCGACAGGAACACCGATCTCGCGCAGGGCCCGCACCGGTGTCGGGCCCCAAGCGAACTTCAGGTACCCACGGGGCGCGGTCGCGACAGCGACGGTTCCCGCTTCCGCCGCGCGCTCCAGCACCGGCAGGTCGCGCTCGACGATGCCGGTGCCGTGCGCGATGAGCACGCTGGTTCCGGTGGAGAGGATCCCGGTCCGCTCCAGAATCTCGATCGGTGTACGACCATGCCGGGCAAGGCTGTTGTCGGTCTGGTCGCGGCTCTCGGAGGCGTGGAGGTGCACGGGAAGTCCGTGGGCGCGGGCGAGTTCGGCGGTCGCGGCGAGGTCGGCGTCGTCCACGGTGTACGGGGCGTGCGGGGCGAGTGCGGTGGTGATGCGGCCGTCTGCCGATCCCCGGTGCCGCAGCGCGAACTCCACTGACTTCTCCCGGCCTTCGGGCCCCTGCGAGGAGAAGAACGCCTCCCCCAGATGCGCGCGCAGCCCGCTCTCCGCCACCACGGCGGCGACGGTGTCCATCGAGAAGTAGTGGTCGGCGAAGCAGGTGACCCCACCGCGGATCATCTCGGCGCAGGCGAGCCGCGCACCCAACTCCACATCTCTTTCGGTGAGGTTGGACTCGATCGGCCAGACGAAGTCGTTGAACCACTCCTCGGCGGGCAGATCCTCGGCGATGCCGCGCAGCGCGACCATCGGCGAGTGCGTATGACAGTTGATGAGGCCGGGCATCGCCACCTGGCCGCGGGCATCGATGCGCTGGACGGCGTCCACACCGGGACCGCCGCCGGTGACGGCCTCGATGACCCCTCCTCGTACGACGATCGAGGCGTCCTCGACGAAGGCGATCCCTTCGTGATCGTCGTGGACGAGGGCGGTGCAGCCGGTGATGAGGAGGTCGGCGGGGCCCTGGGCATGGGCATGGGCGGACGGGGTCACGGGAGACGGCGTCATGGCGTCACCGTACGACGGTGGCGTGGCGCCGGATCACATGAACCGGGGAACCGGAGAACCGGGAAACCGCGGAACTGGGGAACCGCTTGTCTCATGCCGGACGGAGACAGCAGGGCGTCCCGGCATCCCAGCACCCCAGCACCCCAGCACCCCAGCACCCCAACCGTCACACGGCGATCGGGATTTCGGACCCGCGGCCGTGCTTCACGCGAAGCCCCGCCCGTACCCGCCCCTCGGCCAGTTCGTCCAGGAGTTCGGCGATCCGCTCGGTGTGGCGGGGCGTGAGGCGCCCGGTGTCGTCGAGTTGCACGGCGCACGCCGTCGTCGTGTCGACGATCCGTTCGAGGGTGGCCGCCACCTCGTCCGTACCCTCCGCGTGCCGTGCGAGGGCGGGGAGTTCGGCGGCGGCGAGGTCGATCGCGGCCTTGGCCTCGGCGAGTGCGCGATAGGCCTCGCGTCGCAGGGCCCAGCGGCCGGCCCGGTCGTCCGTCGTGTCGTCGCTCAGCACATGCGCGAGATAGGCGTCGGCCGCCTCCATGGCACGGGCGAGCCGGGCCCGTACCGTCCCTCCGCGCTGCCCGAGCGCCGGCAGATGCCCTACGAGCAGCACGATCGCGCAGGCCAACAGCGTCTCGCTGATGCGGCTCCAGGCGGCCGGCGGCTCCCCCGCCACCATGACGAGGGCGAGTACGAGAACGGTGACGACAGCGGTCTGTGCGGCGAAGTGCCGCGTGGCGACGGGGATCAGGGCCCCGCAGAGGGCCACGACGGCGATGAGCCCGGCGGGCCTGGGCAGCAGCGCGGCGAGCCCGGCGAAAAGGAGGGCGCCCAGCACGGTTCCCGCCGCCCGGCACAGCACGCGCGAGGCGAGCGGCCCGAGATCGGGCTTGACCAGGAAGACGGCGGTCGCGGGGAGCCAGTACCAGTGGGAGTGGTTCCCCGACCACGGGGCGTGATGCAGCGCCTGTGCCACGCCCGCGCTGGCGCCGAAGCAGAGGGCGACGCGGAGCCCGTACTCACGCCCTCCCGCGCCGAAGGCGGTGCGCGCGAGGGACCGGGCGCTACGACGCCGGGTGTGCAGGTTCCTTCCCGTGCCGCCTCCGTCGAAGGCGTCGGCGGCGTGGAGCAGCGCGTCGTCGAGGGCGCGCAGCGCGGGCGCTGATCGGGAGGGTGCGGGCAGCGGTCCCGTGTGCGTGCCGGTCCGTACGGCGGCTGCGAGCCTCCGGGGTCCTTCCGCGGCCCGCCCGGGCACGGCCTCTCCCGCCCAGGCGAGCGCGGTCGCGGCCTCGGCGAGCGGCAGCGCGGCGGCGTACTGCGCGTGCAGCCGCCGCTCGGCCCCGGAACTGGCGTACCGCCGCAGCCGTGGCCCGGCGAGCGCGTCCTGCGCGTGGTCGAGCGCGGCGGTCAGCGCGACCCGGCGGGCGGTCGCGTCCGTCCCCCCGGCCGCGACCAGCAGCTCGGCGATCGCGTCGTACACCGCACCGACGGCGTCCCGCTCACCGTCGAACCGGTAGTCACCGGCATTGGCCCCGGTTGTCGGAAGCGCGAGCCGCAGGGTGAGCAGCCAGCCGGCTCCGGCGAGGTAGAACAGCGCGCGCTGCCAGCCGGGTTCGGGGAGCGGCATCCCGGCCCCGATGGCCGCGGCCACGAGCAGCTGCGTCCCGGCCCCCGAGGCGACCGGCCCGACGGCGCTCATACCGCCCGCGACGAGCCCGAGCCCGGTGAGGAGGAGGGTGAGCGTCAGGGCCCCGACATGCTCTCCGGCGTACGACCCGACGAGCAGCCCACCTGCCCCCGCGAGGGCAGGCGCCCCAAGCCTCTTGACGGCCGTCCGCCGACTCCCCCGCCGGTCGTTGAACCCGGCGAGCATGGCCCCTAGCGCGGCGACCACTCCGACGGACGGCCGCCCGGCGACCACCGCCGCGAGCAACAGTGGCCCGGCCGCCAGCGCACCCCGGATGACCGCGTTCCACGGAACCGGCCCCCGCTGGGCGCGCAGGGCATGGGCGAGCCAGGGCGGAACGGCGATGCTGGGGAGTGGCACGGGGCTCCTGTCGGGCGAGGGCGAGGGTTGCCTTCGGGCGACGTCGGCCGGGCTGGCGTGGTGTCCACGGTAGATCGGGTTGCTGGAGGGAAGGGAACTAAACCATTTCGGCGATGTGACACTTCGCGGGGATGCCGCGAACTTTATGAACGCAATCGGGGGCGGGCCGTCGACGCGCAGACCCGGGAACGGGCAAGGTGACCCGCGGAAACGAGAGCGGCCGACGACACGCGGGAACGGACAAGGCGACGCGCGGGAACGGCAACGGCCGTCGACGCGCAGACCCGGGAGCGGACGAGGCGACCCGCGGAAACGGGAGCGGGCCCGAGGGCGTAGCCGACCCCCGGACCCTGTGATGCCACCCAATTCACACGCCGGCACGCTTGAGGACCCAGGTCAGTCATCATGTCGCCGCGCCCTGCCGCGCGGTGAGTTGACCGACCTCAAGGCGTTCCGGTCGGCAGACATCCAGCTCCTCCCGGTCACCCTGAGGGAATGTCAGGCACACCAGGAGCAAGGCAGGCCCGTCCCTCACGTGGGTTCGTGCGGGTGGGGCTCAGGCGGATTCGTACCGCGGAACTCCAGCTCGACATCCTCCGATTCCCGCCGGGCGTCGAAGACCAGTTGAGCGCTCCGCTCCACACTCACCTCCACCAGATGATCGTTGACCTCTTCCAGCAGCCGCACCTCGCGCATGGCGAGGGCATAGTCGTTCTTGTCCATGAACCCTTCGAGGACGAGCTGGACGTCCACCGTCACCTGCCCGAGAACCAAACCGTCTTCGTACTCCTCCACGGTGTCCCAGACGATCGACTGGGTAACGGGGGTGACGTCCTGGATGGTCACGTCCGTGAGACCGGACGGCAGGGCCACCCCGTTCAGTGTCCAGACGACGTCCATGACGTCGTCGTCAGCGGACTCGTCCCCGACGGCTTCACCGAGCAGTTGCTCACAGGCCGACTCCACCGCGTCGGACAGGGCGTTCCGCGTGAACCACCTCAGACCCCAGGAAGGATCCATCGCCTCACGTTCAGCCACATCGACAGTTACGTCAGGGACTTGGATGTTGTCCTGTGGGACCGGCAGGCGCATGATCACAAGACAGGATTTCTCACCGCCGGTGAATGCCTCCGAGGTAACCGTGGAGACGCAGTCGACGAGATCGGACATCTCGGCCTCCACCTCTCGGTCCAGCACGAGTTCGAAGCTGACCGAAGAGTCGGCGTTCCAACTGCGAGCAGCTCCGTCACGCGCTAGGTGGACATCGAACAGGCCTGCTTCTGAAGACCAGACGACATCCACGCGTCGATCGTCGCGAGACACCTCGCGTTCGGTAGTGATCCCCCGATCGGCGAGAAAGTCCTGAGCGGCGGCGCCCAGTGCCACCTCGCTGTCGGCCTGCTCGGCTCCGTCGACGAAGCCCGCCGCGAAGTCGAGCAGCGCGCGCAGAAGACGGTTCGCCGCTCTCCGGTACACGCCTTGATAGGTATGAGGGAGAGCCGACTGAAGACGTCGCTGGACCGACTCGTACACCGCGTCGGTCAGATCGACCGGATCGGTGACGCCGACACCTTTCTCTTCATGGGTGCCAGTCGGTCGAACCTGCGGTTTCCAAGCCCGATTGCGCGCGAAGGCGGGGGCTGAAGGGGTTCTGGCGATGACGACGTCATGGACGTGCGACCAGAAGACGACGCTGCTCAGGGGCCTGCCGATGGCGGACAGGTCCAGGAACTCGGGACCGCCTGGCACGCCCTGGCTCGCGATCCTCAGGAGCTCTTGCGTCAATGGCCCCCGGCTCGAGGTGCCCCGTGCCTTTTCGACGGACAGCACCTGCACTCGAGGGGCTACTCGCCCGGCCCGTCCATTCAGGTCCCGGCGCAGGGCCCGGGTAGCCTCCGCACCCCCGTCGTGGTCGAGGATCAGCATGGCGTGACGAGCCCTCGACTCGTCGAGAACCTGCGCGACGCGGAGGAACTCCAGCCTCCCGGAGGTCCGCCACTCATCGTCTCCTTCTCCCGAGAGCCGCCACATGGCCTGGCCCCTGAGGTCGACCGACCCGTGCCCGTCGAAGTAGAGCAGCACGGTGTCGGCCGTGTCGCACGCCCGCGTGATCGCTTCGAGGACCTCGCTCGCCCCGCGGGGGTTGACGAGCGAGACGCAGCGGTCGACCGGCAGGTTCCAGCCTTCCGGCGAGGTGAGATAGGACCGCATCTCCTCGAGATCGGCGTCCACGCCGGGCAATGAGTGGCCTCTCGCGTAACGAGACACGCCGATGAGCAGCGCGGTGCTGTGTGCCGGGTCGGGCAGGCGCTGACCCGGGACCGGGTCGGGCGGTGGCACGGGGGTCTCCGAGATGCCCGGCAACGGTGCGGGCCGCACCGGTCCGCTTTCGCGCAGCAGTGCCAGCAACTCGTTGGACGCGCGGGCGAAGGGGTACAGCTCGGGCGGAACCGAGCCCTGTTCGAACGTCGCGGTCGCCTGGATGTCCTGCGCACCGCCCGGGCCCCTGGCGGCGATGTGACGGCTGAGAGCCTCGTATGTGCGCCAGGCGTCCCGACGGCTGAGGCGGGACGCGAGCCGCTCGCGTGTCGCGTCGTCGAAAAGGACGACCGCCGGCCCGTCCTCGTGCGCCTGGATGGTCACGACGGGGCTCGTCAACAGCTCGGCCAAGTCGCCGACGCCCGCCTCGGGAAGGATCTGCTGGCGGATCAGGTGCATAAGAGGCAGGCTCAGACTGCCGAACGGGCTGCACAGAGCGGCCAGCCGTACAGCCGAGGGAGAACCTGTGCGCAGGAACGCCTCCGTGGGGTCGGGACCGGTCCGTTGCGCGGCGTTCGGTGTGGGGAAGAGGCTGGGCACGATGCCTGTGCGGGGTACCAGGACCGCGTCGTACCCGTGGGGCGACCCGCGCATGAAGGTCTCCGCCCAGCGCGCCAGGGAGTGGGGGGAGAACGTGAGCGTGGGCAACGCCTGCCAGTCCGCGTCCTCGGCGCCGCGCAGCGTGCGGAGCAGCAGGGGGACGTGAAAGGTGAGATCGGCGTTCCTGAGTGCGGGCCGGCGCTGTCCGACACGGATCGCGGGGAGGCCCAGGCCGGTGCGGTGCCACAGGCGGCCCGGCAGCGGGTTGAGCAGCGCGACGGGGCCTTTCGCTCCCCAACGGCGCAGCAACTGCCATGTCTCCGGTCGCCTCCAGCCGGGCGCCACACAGTCGGAGAGCACCAGCACCAGGCGTCTACCGTCCGAAGAGACGGCCTGCCCTGGGGCGACTCGCCTGTCCTGGTGGTCGGTGACCTCGGGGGCGGAGCCTGGCCGCAGGCTCCACGTCCGGACGCGTCGGAACGCGCCCAGTCCGGCCAGGAGGGTGGCGAACTCCGCGTTGGTGTTCCTCCAGACGGCCATGGAGGGCGATGCGTCGATGACCAGCAGCAGTTCGAACCATGGCTCGGGGGCGAGGGCGAACACAGGGGTGAGTTCGCCGGTGCGGCGGTAGTCGCGGACGGTCGCGTCCAGATTCAGTTCCGAGCGCCGGCCCTGCGGGTAGCGGCGTTTGAAGGGCCGCAGCGCTCTGCGCAACTCCAGGGCCCGGGGCAGATCCCGGCCACCCGGAACCGTCACCGCCGCGCCCGACGCCGGTGGGGTGTGCGGCAGGCTCTCGTAGAGAGCGGTCGCGCCCGCGTCCTCTACAGGATGCGGCGAGACAGGTGCGTCGAGGGCTGGGGCCTGCGAGGGCTCCGGGCCGGCGTCGTCGGAAGGCGCCGGTTCGGGCAGGCTGCCCCGCTGCGCGGCAAGGGTGGCCACGGGGGCCGCTGCCAGCCACAGGGCATCGGCGATCGCTGTGGCGTCCGCGTCTTCGCTCAGGGCCCCTGCCAGCGCGCGGACCAACGATTCGATGGCCTCAGCCACCGGAGAGTTCGCGCAGGAGCAGGTCGAGAATCCGGTCGCGCCGCGCGCCGCTGGGCGCTTGTTCGTCGCTGATCAGCCGTACGGCGTTGAGGAGCTGGTCGACCGCCAGGGCGTCGCCCCTGGCGACACGTGCGGCGAAGTCCTCGATGAGCTTCGGCACCTGCCCGGTTTCGGGCACCTCGCATTGCAGGTGAGCGGCCACCGCGTCGCGGAGCGTGTCCACCGTCGGCGCCGGCATGGAGTAGCGGATGCAACGGCGCAAGAAGGGTGCGGGGAAGTCGCGTTCGCCGTTGCTGGTCATCACGATGAACGGGAACCGCGTGCACTGCACGTGGCCGTCCCGCACCAGACAGGTCCGTTTCCTCTCGTTCTTCTCGCCCCACTCGCGGATCTGCACCTGACGCAGACGGTGGCGTACGAGTTCGGGGATCTCGAACTCCCCGCGCTCCAGCACGTCGAGAAGATCGCTGGGCAGGTCGAGATCGCTCTTGTCGATCTCGTCGATGAGCAGCGCCCGGGGCCGCTCGCCGGGAAGCAACGCGGTTCCCAGGGGCCCGAGTTTGAGGAACGGTGCGATGTCGTCGGCGGGCTGATTGCCCTTGGTCCGGTCACGGCCGCGGCCACGCCCTCCGCTCCGCCCCATGAGCCGTCCCTCGTAGGCCGTCTGGTGCAGGCGCAGGGAGTGAATGTGGCCGAGCGCGTCGTACTGGTACAGCGCGTCCGGGAGCGTACTCCGCGAGGTGATGTGCCAGCGCAGCACGGGCCCGAGTTTCAGTTCCGCAGCGACCTGCTCGATGACAGTGGACTTGCCCGTACCCGCGGAGCCGGTGATCAGCAGGGGGCGGTGGAGATAGAGAGCGGCGTTGACGGCATCGGTCAGGCCTTCGGGCGGCTGGAAGGCGTGCTGGTCGGAGACCCGGGGGAAGGTGCGCCACGGGGGAGGGTCGGCAAGGGTGACATCACGGGGTTCGCCGTTTCCGACGTAGTACGTGTTCCAGGACATCACGCGCTCCACTGGTGGGTCGGAGGTTGCTGCTCGAACCAGCGGCAGAAGTCGAGCCATTCGAGGTCGTGCCAGGCGGCCCGGATTCCAGCCAGGTTCGCGAGGTGCTCGTCTCCCGGCCGCGCCGGGCGGGCGGGCCCACCCGCCTCGGCATGCCAACGACGCCGGTACGCCTCGATGAACTGGTCGGGCAACCGCTCCCAGTACTCATCCAGGCAACCGCGTCCCCGGCCGTCCGCGTCGGCGTCCGTGCGCGGCCACAGCAGGATAGGGGTATGGGCCAACAGGGTCTCCACCAGCTCCGCGACGTGCGGCGGACGATGGTCGAGGCCGATGGCCCGGTCGTAGGCCCCCATGCTCAAGCGCTCGACCAGCGCTCCCGTGTCACGGGTGTCGTTGTCGGCGAGCCAGTCGACGGGAGCACCACGGTCGCCGAAGTGGATTGCTTCCAGGCTCTTCAGCCGGTCCCGGTCCTCCTCGTTCATCCCCGCGAGGTGGTTCGGAACCGCGAGGCGTCCCGCCCAGCGCAGCACCACCGAGTGATGCGCTCCCAGCTTGGACCGTCCGGCGGACGCCATCTCGGGCTCCCAGGTCAGCAGGAGCGGAGCGGGAACCACGAGGTCGACGTGCCTGATCCGCGCACCTCCCGGAACCTTCCTCTGCGCCCAGCCGACGATCTCCGGAAGCCGCCGCTCGACCTCGGCGCGGGTGGGTTCGCAGGGGAACTCCTCGTGGTGCTCGCCGCTCGCGCCGTCGCGCAGCCACACCGACAGCGATTCCGGCCAGTCGACTCGGGCGGCGTGGAGGCTGATGACCAGTCGCCACGCCCGGTCCTGACGCAGTGCGGCCTGCCGTGCCACGGCATCACTGAGTTCGACGAGTCCGCCGACACGCCGCGCCCAGGCCTCGACCCGCGCGTCGTCGGAGTCGAGGCCGCACCGGTCGGAGATGGCGGCCACGGCCTGCGCCAGGCGTCCGACGGGATCCCCCCTGACGGACATCCGGAGTGCCGCGTGTTCGAGTATGTACTGCAACAGGGCCGTGCCCTCGACCCACTTCGGCGGTCGCAGTGGATCGAGCGGCGGATCGGCCGCCTCGTAGACGGAGTTCAGGTCGGAGGCCACACTCCGCAGAGCCGGAGTGGTGAGCGCCCGGCCGGCCCAGTCGTGGACCATGTCTCCGGTGACACCCGCGTGCAGCAATCCGTCGGCCACCTGCCGGATCCTCAGTGCTCCGGGCGAGTCGGAGGCCGCCGCCTGCTCGCGGAGGTGACGCAGCGCCGAACGGTTCCAGCCGCCGACCGTGGCCGGGTGTCCGGGCCACCCGGCCAGTGCCTCGTCGAGGTCATGGCTCCCGATGTGGCCGACCTGCCGACTGGGGGTCCAGGTCGGCCGCTGCACGTTCAGCGCCACCCACAACTCCTCGACCGCGTCCTGGTCCCCATCCCGACCGGAGGTCTCGCAATTCTGCCGCTGTATGCCCTTCGTCAGCTTCAGTTTGAGGGTGGCCGCCCTCAGGAGCTCACCGCCGTCCGGGACACCGCATCGCAGCAGAGAAGCCAGTTTGCGGCTGAAGTCGAGGTCGTACGCCTTCTGATGCGCCGCCGCCGCCATGAGCAGCGAATATCTGTTGTTCCCCAGGCCGAAGCCGCCTGCCAGTGCCTTCGCGTCGGGGGTGCCGGCGCCGGCGTGGCAGGTGTCGATGAGGGCGATCACACCTTTGACGAAGGGCTTGTCGCCGACGTCGGCGAGGAGGTTGCCGACGTGGACGGAACTGCCTGCGTCCGCAACCTCGGTGTCGTGTGCCATGTAGTAGAGCGTCGAGTTGCCCATCGGCGTCTGACCGTGGCCGAGGAAGGCGACGACCAGTTCGGCGCCCGCGTCGTTCGCCCGGCGAGCCGCGGCCTTGACCCCGTCCTCGATCTGCCGGGCGGACACCTGGCCGGACCGCAGTGCGAGGCTGTCATCCTGTTCGCTGGGCAGGCAGGCACCGATCTCCGGATCGGTGAGGACTCGGTGCAGTTCCTCTGCGCTGGTCACGAGACCGCTGAGGTGTTGGTTCGCGGCCGGGCACTGGGTGGCGATGACCAGGGCGTGCCGGACTGTTGTCGTCGGCCGGGCTGCGTTCATGAACCGGCCGAAGGGGCCGGTTCGGCAGACGGATCTGTGTCGGCGGAGGCGACGGACGCGGCGGAGAGTGTTCGCATCACCGGCTCCGCGACCTCGGCGCGCCCGAGATATGTCGTCGCCCCGTGGGCCCACCACATACGGGAATCGAATCGCAGCGGCGTCGGTCTGACCCCTCGTTCGTTCGGCCGGACGAGATCGGCGAGCTTGCGCCGCGGCACGACCACGTCGTCGCCGTCCCAGAAATCCAGCCAGCGATCGACACAGTCGGGGGTGGCGGGCGGCTGCGGCTTGAGCCGCGGCCAGACGAGTCCGCTGGTCGCGATCGGCGAACCGATGGTGACCAGAAGCGGTACGGGGCCGTTGTACGACGCCAGCGCCTCGAACGCCACGACGCTGCCCAGGGAGTGCCCGACCACGACGGTGGGCCGTGCGGGGTCCAGGCACTCCAGGACCCGGGCCCTGATCCGCTCGTCGAGCGTCGTGTCCTGGGCGTCCTTGTTCTTGCGCCGCAGGTATCGAGCCGGCTGGGACCACGTGCCGAGTACGTCCCTGGCACTCGACCAGCGGGCCACCTGGGCCACTCCAGGCACCGCGACCACCGCGGTCGCCATGGCCCAAAGGTGACGGCCGGCCCCGCCGGCACCCTGCGGCTGGCCGTCGGGGCTCAGCTGTGCGCGTACACGTCCCAGTGCCCTGTCGCCCTGGTTCGCCGGCCGCGCCGCCTCCTCTTCGAGGAACTCGGCGAGCAGGCCGAGAACAATGGCCGCTTCCTCCTCGTCGAGGTCGTCCGCGCCGCCGGCGCTCTGGGGCTCGCCGTCGACGAACAGGTCGCCGTAGTGGGCGAAGGAGCAGTCCGCCATCCAGTCCGTGGTCAGTGCGGAGATGTCGGAGGCGAGTTTCGCGGCCCGCGCGCCGCCGGCCAATGCCCGCTTCCACTCCACGAGTTCTTCGCGCGGGTCACGTGGCCCGCCGATGCCATGTACGAAGACCAGCTTCGGTTTCGGCATGTTGTTCATTTGTGTCCCCCGACCCCAACCGGCGCGTGACCGGTCGCCCTCTCGCACAGGGGACGAAGCTACCAAAGGGGCGTCTGTCTGCCTGCCGAATCGGACGATCCCGTGCCCAGAGCTTGAAGATTGGCGGCTCAGCCGGATCAAGTCCCACTCATGGCCAACCCTCGCGTCAGCGGTGGACCGGACGGCGGCCGACGCGGCGGCAGTTGTCACGGCGGGGCGACAGTGATGTGCAGAGAAGCTCACCGACCTTCGGTGTGGCCGAACCCCTGGTATTGGTCTGTCCGCACCCTCACCACCGAGGAGCAGCTACTCGGACTCGTCGAGTACGCACCCCACCTGACCGGCGAAATCCTACTCTCGCTCTTGGACGGCAAGTCCTACGAAGACGTCACCGCCCGTCAGCCACCGCCTCCCGCAGCGCCGCGAGCTCCCCGTACATCGTCCCGCCCGGGCAGTCCGTCTCCATCCAGTCGCGGTGGCCGCTGATTTCGGGGACGTCCTTCTTGGTGCCGTTGATCGGGTTGGTGTACGTGACCTGGGACTTGGGGTCGACGCCGTGGAGGCGGGTCAGGACGCGGGCCAGGCTGGTGAGGGCCGTACGGGCGGCGGCGGTCGGGCCCTGGTCCACGAGGGTGCCGAGGAGGGCGATGCCGAGGTTGCCCGAGTTGTAGCCGCCCACGTGGAAGGCGGTGACGAGCTTGCCGTCGGCGTCGTGCGCGGGGATGCCGTCGTCGCCCGAGTAACGGCCCTCGTAGATGTGGCCCTTCTCGTCGATGAGGAAGTGGTAACCGATGTCGCCCCAGTCGTTGGTGATCGCGTGGAACTGGTAGATCGCGCGCACCGTGGCGGCCGGGTCCGGGTCGCCGTTGGGGGTGTCGGTGTGGTGGACCGTGATCGTCTGGAACGGGTAGTACGCCGTCGGCGAGTTCTCCGTGCCGTCCGCCTTGAAGCGCAGTGCTTCGTCCGCGCCCCAGGCCGCACGCGACAGATAGGCGACGCCCCGCACCCGGGTCGTGTCCTTCGGTACAGCCACCTCGCGCTGTGGGCCCTGCGTGGTGTCGAGGGCCAGCGAGCGCAGACCGGTGGCGCCGTCCGGTGCCTTCAGCTCGTAACCGGAAGCCTGGTCGGCGGGGATGAGCAGCGCGCCGCCGTTGCTGCCCGAACAGCCGCTGTCACTCAGGGACTTCCAGGCGCCCTTGCCTCCGTCGGCGTCGGTCAGCCGGATGCCGCCGCCCGCGGTCCCGCTCGTGCCGGCCCAGCGCACACCCACGTAACCGATGGGGAAGGCCGCCTCGACGGGCTCCTCGCCGGTGGCCTCCTTCGCCCGGGTCGTGGGGAAGGTCTCGGAGGTCGTACCGGCCGTACCGGCTTCGCCGTCGGGGGTGCCTGAATCCGCGGTGCCGGACGTGGTGTTCGCCATCACGACGGGCGTGAGCGCGGCGCCTGCCGCGACCGCGCCCGCGGCGCCGATCAGCCCGCGCCGCGTGACGCGGGACCGGGCGCGGTGGGAGGTGGGGGGAACAGTCATGGGGGGGTCCTTACGCGTTCCGTGGTCGTTCCTGACGGCTTGCGGGGCGTACCTGCACGACGTACCTGCACGACGTACTTGCAGGACGTCCTCGCGGGACGGACGAGACCCACACGCCAGCCAAGTCTGAAGACTGAACGGAGCCTACGGGTCCGGGTCACCACCCCGGCCCGCACCCCCGGCAAAAGCACCGGATGCACCCTTCTCCCGCTCGCCTCGTCCGCGAATTCCACCTGCCCGTCGACTCGGCGCCGCAAGGCCCGGGTATTCACGCGCCGCGCGAATACCGGCACGCGGCCCGGAAACCCGGTCCGACCCGACCCGATATTCGGGTGCGGCTCCTCCCCCACGGCCCACATCATCGGCAGGTTGCCCACCGACAGCGGCGAGGGCCCGCGCCGGGCCTGACCCGAAGCCGAACATCCACTCCCAGGAGCCCCCAGTGGTCCAACGCGTCACCGTCCCCAGCCTCTTCACTCCTCCCCGCTACTCACACGCATCCATAGTCGAAGCGGCGACGAGGCTGGCGTTTCTCGCCGGGTCCGTTCCCCTCGACGCCGAGGGGAACATCGTCGGCGAGGGCGATCCCGTACGGCAGGCCGAGCAGGTGCTGGCCAATCTCGACGAGCAACTGCGCGCGGTCGGCAGCGACATGGCGCATGTCGTGACAACCGACGTGTACGTCGTCGGCAGTGAGCCGGCGGTGCTGTCCGCGGTCTGGGACGTCGTCGAGGCATCCGGCCTCAGCGTCGGCCCGCACTCGTCGACGCTGATCGGAGTGGCCTGCCTCGGCTACACCGGCCAACTGGTGGAGATCACGGCGACCGCCGTCGTGCCCGAGCCCGAGCCCAAGCCCGAAACCGAAACCGAAACCGAGCCCGAACCGGAGCCGCAGCCGTAGGCATCGCCGCACCTAGGACCTACGCCGACCATCCGCGTTCCGCGCCAGCTCCAGCGCGTACGACTCCCACCACTGCCCGGCCGCCGGCCCGCCCCGGCACGTCCCGTCCGACTCGCCCGGCCGTTTGATCCACAGATACGCGTCGATCAGCGGGGCCCCAGTCCGGACGGTCGGCGGCGTGCCCAGGGCCCTGCCCGGCGGATTGCACCAGGAATCCGTACCGGCGTAGGGCCCATTGCCGTTCCTGCTCGTGTCGACGACGAAGTGCGTGCCGCCGAGGTCCTTCGACAGCAATTTCCCGTACGCCGAACTGGCCGCGTCGGTCTGGAAGTTGGAGACGTTGAGCGCGACGCCGTCGGCGCTCGCGACTCCCGACTCCGTCAGGGCGTCGACCATGCGCCACGCCTCGGGAATCCAGGCGGAGTTGCCCGCGTCGAGGTAGACGCGGGTGCCCGGCTGCCGCGCGAAGCGGTCGACGGCGTACGCGAGCAGCGCGTACCGCTCCTTCGCCACGACCCGGGTGCAGCCCGCCACCACCTGGGCCACGGCGTCCGGTTCGACGATCACGTATGCGCCCCGGTCGCCGAGGCCCGCCGCGAACTCGTCGACCCAGATGCGGTAGGCCGCCGCGGTCGGGGCTCCTCCGCCCGAGTAGGACCCGCAGTCACGGTTCGGGATGTAGTACGCGACCAGTACGGCCGTACGTCCTTGGGCCTTCGCGGCGGTCGTACGGGACCGTACGACCGCCTCGGGGCCGGGTCCGTTGAGCCACTCGGCCTGGGCGCGGGTGGCGATGCGGTCCATGAGCAGGGCGTCCGCGGTACGTCCGGAGGCCCGCCACTCGACGGCCTGTCGAGCGGCGCGGGAGTCGGGGTCCACCCAGAAGGGGTCATCGGCGGCACCAGTGACATCAGATGCACCGGAGGCACCCGAGGCACCGGCGCAGCAGAGACCGACGAGCGCGGCGGCCAGGAGTGCTCTCAGCGATGGCACGGGCGGCTCCGTTCACGCGGGGTGGGTCAGCTGCCCGATCCTCCCCAGGGAGTGCGGTCGCTGCCCGCCTTCCACGCCCGGCTCGCCCCAGCGTCACTCCGACGGAGGCGAGCCCACACCCCCGGAGGAACCCCAGGTCCGCCGCTTCGGCAACGGCCTCGCATAGCTCCCCGCCCGGCTCGTGGTCAGCCCCAGCGACACGAGCGACTCGGCTAGCTTCACCGCGGCCGCCACCCCGTCGACGACAGGCAGCCCCAGCTTCTCCCCCACCACCCGCTGGAGCCCGGTCATCCCGGCGCAGCCGAGGACCAGTACCTCGGCCCCGGCCGCCCGGGCGCGTTCGGCGGCGGCTACGAAGGCCTCCTCGGTGCGTTGGGCGTCGCCGAGGTCGAGGACGCCGAGCCCGGTGCCGACGACGGCGGCGCAATGGGCGGCGACCCCGGCGGCGTACAGGCTGTCCTCGATCTGGCCGCGGGACCGCTCCAGGGTGGTGACGACGCCGTAGCGCCGCCCGAGCAGGCATGCGAGGTGGGCGGCGGCCTCGGTGATGTCGACGACGGGTACGTCGACCAGTTCGCGGGCGCCCTCACGGCCGTGTTCACCGAAGCCGGCCATGACGACGGCGTCGTAGGAACCCTCGTACGTCCGCAGTGTGTCGAGGACGGCCGCCGCCGAGAGATAGCTGTCGAGCCAGCCCTCCGCGGACTCGGGTCCCCAGGCGGGGGTCAGTCCGGTCACCGTGGTGCCCGGGCCTGCGGCGGCCCGGGCACCTCGTACGATCTCCTCGGTCATCGCCTGCGTCGTGTTGCAGTTGGTGACGACGATCCGCACGCTCAGCCCGCCGCGGGCGCGGGGACGGCGGCAGTCTCAGCAGCCGCACGCTCGGAGCGGCACAACACCGCGTACAGTCCGGCCGCCAGCGCCGTGCCGATGAACCACGAATACGGGGCCACGTCGCTGAAGTCCTTCACCAGTGCGAGTACCGCCGCGACGGCCGCGGAGGGCAGGAAAGCCCACAGGGCCCTGGGGTTGACGCCCTTGCGGTAGTAATAGGGCGATCCCGGCCGGGCGTTGAAGAGCTGGTCGATGTCGACGCGGCCGCGCTTGACCCAGTAGTAGTCGAGCATGATCACGCCGAACAGCGGTCCCAGGAAGGCTCCGAGGCCGCCGAGGAAGTAGTTGACGACCGTGGGATTGGAGAAGAGGTTCCACGGGGTCACCAGCAGCGCGGCGACCGTACTGATCATGCCGCCGATCCTGAAGGTGATCTTCTGCGGCCAGACGTTGGCGAGGTCGTACGCCGGTGAGACGAAGTTGGCGACGATATTGACGCCCATGGTGGCGATGGCAAAGGTCAGTGCGCCGAGGACCAGCACCCAGGTGTTGCCGACCTTGGCGACGAGCAGTGCCGGGTCGGTGATGGCCTCGCCGAACACCTCGATGGAGCCGGCCGTGACGATGACCGAGACGATCACGAAGGCCGTCGAGTTGATGGGCAGGCCCCAGAAGTTGCCTCGTCGGACGGTCTTGTAGCTGGGCGCGAACCGTGAGAAGTCGCAGAAGTTGAGCATCAGCGTGCCGTAGGTGGCGAGGATGAGCCCGATCGCGCCGAACCACTGGCGCCACTGCTCGCCGACCGGGACCGGGTGCGGGGTCGAGGTCAGGGAGATCGTCCAACCCGCCTTGGACAGAACCCAGACGGCGAGCGCGATCATCACCAGCCAGATGGCCGGCCCGCAGAAGTCCTGGAACTTGCGGACCGACTCCATGCCCTGGCTGATGATCATCGCCTGGACGAGCCACAGCGCGACGAACGACGTCCAGCCGAGCGCGTCCAGGCCGAGGAAGGAGTGGTGGGTCCACGACTCCAGGCCCGGCCAGGCCGCGAGCAGCATCACGTTGACCGCGACCGACGCCAGATAGGTCTGGATGCCGTACCACATGATGGCGATGACTGCCCTGATCAGCGCGGGGATGTTGGCTCCCCAGACGCCGAAGCTGATGCGGCTGACGACGGGGAAGGGCACGCCGGTGCGCTGCCCGATCCGGCCCATCAGGTTCATCCCGGCGTAGATGATCACGAAGCCGACGAGCAGCGAGGTGAAGATCTGCCAGACGTTCATGCCGAGGACCAACAGGCCCGCCGCGAAGGTGTAGTTGCCGAGGTTGTGGACGTCGGACATCCACATGGCGAAGAGGTCGAAGACCTTCCAGTTGCGCTTCCGCGCGGGCGCGAGGTCTTCGTTGGTGAGCCTGGGATCGGGGACGAACGCGGCGGTGCCGGTGGCTTCGGCACGGTCGGCGAGGGACACGGGGCCTCCATGGACGAGGGGACGGAGGGCGGCCTTTCGGTCTCGCTCGGAGTACCTCTGACATACCGCTGGCATATCCGTGGAGTGCCACGGGGGTGGCTTCGGAGTACCTCTGGAGTGCCCCTGGAGTGCCTTCGGAATATCTTTGGTATACCAAACTGGCGTCATGGTCCCGCCGTCGATGACGCCCACCCATATCCCTGCGGTTACGACTCCGTAAAACACCCCCGAGGTCGGCGAACATGGACCCATGACGAAGATCGAACCCCTGGGTGCGGTGCGGGAGCGCGTCCTCGCCGCGCTGCGGCAGGAGATCATCGCCGGACGGCTGCGCCCGGGCGACCGACTGGTCGAGCGTGAGCTCGCCGAGCGCTTCGGGGTCTCCCGGGTCCCGGTTCGCGAGGCGATCCGTTCCCTGGTCGGCGAGGGGTTCGTACACTCCGAGACGCCGCGCCGCACGGTGGTGCGCCGGCTGACCCCGACGGACGTGGCGGAACTCTTCGAGCTGCGCGAGGCCCTCGAGGTGTACGCCTCCGGGCTCGCCGCGATCCGTGCCACACCGGAGTCCCTGGCAGAGCTTGCCGAGCTGCTGGACCACGCGGAGACCGCGACCCTGGCCGATGACGCGGAGGCGATCACCGACATCAACACCCGCTTCCACGACCGCATCCTCGCCATGGCCGGCAACAGCCTGCTGATCTCCGTCATGGAACCGGTCGACGGCCGCCTGCGCTGGCTCACCCGGCAGAACGAGGAGTGGCCCCAACTCCTCACCGAGCACCGCGAGTTGTACGAGTCCATCGCGTCCGGCGACCCGGACCGCGCCCGCGCGCACGCACTCGCCCACGTCCAGGCCAACTACCGCTCGACGGTGCGGCACCTCTTCGGCGACGGCTAGCGAACCCCGTACGCCGGGGGGCGAGCTAGCTCGCGTACGGCTTCGTCGGCAGCCCCGCCGCACCCGCCGCCGTACCCAGCACGTCCCGCAGCATGGCGGGGGTCAGCCGCCCGGTGAAGGTGTTGCGCTGACTGACGTGGAAGCATCCGAAGAGCTCGATCGAGCCGGGCGAGAGCCGCGCTCCGAGAGTGAGCCGCGCTCCATGCGCGAACGCCGGGCGGGGACGGGGTACCACCCACCCCACCTCGGCGAAGGCGGGCAGCACGGCCTGCCACCCGAATGCCCCCAGCACCACGACCGCCCGCAGCGAAGGCCGCAGCAGCTCCAACTCCCGTACGAGCCAAGGCCGACAGGCGTCCCGCTCCTCCGGCGTCGGCTTGTTGGCCGGTGGAGCGCAGCGCACGGGCGAGGTGATCCGTACGCCGTACAGGCTCAGCCCGTCGTCCGCGCTCACGGCCGTACTCCGCGACGCCAGCCCCACGTCGTACAGCGCCTGGTACAGCACGTCTCCCGACCGGTCCCCCGTGAACATCCGCCCGGTCCGGTTGGCGCCGTGCGCGGCGGGGGCCAGTCCGACGATCAGCAGGGACGCGTCGGCGGGTCCGAACCCTGGGACGGGGCGGCCCCAGTACGTCTCGTCGGCGAAGGCCGCGCGCTTGGTGCGGGCCACTTCCTCACGCCACTCGACGAGGCGCGGACAGGCCCGGCACCCGATGATCCGCCCGTCGAGTTCGGCCAAGCCGCCGCTGTCCATGCGTCCACCGTACGACCGGCCACCGTGCGACCAGCCACCGTACGACCAGGACGGCTACGTCATCGCCGCCCCGGCCGCCACGAAGCCGCAGATCAGGAGGAGCAGGATGGCGAGGAGCGGCCAGACGAAGCGGAGGTACTTGTCGTAGCCGACCTTCGCGAGGGCGACGCCGCCGATGGTGACGGCGGTGGTGGGGACCCAGAGGTTCATCCAGCCGCTGGCGGACTGCCAGGCCGTGACGACGACCGCGCGGGAGACCCCGGCGAAGTCGGCTAGCGGGGCGAGGATCGGCATGGCAAGGGTCGCGTGGCCGGAGGTGGAGGGGATGAGGAAGGCCAGCGGCAGGTTCACCAGAAAGACGATGACCGCGAAGACGCCGGAGGACGTGCCCTTCACGACCCCCTCGATGGCATGCAGCACGGTGTCGGTGATCTTCGAGTTATTCATGATCACGGTGACTCCGCGGGCCAGCACGATCACCAGCGCCGGGGAGATGAAGTCCGCCGCGCCCTGGGTGATCGTCGAGCTCAGCTTCTGCTCGCCCATCCGCGCCACCAGCCCGATCAGCACGGCCGCGCACAGGAACAGCGCCGCCAACTGCGGGAAGGACCAGCCGAGTTCGAAGCCGTACGGTGTCGCGTCCGCCTTGCCCGTGAGCGCGCTCGCCCAAGGCACGACCGAGAAGATCATGAAGGCGAAGACCAGCGCCGTTGCGATGAGCACCGACTTGTGCAGGCCGGTCAGCTCGGGCACCTCGCCCGCGGCCTCACTGGCGTGCTCGCGGTCGCCGGGCAGGAACCCGGTGAGCGACCGGTCCGGATTCCGCTGCACGCGCCGCGCGTACCGGATGACGTACGCGACCGTCACCGCCGTCAGCACCACCCACATCACGAACCGCAACACGATGCCGTCGCCGAGCGAGACGTCCGCGGCGGACGAGGCCACGCCTGTCGCGAACGGGTTCACCGTCGAGCACAGCACACCGATCCCGGCGCCGAGGATGATCGTGCCGACGGCCACCATCCGGTCGTAGCCGAGCGCAAGCATCAACGGCACGATCAACCCGTAGAAGCCCAGCGTCTCCTCGGCGAAACCCTCCACCGTGCCGAGCACGGAGAACACCACCATCACCCCCGCGATGAGCAACGCCCCGCGCTCCCGCAGCCGGTGCGCCAGCCGGCCGATGCCCCGGTCGAGCGCGCCCGTGGCGAAGACGACGGTGATGAAGGCCCCGATGGCCAGCACGAAGAGGAACACGCCCGCGCTGCCGTACAGTTCACCGGCCAGGTCGGGCCCGACCTGCCCGCTCTTCTCGTCCTGGATGCCGTAGAGGCCGTTGACAGGAGAGAGGAAGAGGTCGTTGAGCCGGTCGACGAAGCTCTGGCCGGAGTCCACCCGGTGGTACGTCCCCTGGACGGGCGCCCCGGAGTCGTTGCGGTCGTACTGCCCGGCCGGAATCAGAAACGCCAGCGCCCAGACCGCGATCGTGACGACGGCGAGGACGGTCAGCGCGCTGGGAAAGGTGAACTTCCGTTTGTGCGGTGGCTCTTCATGCTGCGGCTCTTCGGTCGCGGTGGTGGTCAAGACGACGCCCCCTCGGCCCGGAAGCCGGCCGCGTACTCCCGTACGAACGCACACATCGCCACAACCGTGTTGCGCAGCTCCGAGAGCAGCACCCGCTCGTTGGGGGCGTGCAGGTTGCACATGCTGTCCTGCGCGCCGAAGAGCAGCACCTCGGCGTTCGGGGCGGCCTTGGCCAGCCCGTTGACCAGCGGGATCGAACCGCCTGTAGCGACATACGAAGCATCCTCGCCCCATGCCTCGCGCAGCGCGGTGAGCGCGGCGCGGTAGGCGGGACCGCCGGTCGAGGCCTCGTAACCGGGTCCTGTGACCCCCGGCGTGACGGTGAGCGGGATGCCGAAGGGCCGCAGCGAGCGCAGATGATCGACGAGCTTCGCTCGTGCCTCTTCGGCGTCCTGCAGTGGGTGGAAGCGGAGGTTGAGCTTGGCGCGCGCGTAGGGGACGACGGCTGACGCCGCGTGTTCGACGCTCGGTGCGTCAAGCCCGATCACCGTGATCGCGGGCCCACTCCACAACCGCTCACCGAGGCTCCCGCTCCCGATCAGCGGAAGCCCGTCCCGTACCCCGGCAAGGCCCCGGAACTCTTCCTCGGTGTACGTCGTCCCCGTCCACTCGTCCCGCCGGAGCCCCGCCACGGCCACGTCGCCGTGCACGTCGTGCAGCGTGGACAGGGCCTTCAGCAGGACGAGCAGCGCATCCGGTGCCGCGCCGCCGAACTCCCCGCTGTGGCGCGGCTCTTCGAGGGTGCGGACCTCGACGATCACCTCGGAGGCGCCGCGCAGCCCGGTGGTCAGCGTGGGCGTGCCCGGCCGCAGATTCCCCAGGTCGGCGATGACCATCGCATCGCAGGCGAACCGCTCGGGGTCGCTGGGCGGATAGTCGTCGAAGGGGCTGCCGTACTCCTCCTGCCCCTCGAAGACGATCTTCACCCCGACCGGCGGCCGTCCCTCGTACGCCCGCAGCATCCCCAGATGCGCGATCACGTTCGACTTGTCGTCGGCGATCCCACGCGCCCTGAGCCCGCCCTCGACGGGCGTCGGCTCGAAGGGCGGCGACAGCCACAGCTTCTCGTCGCCGGGCGGCTGCACGTCGTAGTGCGAGTAGAGGAGGACGGTCGGCGCGTCCGGGCCGGGTGGTGGGATCTCACCGAAGATCACGGGGGCGGTGTCGGGAAGGTCGATACGGTCGATCCGCTCGACGCCGGCCTCCCGCAGGAGTCGTACGAGGAGATCGTGGGCTTCCTGGACCGGCTCGGCCGGGAAACCCGGGAAGGCGACGGAGGGAATCGCGGCCAACCGCTCCAGGTCGGCACGGAGGCCGTCCATCAAGGCGTCGACCCTCGGTGCTGTCTCCACGTGGAGCCCCTCGCTGTTCCCTGGACGGCATCAGGCAACAGCCTCCGGGCTGCCTCGATCAGCCGCATCCGGGGTGAGCCGTGTGACGGAAATCCCTCACGGGCCGCCCGGCTCGGGGGACTAAAGTCGAGGCATGGCTGCTGAGGGTGCGGACGACGACAAGGGCACCGGGGACAAGGAAACCGGCGCGAGCGGTGGTGCAGAGGGCGCGGCCACGGCCGGCTCGCCCGATGCCGTGGCCGCGGCCACGGCCGCCGGTCCCGGCGGTGGTGAAACCGTGCGGGTCGACAGCTGGATCTGGTCCGTACGTCTCGTCAAGACCCGCTCCATGGGTGCCACCGCCTGCCGCGGTGGGCACGTCCGGGTGAACGGCGAGCGCGTCAAGCCCGCGTACGCCGTGCGCGTCGGCGACGAGGTACGTCTGCGGAACGCGGGCCGGGAACGGGTCGTCGTCGTGAAGCGCGTGATCCGCAAACGGGTCGGCCCGTCCGTCGCCGTCGAGTGCTTCGTCGACAACAGCCCGCCGCCCCCGCCGCGCGAGGCCGTCGCCCCCGCGGGTATCCGCGACCGCGGCGCCGGCCGCCCGACCAAGCGCGACCGCCGCGAGCTCGAACGTCTCCGGGGCTCCTCCCACCCACCGGCCGGCCCCGAAAGCTCCTGAAACGACGATTACGCCCGCGCCTCCTGTACGCAGGAGAACACCCGAGCGCCGGGACACCGAGCGCCAAGCGCCGGTCCGGTCCGGTCGCCGGTCGCCGGTCGCCGGTCAACGTCGAGGGCGCCCCGATCGTTCTGGGGCGCCCTCGACGGCGGTCTGTGGTCGGCGACCGGTCGGTCACGCCCGTCGTCGCACCAGGCGGAGCAGCTCCGTTGTCTGCCCCCTGCGGGCCCATGCGATCAGCGCGAGGGGCAGGATCAGGATGAGCGGCGTCGCCACGTACGGCCCGTGCAGGACGGTGACGTTCACGATGAAGGCGCCGACCATCAGCGCGCTGAGCGACACCGCCGCCACCGACGACAGCAGCGGGATCAACAGCGCGATGCCTCCGGCGAGTTCGAGGGCACCGATGGTGTACATCCCCGCGCTGCCCCACCCGAGCTTGTCGAAGCTCTCGGCGGCCGAGGGGTGCGCGATCAGCTTGGGCAGCGCGCTCGCGAAGGCGTAGAAGAGACCAAGCGTGATCTGGAGAGCGCCGAGGGAGATCCGGGCGCTGCGGCTGCGAGGGGTTCCGGCGGCGGAGGGGGCGCGGGTGACGGAGGCGACGGGGAGGGAGGTCTCGGACATCAGGGTCTCCTGTGTGAAGCGGTAGCCGTTGTGTGAAGCGGTAGCCGTTGATTTCACAGAAGTAGACCGAGCAGGCGTCCGGAACTCATCGGCGTCGGAAGGGATTTTTCTTCGCCCCCGCCGCCCCTACCCGTCCCATACCTGGGGGCTCCGACCCCCGCTCCTTTCGGACCCCCGTTCGCCCGAAGGGCTCGTCCTCAAACGCCGGACGGACTGAAGATCCCCTCCCCAGCTGAACAGCTCAGCCCTTCACCGCCCGCACCCACACCCCGTCCTCCGTCAGATACCGATCCACCCTCAACCCCGCCTCCCCCAGCGCCTCTTCGAACTCCTCCTTCGTCAGCGGCCGGGCCAGGAACGTCTGGGTCCAGGTGGCGTCCGGGAAGAGATACTCCACGTGTACCGAATCGACCCCGTCGCCGACCGGCTCCGCCGACACGATCCGTATGGTGAAGCCGGTGGGGTGGACCCGCTCGCGGGGCACGTCCGTATGGGAGTCCGCCGCCTCGCGCTGGATCAACACACAGCCGCCCTCGGCGACATGGCGGGCGCATGCGTTCAGCAACCCGCGCCGCACCTCGACGTCGCCGCTGTGCACGAGGAACGACGCGAGCATCACCACGTCGAACGTCTCGCTCAGGTCGAGGCCCTCGATCGGGCCGCATATCGTGCGTGCCCCGCGGACCCGCTCCAGCATCTCGGCCGACTCGTCCACGGCCGTGACCGTGAACCCGCGCTCCAGGAGCGGATGGGTCATCCGCCCTACCCCGCTGCCCAGTTCCAGAATGTGTGCACCCGCCGGCACCGCCGCGCTGATGATGTCCGGTTCGTCCCCGACGGTCAGGCGCGAATAGAGCTCGACCGCGCAGCCGTCCGGAGTGATCGCACCGGGTCCGGTTCCCTCGTAACCTTCACGCATCTCAATCCTCATACCCGTCCAACGGGCGCCCTCCGCCGATCCGTTCCCACCCCGTGCAGGGAGATCCACCAGGGGAACAGCAGCCCAGGGGTACCGAGCCGTTTGTGGTGCACGGCCACATGCCGTCCGAGGTCGGCGAGCGTGCGCCGGGACACGTCGTCCCGGATACCGAGCGAGCGGTGATAGGCGCGCACGAACGGGAGCGCCGCGACAAAGCAGCGCCTCTCCCTTGGTACGACCGCTGTCCCATGGTGAACGTGCACCACGAAGAGTACGTTTTCTCGGTAGGAGTAGTGATCGGGATGCGTACAGGCAGTGAACCGACGACAGCGCGCAGTGCCCTGCGGATGCGTTTCTGGCTGAGCGCCTGGGGCCTGATCTGGGCGGCCGCCGGGACAGCCGGGTTCGCCCTGGCCGGGCGGCCGGGATGGGCGACCGCCTGCGGTGTGCTGTGGCTGATCGTCGCCGCGGACATGGCCATGATCCTGCGGCACATCCGCCAGGGTCCGCGCTACCAGCCGGGCCGCGACGTCCCGCCGTACCGCCCGCCGGATCACCATCACCCGTGACCTGATCCTGATCAGGAGCCACGAGGGGCGTACGAAGCACTCGCGAGAGTCGTACGACGCACCTAGGGGGTGTCGTTTGGATCACCCCGGGTCCGCGACGCCTGGCACGGCACCTCACCGCGTTGTCGCATCACCCGGGTACGTCCAGTGCGCGGGTCATGCTCCGCCTTGCGATGCACCGCACCATGCGCCGCGGCCTGATCCGAGGTGATCCAAACGACACCCCCTAGGAATCGAAGCGCGCCGCTTCCAGATACTGCGGCTTCGGATCGAGCGCCGCCGCCAGCCTGAAGTGCCGCTTCGCCTGCTCGGGGCGGAGCATCCGCTCGTAGGTGCGGGCGAGAGCGAAGTGCGCGAACGCGTTGTCCGGCTCGCGCTCCAGGACGATCGTGAACTCCAGCTCGGCTGGGCGCAGTTGCGCGGCGGCGAAGAAGGCACGGGCGCGCAGCAGCCGCGCGGCCGTGTTCTCCGGATGCGCTGCGATGACAGAGTCGAGCAACTTCACCGCGCCCCGCGGGTCGCGGGCGGCGAGCAGTTGCTCGGCGGCGCGGAAGTCGATGACATGCGTCTCCGGAGTACGTCCGGTGGAACCGCTGGTCTCGGGCACGGCTGAGTCCTTCCCTCACTGCACGGCTTCAACGCCCGGATCGGGGGCCCGTATTCCATGGTCGTCGCCACAGGGATTCCCTCGCGGTCGCCACAGGGCACCCACCGTCGTCGTCACGCGTCGCCCACTGTCCCTGGTCAGGGGCCCGCGTACGTCCTCGCCGTCACGCGGCACCTCACGGCCCGCCGTCACAGAACTCCCGCAACCGCCGACCGTCATACACCGACCACCGACCACCGACCGTAGAACACCGACCACCGACCACTGACCGTCGCTGACCGACCGCTGGCCGTGGGTAATCGACCGTCACAGAGCCAGCACCCCCAGCACCAAACCCAGCACGATCAGCCCCCCGCCCGCCACGACGAAGGCCCAGTCCGCTCCAGCGCGCTCGCTTCCGAGCAGCACCGTCTCACGCGGGTCCTCCACGTCGTACGCGAGACGTATGTGCGCGCCTTCGGGCAGCGGCCGACGCCTACTGCGCGGCACCGGCGACACGACCTCCACGACCCGTCCGTCCACCGTCTCGAACTGCAGCAACGGCCGCTCCAGGCCCGGTTGCCGAGGTTTCACCAGCGCCTCGGTCACCTGCCCCGCGGCGCTGATGCGTCGCGTCTGGCGCAGGCCGTACGCTCCCGCCAGTAGCGCCACCAGGCCGCCCAGAGCCGTCAGAGCAGCGAGTACGACCACTCCCCACCCCTCTCAGGTCGCCCTGGACGCCCGCTCCACGAGATCCGCCCATACCTCCCGTACGCGCCGCTCCAGCTCGTGAAGGGGTACGTCGTTGTCGATGACGACGTCCGCGATCTTCAGGCGCTTGTCGCGGGTGGCCTGGGCGGCCATGCGCGCGCGGGCGTCCTCCTCGGTCATGCCGCGCAGCCGTATGAGCCGGTCGAGCTGAGTCCTGGGACTGGCGTCGACGACGATCACGAGGTCGTACAACGCTGCGAGGCCGTTCTCCGCGACCAGGGGCACATCGTGCACGACGACGGCGTCCTCGGACGCGGCGCTCTCCAGGTCTTGGGAGCGGGCACCCACCAGGGGGTGCACGATCGAGTTGAGGACGGCGAGCTTCGCGGGATCGGCGAAGACGATGGAGCCAAGCTTGGGACGGTCCAGGCTGCCGTCCGGCGCGAGCACGTCCTCGCCGAAGGCGTCGACGACCGCCGCAAGCCCGGGAGTTCCGGGCGCGACGACCTCGCGCGCGATCCTGTCCGCGTCGATCAGCACCGCGCCCCGCTCCACGAGCAGTCGCGACACCTCGCTCTTGCCGGCGCCGATTCCACCGGTCAGGCCCACCTTCAGCATGACCAGAAGCTTAGGGCCCGCCTCTGACAGTCGCCCGCGAGCCCTGGGCGGGGCTCAGCCCTCGCCCTCCCGCTCGGCCAGGAACCGCTCGAACTCCAGCCCGATCTCGTCCGCCGACGGGATGTCCACCGGCTCGGCGAGCATGTTGCCGCGCGTCTCGGCGCCCGCAGCGGCGTCGTACTGGTGCTCAAGGCCCTGGACAAGGGCGACGAGCTCCTCGTCGCCCTCCTGGATCTGCCGGTCGATCTCGGTCTGCGTGCGGTGCGCCTCGGTGCGCAGGGCGTGCGCGATCGCGGGGAGCACCAGGCCCGTCGCGGCGGTGATCGACTCCAGGACGGTCAGCGCGGCGTCGGGGTACGCGGAGCGGGCGATGTAGTGCGGCACGTGTGCGCCGACCCCGAGAATGTCGTGCCCGGCCTCCATGAGGCGGTACTCGACGAGGGCCTCCGCGCTTCCGGGTACCTGCGCCTCGTCGAAGGGGCTGCGGTGGCCGGGTACCAGGTCGGTGCGGTTGCCGTGCGGTGTGAGGCCCACGGGACGCGTGTGCGGGACGCCCATCGGGATGCCGTGGAAGTTCACGGAAAGGCGGACGCCGAGCCGCTCCACGATCTGCTGGACGGCGGCGGCGAAGCGCTCCCACTCGACGTCCGGCTCGGGGCCGGAGAGGAGCAGGAAGGGCGCGCCGGTGGCGTCCTGTACGACCCGTACATCAAGGGTCGGGACTTCGTAGTCGGTCCAGCGGTCGCGCTTGAACGTCAGCAGCGGACGCCGGGCCCGGTAGTCAACGAGCCGGTCGTGGTCGAAACGGGCCACGACCTGATGGGGCAGTGTGTCGAGCAGCCGGTCGACGATCTGGTCGCCGGTTTCGCCCGCGTCGATGTATCCGTCGAAGTGGTAGAGCATGACCAGTCCTGCCGACTCCTGGGCGAGCGCCATGTCGACAACAGCCAAGCCCTTCGGCTCCCATGCGTACAAACCCTGCGGATCAAGCACTGTGACCGCTCCTCCTCGTGTTCGTACTGCACAACGTGGTGTGGAGCGCGGGCATTCCCCACCGGCGCTCCACACGGGAAACCTCTTACCGACTTTTCAGCCTCCACGAGAGGCTGCGAAAACGGCTGCGGGAGTTGTCACGCGGACAGCACGCGCGCGTGGAGCGCGGTGACCGCCTTGCGGGCGGAGGTGAAGGCGCCATGCTGCCAGGCGTCGGTGTAGCTGAGCCAGTCGCCCGCGAAGTAGACGCGTCCGGTGGGCTCGTTCAGGGGCTTGTAGCGGGCGTCGTCGGGGCCTCCGGGTGTGCTGTGCCAGGCGGCCTCCAGGTGGGGCGTCTGGCGCCAGTGGTGCGAGAAGGAGGACGCGAGTTCGGTGCGGTACTTCTCGCCGTAGATCTTCACGCCCACGGCCACCGCGCGCTCCTCGCGTGCCTTGGGGGTGAGCTTCGCGTACGAGTCCGCGTCGTCGGCGTAGTTGTAGTAGCCGATCATCACGCCGCGCGCACCGTGGAAGCCGTACGACGGATGCCAGATGTGCGAGACGTCCTGGTCGGTCTCCGTGATGCCGCCGTAAATTTTGTGATCAAGCTCCCACCAGCGGGAACGGTACTCGAGTCCGATCTTGGCCGCCGACGAGGGAGTGATCGCCTCCAGAGCCGTCTGCACTCCCGAGCCGAGGTTGTGCGGGATCTTGGCGAGGATGTTGGGCGGCAGGGCGCCGATGCAGTAGTCGGCGTCGAGGGACCTGGTGCGGCCGCCCTGGGTGTAGGTGACCGTAACGCCACTCCCCTTGTCGGTGATTTTCGAAACGGCAGCCCCTGTACGGATGCGCTGGGCCCCGATCGCCTTCGTCAGCGCGCGCGGTATCTGGTCCATGCCGCCCACCGGCTGGAACATCAGCATCGCCTGGTCGAAGCCGAACTCGAAGGAGAAGTAGCGGCCCACCCCGGTGGCGAAGATCTCGGAGGCGGTGGGGACGTCGCCGAGGATCACGCCGGGGGTTCCGGCGGCGGCCGGGACCGTGGTGTAGCCGCGGCGCTCGCCGCCCTCGTAGGTGAGTTTGTCGCCCAACTCCCCGAAGTCCTTGAGGAACTCGACGAGCTTCTCCTGGTCGGTGGCGGTCAGCTCCTTGTCGAGAGCGCCCTTGTCGGTGGCCTTGGCGAGCAGTTCGGAGACATAGCCGTAGACATCGGCCTTCGCGGTCCGGTACCGCATCGGCTTGGTCATACCGGCCGACTCGTTGTAGATGTACGCGTCCGCGTTCGTGTTGGTGAACACCTCGATGGGGACGCCGAGTTCGCGGCAGTAGTCGAGGGTGACCATCCACTGCGGGAGCCGGGCGGGGCCGGCGTTCATGTAGTGGCCCTCGCTGAAGCGGGCCTTCTGGGTGTTGCCGTAGAGGTCGGTCGTCGAGTCACCCCCGCGGACCGTGAAGTTACGGCCTCCGGTGCGGTCCCTGGCCTCCAGGACCGTACAGTCGTAGCCGGCTTTCCCGAGTTCGTACGCGGCCGCGAGTCCGGCGATGCCGCCGCCGACGATGACGACCTTGGCGGCGCCGCGCCCGGTGAGGGTGAAGTCGCTCGATTTCAGGGCGCGGAAGGGCTGTTCACGCTGTGCGGCCTGCGCGGTGGGCGCGAGGCCGAGGGCTCCCATGGTGGCGAACATGGCGCCCGCGCCACCGGTGAGACCCACGTTGCGCAGGAACGAACGCCGGCTCGCGCCCGGCCCACTCTGAAGCTCTGTCATGGTTTCGGCTCCTCTGTCGATCTTGATCGATCGAGGAAGCCTCCCAACACCCCGTTACGGTCCGTCCGTTACTCGTGTATCCCCCGCGTTTCTGCAATCTCAGCGGTACCGCGGCCACCCGCGCAGGACACCGGAAACGCGCTGCGGGCCCGCACCCAGAAGGGTGCGGGCCCGCAAACAACTACCGGCTAAAAGCCGACCCGAGCGATCAGCTCTGGCCTCCGGCCAGCTTCTCGCGGAGGGCGGCCAGGGCCTCGTCCGACGCCAGGGCGCCGGAGGTGTCGTCCGACTCCGAGGAGTACGAACCACCCGAGACACCAGCCGCGGCAGGACCGGCGACGGGGGCGGCAGCGCCCTCGGCCTCGGCCTGCGCGTCCGCCTCGCGGGACTTGATGACCTGCGCCTGGTGCTGCTCGAAGCGCGTCTGCGCCTCGGCGTACTGGGTCTCCCACACCTCGCGCTGAGCCTCGAAGCCCTCGAGCCAGTCGTTGGTCTCGGGGTCGAAGCCCTCGGGGTAGATGTAGTTGCCCTGGTCGTCGTACGACGCGGCCATGCCGTACAGCGTCGGGTCGAAGTCGACCGAGGCCGGGTCGGCACCGAAGGCCTCGTTGGCCTGCTTCAGCGAGAGGCTGATGCGACGGCGCTCGAGGTCGATGTCGATGACCTTGACGAAGATCTCGTCGTTGACCTGGACAACCTGCTCCGGGATCTCCACGTGGCGCTCGGCCAGCTCGGAGATGTGGACCAGACCCTCGATGCCCTCGTCCACGCGGACGAACGCACCGAACGGGACGAGCTTCGTGACCTTACCCGGGACGACCTGACCGATCTGGTGCGTCCGGGCGAACTGCTGCCACGGGTCTTCCTGCGTCGCCTTGAGCGACAGGGAGACACGCTCGCGGTCCATGTCGACGTCGAGAACCTCGACGGTGACTTCCTGGCCGACCTCGACAACCTCGGAGGGGTGGTCGATGTGCTTCCAGGAGAGCTCGGAGACGTGAACCAGACCGTCGACGCCACCCAGGTCCACGAACGCACCGAAGTTGACGATCGAGGAGACGACGCCGGAGCGGACCTGACCCTTCTGCAGGGTCGTGAGGAACGTCTGGCGGACCTCGGACTGGGTCTGCTCGAGCCAGGCACGGCGGGACAGGACCACGTTGTTGCGGTTCTTGTCCAGCTCGATGATCTTGGCTTCGAGCTCCTTGCCCACGTACGGCTGGAGGTCGCGGACGCGGCGCATCTCGACGAGAGAGGCCGGCAGGAAGCCACGGAGGCCGATGTCGAGGATGAGACCACCCTTGACCACCTCGATGACGGTGCCGGTGACGATGCCGTCCTCTTCCTTGATCTTCTCGATGGTGCCCCAGGCGCGCTCGTACTGGGCGCGCTTCTTCGAGAGGATCAGGCGGCCTTCCTTGTCCTCCTTCTGGAGAACAAGGGCTTCGATCTCGTCGCCGACCTTGACGACCTCGTTCGGGTCGACGTCGTGCTTGATCGAGAGCTCGCGGCTCGGGATGACACCTTCGGTCTTGTAACCGATATCGAGGAGAACCTCGTCCCGGTCAACCTTGACGATGACGCCATCGACGATGTCACCATCGTTGAAGTACTTGATCGTCTCGTCGATCGCGGCGAGGAATGCTTCCTCGTCACCGATGTCGTTGACCGCAACCTGCGGAGTGGTGGCGGTGGTCTCGGTGCTGCTCGTCATGTGGGTAAGGGCTCCGGTACGGACAGTGAGTCGTAGGTACTGCTTACGCCGGGAGCCCGTTTCGCTCTGCAGAAGGCCGGACAGCCAAGGAAGCGCCGAATCCGGATGGTGTTTGTGGCAAACACCGCCGGTGGCGCCTCGACAACCGAGGGGTCATACATACAGATGCGAGCGCGACCTGCTACGTCTGAGGTGCGCAGGCCCGCAGCGCAACTTGTAGCATACGGGGGCAGCCGGACAGGGTCAATGCGCGAAGGCGCACACCCGGGGCGGAACACCGCATACCCGGCACAAGACCTGCCACACGAGGCCACGCGGGCCGTAGTTGGCCCCTGCCGTGACCCGTCCCCGGGGCGGGTTGAGGCGGATGGGTCCGCAGACTAATACGAGGGAGCCGATCATCCAAGAGCCCGAACCGTTCGAGCCCGAAGCCACCCGACGCGACGCGGGCGGCACGGAGAGTTCCCGCGCCAATCGCGGCTGGTGGGACCGGAACGCGGACGACTACCAGACCGAGCACGGCACCTTCCTCGGAGACGACCGTTTCGTGTGGTGCCCCGAGGGGCTCGACGAGGTGGAGGCCGAACTGCTCGGCCCGCCCGAGGACCTCAAGGGCAAGGACATCCTGGAGATCGGCGCCGGCGCGGCCCAGTGCTCGCGCTGGCTGGCCGGTCAAGGAGCACGTCCGGTGGCCCTGGACCTCTCCCACCGCCAGCTCCAGCACGCGCTGCGCATCGGCGGCACCGTTCCCCTGGTGGAGGCCGACGCGGGCGCCCTGCCGTTCGCGGACGGCTCCTTCGACCTGGCCTGCTCGGCGTACGGCGCGCTGCCGTTCGTCGCCGAACCGGTCCGCGTCCTGCGCGAGGTGCACCGGGTGCTGCGCCCCGGCGGCCGTTTCGTCTTCTCCGTGACGCACCCGGTCCGCTGGGCCTTCCCCGACGAGCCGGGCCCCGACGGCCTGACGGTCGCCTCCTCCTACTTCGACCGCACCCCGTACGTGGAGCAGGACGACGAGGGCCGCGCGGTGTACGTCGAACACCACAGGACGGTCGGCGACCGCGTCCGCGACGTCGTGGCCGGCGGCTTCCGTCTCCTCGACGTCGTCGAGCCGGAGTGGCCCGCCTGGAACACCCAGGAGTGGGGCGGCTGGTCGCCACTGCGCGGGAACCTGATCCCGGGCACGGCGATCTTCGTCTGCGTACGAGACTGAGCGGGTGATCCGCTACGACGCCCTGGAGCCGCTGCCCGTACGCGGCGCGCTGCCCGCACTGAACGACTCCCTGGAGGCGCACGGCGCGGCGGTCCTCGTCGCACCGCCCGGCACCGGAAAGACGACACTCGTGCCGCTGGCCCTCGCCGGGCTGCTGGACGAGGGCCCGGTCCGCCGTGTCGTCGTCGCCGAGCCGCGCCGCATCGCCGCCCGTGCGGCCGCGCGGCGGATGGCATGGCTGCTCGGGGAGAAGGTCGGCGAGAGCGTCGGCTTCACCGTGCGCGGTGAGCGTGTGGTGGGTCCACGCGTGCGCGTGGAGGTCGTCACGACCGGTGTGCTGCTGCAACGGCTCCAGCGGGACCAGGAGTTGACGGGCGTCGACGTGGTCGTGCTCGACGAGTGCCATGAGCGACATCTGGACGCCGACACGGTGGCGGCCTTCCTGTTGGACGTACGGGCCGCGCTCCGCCCGGAGCTGCGGCTGGTGGCCGCGTCCGCGACCACCGACGCCGAGGGGTGGGCCCGACTGCTGGGCGGGGCGCCGGTGATTGAGGCCCAGGGGGTCTCGTATCCGGTCGAGGTGGTGTGGGCACCGCCCGTGCGCCCTGTGCGGCCACCCCATGGGATGCGTGTGGATCCGGTGCTGCTCACCCATGTGGCCTCGGTGGTGCGCCGGGCGTTGGCCGAGCACGAGGGGGACGTGCTGTGCTTCCTTCCCGGGGTCGGCGAGATCGCGCGCGTCGCCGGGCAGTTGGGGGATCTCGGCGATGTCGAGGTACTTCAGGTGCACGGTCGGGCGCCGGCCGCCGTGCAGGACGCGGTGCTGTCGGGCGGGGTGAGGCGCCGGGTGGTCCTTGCCACCGCCGTGGCCGAGTCGTCGCTGACGGTTCCCGGAGTGCGGGTGGTCGTCGACTCCGGGCTCGCGCGGGAGCCGCGGGTGGACCACGCGCGCGGGCTGAGCGCGCTGGCGACCGTACGGGCCTCGCAGGCGGCCGGGCGGCAGCGGGCGGGGCGGGCCGGGCGTGAGGCACCGGGGCGGGTGTACCGCTGCTGGTCCGAGGCGGAGGACGCGCGTCTCACCCGCTTCCCCGCGCCGGAGATCAAGGTGGCCGACCTGACGGCGTTCGCCCTGCAGGCGGCCTGCTGGGGCGATCCGGACGCGACGGGGCTCGCCCTCCTCGACCCGCCGCCGGGTGGCGCGATGGCCGCGGCGCGCACGGTGCTGTCGGCCGTGGGTGCCGTCGACGCCGCGGGGCGGGCGACCGAGCGGGGTGTGCGGATGTCCCGGCTCGGGTTGCACCCGCGACTGGCCCGGGCCCTGCTGGACGCGGCACCCGAGGTCGGCGCGGACCGGGCCGCCGAAGTGGTCGCCCTGCTGAGTGAGGAACCGCCGCGGGAGTACGGCGACGATCTGGCAGCGGCCTGGCGGGCGGCGCGGCGCGGGGGTGACGCCTACGCGGCCCGCTGGCGTACGGAGTCCCGCCGACTGCGGAGCGGAGCGACAAACCTTTCCGGCGCTTTCGCCAACAAGACGGTCACCGCCGAACCCCGGCCCGCCCAGGACACGCGAGCAGGTACCGGAGAGGACCGGGTCGTGGGACTGGTCGCCGCGCTCGCCTTTCCCGAGCGGGTCGCGCGGGCGCAGGGCGACTCCTACCTGATGGTGTCCGGGACGCGGGCCGAGGTCGGGGACGGTTCAGGGCTGCGCGGGGCGTCCTGGCTCGCCGTGGCCGTCGCGGACCGCCCCGTGAGCGCCGGGCACGCGCGCGTGCGGCTCGCGGCGGTCATCGACGAGGAGACGGCGATACGGGCGGCGGTGAGCCTGCGCTCCAAGGGCGACGAGGTCCACTGGGCCGACGGTGACGTCGTCGCGCGGCGGGTCGAGCGGCTCGGAGCCGTGGAGTTGGCGGTGCGGCCGCTCAAGAAGGCCGACGCCGGGCTCGTACGGGATGCACTGCTGGAAGGGCTGCGGGAGGACGGGCTCGGCCTGTTGCGCTGGTCGCCGGACGCCGAGGTGCTGCGGCGGCGGCTCGCGTTTCTGCGTCTGCGCCTGGGCGACCCGTGGCCCGACGTGTCCGACGACGCGCTCCACGCGCGCGTGGACGAGTGGCTGGAGCCGGAGCTGAGCCGGGCCAGGCGGCGGGCCGATCTGGCGCGCATCGACGCCGGGCAGGCACTCAACCGCCTGCTGCCCTGGGCGACGGGAGACGCGGCCCGCCTCGACGAACTCGCCCCCGAGCGGATCGAGGTACCCAGCGGATCCAGGATCCGGATCGACTACGCCGACCCGGAACAGCCGGTGCTCGCCGTCAAGTTGCAGGAGATGTTCGGCCTCCACACGTCCCCGGCCGTCGCCGGTGTGCCCGTGCTGGTGCATCTGCTCTCGCCCGCGGGGCGGCCCGCCGCCGTCACCGCCGACCTGGCCTCTTTCTGGAAGGAGGGCTACAAGGCCGTACGGGCCGAACTGCGCGGGCGCTATCCCAAGCATCCGTGGCCCGAGGACCCGGCGACCGCTGAGCCGACGCGGTACACGAACGCGCGGCTCAGGCGCTGACCGGTTCCGGTTCCGCGGCGTCCGTGGGCGCGGGGTCACCCGGACGACGGCTCCGTGCCTCCAGATAGAGGGAGAGCGACAGGAGTCCCGCGCCCAGGATCAGGAAGCCCCAGGGGAGGTACGTGGTCATCAGCAGGACCAGGGTGCGGTTCGACTTGACCAGGTCGACCGTGTACTGGATGTAGTCCTCGCGCATTTTCACGTGCCCGGAGAAGGCCGTCACCTTGTCGCGGTCCCCCAGGAGGGTGCCGCCGCGCAGCTCCTCCTGGTGGATCTCCTCGCCGTAGACGGGCGCCCCGGTGACCGGCTCCACCCAGAACTTGCGCACCGTGGTGTACCAGCGGGTGGTGCCCGTCTCGGCGAGCGACTCCGGTGTGACGCCCTCCACGGGCAGGACGTTCGGGAACGCGACCTTGGTCCACGGGATGGTCTGCTCGAAGTAGTAAACGTTTACGCCCCGGAAGTTGCGGGTGCCCTCGTAGTGGATGGGGGCGGAGGTGCGGGTCTGCGCGTCGAAGTACTCGTAGTCCCTTTTCTCCGTCATGAAGGGCCACTTGAACTCGATGCCCTCGCGGGTGACGGGCTCGCCGTCGACCGATTCGCCGGTGGCGTGGACGGGTTCCTGGGTGTGCGCGTCGAAGATGTAGCGCTCGGGGAGCTTGGAGACCATCTCCCCGTCGGGGCCCTGCACATAGGAGAGGGAGTCCCAGACGACGACGTCACGGCCGGCACTCTTCTCGATCTTCTCGGAGGCTTCGACGTTGCCCTTGAGGGTCTGCACGATGGTGACCTTGGGGACCTTCTTGGCCGTCATCGTGCCGTAGTCGAGGAGGGTGGCGTCCTTCGCCTCCAGGACCATGTCCTGGTACTGGTCAGCGGGGACCTTGGCCACACGCGGGAAGGCGTACCAGCGCAGCAGGGGGGACAGCGCCGCGAAGAACACGGCGAAGGCGAGCAGGATCAGGCTGACCTTGCGGCGCATTTTCGGCGTCCTCCCTGTGCCTTGGCGGCGGGTGCGTGAGCCCTGTGTGTCACGGGTGGGTGGGGACGGTGGTGAGCAGCGGCTTCGGCGAGGTCTTGCCTGCCGGTGAGCCCATGGCCGTGATGGTGAACACCATGGCGAGCGCTACGGCGAGACCGATCGCGGCGGCGATGAGGGCACGCATGCGGGGCCTCCCCGAGGTCCAGGAACTGGAGCTGATACTTCGTCAGGTCCGGCACCGTAGCAACGGCGGGGCGAGATGAGAACACGTTGCACACACAGACGAGGGCGCCCCTCCGCCGGAAGCGGAGGGGCGCCCTGACCGTGCGGGTACGGACTACGAAGTGGGCGTCGGTTCCGGCGCGGGAGTGGCCGGCGCTTCCGGTGTGGCCGCCGCGGCCACCGTCAGCTCGACCGTCAGCGTCGCGCCGCCCGTGGTGGAGATGCGGAGCAGGAAGGTGCCTGTGGTGTCGTCGGCGTACAGCTTCGGGAGTTTCAGCACTCCATCGGCGTCCGTGGTGAGATCAGTGAGGGTGCGTACGGTGTTGCCGTCCGCGTCCTTGAAGTACGGGCCCTTGTCGTTCTCGGTCGTGTCGTCCGCCGACTTGATGAGCGCGGCGGTGGCGGCGACCTTGTCCGCGACGGCGCCGTCGTAGGTGGCCTTCACCTCGACCTGGTCCGCGAACTCGCCGCCCGGCACGCAGGTCAGCGCGGTGTCGGTGGTGCGGACGAGGGTGTCGGCCTGGCGTGCGGTGACGCTCGCCTTGTAGTCGAGGCCGGTCAGCGTGCGGCCCACGACGGTGGTGCGGACGGTGAAGTCGCCGGTCTTCTCGCCCGCGACGAGTGCGGGCGCGGTGGCCGTGCCCGCGCTGTCGGTGACGACCGTGGCGACGGTCTCGCCGCCGGTGAAGGTGGCGTCCGTGAGGTCGCCGACGATCGTGAACCGCACCCGGACCTTGGCGACCGCCTTGCCGGCCGAGGTCTCGGTCCGCACCCCGATCTGCTCGCCGAACGTGTCGCCCGCCGTCGCGGTGAGCGCGTCGGTGCCCGCGTCCTCCAGGTGGTCCACCGTCTCGGTGGGGGTGGGCGGGGTCGGCGGAGTCGTGGCGGGCGGAGTCGTAGGAGGCGGAGTCGTGGTGGGCGGAGTGGGGCTCGTCGGAGGGCTGCTCGGAGTGCTCGGGGTACTCGGAGTGCTCGGCGGGGTCGGGCTCGGCGAGACGGTGGCCCCGCCGGAGTCGTCGCTGCGGTTCGCGGGCAGCGTGCCCGTGCCGTCCGGCACCTCGTGGGTGCCCTTGCGGTAGTACTCCAGCCACGACAGGACCGTGTTGAGGTACTCGGTCGAGTTGTTGTAGCTGAGGATCGCGCTGTCGAGGTTCGACTGGTCGGACAGGTCCCAGCTGAACCGGCACAGGTAGTTGCCCGCCGCGAGCGCGGCGTCGTAGATGTTGTTGGGGTCCTTCTTGCCGTCGTCGTTGCCGTCCTTGCCCGCCCATTCCCAGGTGGACGGGATGAACTGCATCGGCCCGACCGCGCGGTCGTGGGTGCTGTCGCCGTCGTACGCGCCGTCGTCGGTGTCGCTGATGTTCGCGAAGCCGTTGCCGTTCAGGACCGGGCCGAGGATCGGGGTGATCGTGGTGCCCTCGGAGTCGACGTTGCCGCCGCGGGCCTGGCCCGACTCGACCTTGCCGATGGCGGCGAGGAGCTCCCAGGGCAGGTTGCAGCCCGGCTTGGAGGCGCTCAGCGAGGCCGCGGCCTGCTTGTAGGCGTCGAGGACGGTCGCGGGTATGCCTGCCTCGGCTTCACCGGTGGTGGCGGGGGTGCCGATGGTCGGCGTCGGGGCGGGGGTCTTCAGCGGCGGAAGGTCCGTGTAGTACGGCGAGTTACCGGTCGCGCTGCCGTTCCCGTCGGGCGTGGACTCGGCGTCGGCGCCGGTGGTCTGTCTGCCCTGGTCGTCGGTGGCCACTCCCGGGGCCTGGGAGGCGGACAGAGCCGCGACAGCGAGCGCGGCCACAGCCGTCGTCATCGCTCCCTTGCGCAGCCTCGTACCGAAATGCGCCACCATTGAGTGAGTCCCTCCCATGGACGACTACTTACGCACCTTTTGCCGCGCAGTTTGTTCCCCTGCGCGCGCTTCTGGTGCGTTTTCTTCCGCGTCTTCTTCTGTATTTTGTCCTGGCGTTCGGCCGTGTTCCCCGCCACAGCGGCCCAGGTGACCCTACGACAACTCCTGTCGCCCGGGCACCCGTTCGTGCCCGATTTTCACCAGTTGGCCACGTCTGATTCTGCGGTACGCAGCTGACCGTGTGCTCCGCCGGACAGTTCTCATGCGTCCCTCATACTGGGCGTCCGCCGGGCACCGGGGATCGCCGCGACCGGCCCACCCGGCCAACGTAAGCCACAGGGAGACGACTTGCCCTTCACTCTCAGCCATGCGGCGGCCGTACTGCCCGGCGTGCGCACCGACGGAAGCGGTCGCGGCCGGCTGGTGCCGTTGATCCTCGTGGCCGGTTCGTTCGCTCCCGACATGACCTACTACGCGGCAAGTGTGCTGCCCGGAGCGATGGAGTTCGGCGCCTTCACCCACTCCTTCACCGGTGTCCTCACCTTCGACGTACTCCTCGCCTGGGCGCTCGCTGGCGCGTGGCTGGTGCTGCGCGAGCCGCTGGTGGCGCTGCTGCCGCGGGCCCGGCAGGGGCGGGTCGCGGGTCTGCTGCGCTGCGGGGCGGCACGCAGACGCCTTCGTCCGTCGGCGGTGTTGTGGTGGTACACCTCGGCGGCGCTCGGCGCGCTGACACATGTCGTGTGGGACGCGTTCACGCATCACGACCGGTGGGGTGTGGAGCTGCTGCCCGTTCTGGGGCGGGAGATGGCGGGTTCGCCGCTGTACTGGTACGCGCAGTACGGCAGTTCAGCGGTGGCGGCCGTCGCCATCACATTCTTCGTGGTCCTCGCGGTACGGCGGACGCCGTCGGGCCAGCCCGTGGGGGTGCCCGTGCTGTCCGGTTCCGACCGGTGGGCGGCCGGTGCGGTGATCGGGGGGTGCGCGCTGGTGGGAGCGGTACAGCGGACCTCGCTCTGGATGGCCTCCCGGGGCGCCGACCCGAAGGCCGGGGAGTGGATCCCGACGCTGTGCTTCGGCGCGGGCGCCGGGCTCGTGCTCGGCCTCGCGCTGTACGCGGTGGGGGTCAGGATGTGGCGTCCTGCTCCGGCTCGTCCCAGTCCGGCAGCGCTTCGTACGGAGCCGAGCCGTCCGACTCCTCGCTGATCTCGTTGTCCGGGGTGGGGCCCTGCACCAGGCCGCGATCTTCGTTGAGGCCGCGCTTGGTGCGCAGGCCACGGTGGACAACCTGGGCGATGCGCTCGATGGTGCGGACTCCGTACGCCATCGTCGGGTTGTCGTGCGACAGGACGACGATGCGATAGGTGCGGTGGGGGCCGGTGAACGCGCCGACGCTGTGTACCCGCCAGCCGTGCGTGGCGCGCGGCAGCCAGCCGTTCTTGATGTGGGCCTTCAGAGCGCTCGGCATGCCGGCGGGCACCCCCCAGCGCTGGTCGCGGCGGACCTGGCTGAGCAGCTTCAGACCGTAGGCGCGGGTCTTCAGGAACGAGCGGGTGTTGGTGAGCACCGCCAGCAGCCGCATCTGATCGGCTGCCGTGGTGCGGGTCAGGCCCCAGTAGCCGTTCGGGCCGAGGGCGGTGCCTGTCGTCCCTGCGCGGGTCAGGAGGCGGCTCAGACGAGCGCGGCCGAGGTCGGTCCACAGTCGCACGGCGGCGGGATTGTCGGACCTGGTGATCATCGGGCGCAGGTTGGTCAGTTCCCAGTCGGTGAGTCTGCGCCCGAGCTCCTCCGCCCGGCGCAACGCGCCCTCCATGATCACGACCTTGGCGACGCTCGCCGAGTCGTACTGGCGTGTGCTCGCGAGTGCGCAGGTCAGCCCGGTGTCGTCGTCGTGCACCGCCACGGAGACGGTGCCCTGGCGTGACGACAGCGCCGCCTGGATGTCGCGGGACATCCGGGCGGCGAGGTCGGGGTCACGGGTGGAGCGGCAGACCGCGGGCACCTGGGCGGTGCTCGCGTGCGCGGCGACCGCGGGTATCGGCGCGAGGAGCGCCGAGACGACGGCCGTGGCTATGGCCGTACGACGGTTGAGCGTGCGTATACCCATGCCCGCATCCTTACGGGCGCCTCGGGCGCGAGGCGCCTTTGCGGGGGCCACGCGAGTGACGCCGGCCGGAGGAAACTACGCGGCCGGCCCCCACCCGCCCGCGGCAACCGAGCCGCCCATCCAGGAAGCGCTCAGTGCGCCGCCGATTCCCAGTCGTCCCCCGAGCCGATGGAGACGTCCAGGGGAGCCCGGAGCTGGACGGCGGACGCCATCTCGCGGCGAACCAGCTCCTCGGCCTTGGCGCGCTCACCGGGGGCGATCTCCAGGACGATTTCATCGTGGACCTGGAGGAGCATCCGGGACTTGAGGTCGGCTTCCCGCAGGGCACGGTCCACGTTCAGCATGGCGATCTTGACGATGTCGGCGGCCGTGCCCTGGATGGGCGCGTTGAGGGCCATCCGCTCGGCCGTCTCACGCCGCTGGCGGTTGTCGCTGTTGAGGTCGGGGAGATGCCTGCGGCGGCCGAAAAGCGTCTCCGTGTAGCCCGTGGCACGGGCTTCGTCGACGGCACGGCGCAGATAGTCGCGTACGCCGCCGAAACGCTCGAAGTACGTGTCCATCAGCCCGCGCGCCTCACCCGCGTCGATGTTCAGCTGCTGGGAGAGACCGAAGGCCGACAGCCCGTACGCCAGGCCGTACGACATCGCCTTGATCTTGCGCCGCATCTCCGCCTCGACCCCGGACCGCTCCACGGAGAACACCTGTGAGGCGACCGTGGTGTGCAGGTCCTCGCCGGACGTGAAGGCCTCCAACAGGCCCTCGTCCTCGGACAGGTGGGCCATCACGCGCAGTTCGATCTGGCTGTAGTCCGCCGTCATGAGCGACTCGAAGCCCTCGCCGACCACGAAGCCGCGGCGGATCGCACGGCCCTCGTCGGTACGGACCGGGATGTTCTGCAGGTTCGGATCCGTCGACGACAGGCGGCCCGTCGCGGCCACCGTCTGGTTGAAGGTGGTGTGAATACGGCCGTCCGCCGCAATCGTCTTGATCAGTCCCTCGACCGTCGACCGGAGCCGCGCCTGCTCGCGGTGGCGGAGCATGATCACCGGCAGTTCGTGGTCGGTCTGCCCGGCCAGCCAGGCCAGCGCGTCCGCGTCCGTCGTGAAGCCCGTCTTCGTCTTCTTCGTCTTGGGCAGGTCGAGTTCGCCGAAGAAGACTTCCTGGAGCTGCTTGGGCGAGCCGAGGTTGAACTCGTGGCCCACGGAGGCGTGCGCCTCCTTCACCGCCTGCTGCACGGCGGCCCCGAACATCTGCTCCATGGCTTCCAGATGCGTCCGGTCGGCGGCGATGCCGTGCCGCTCCAGGCGGGCAAGCAGCGCGGACGTCGGCAGCTCGATGTCGCGCAGCAGGGCGGCCGCGCCGACCTCCTCCAGCTTCTCGCCGAACGCCTCGCCCAGGTCGAGGATCGTGCGGGCCTGCACCATCAGCGCATCGGCCTCGGCCTGGTCGTCGGTGCCGAAGGCGAGCTGCCCGTCGGCCGCCGCGGTGGGCCCCAGCTCCCGGCCGAGGTACTCCAGGGACAACGCGTCAAGGGCGAACGAACGGCGCCCCGGCTTGACCAGGTACGCGGCGAGCGCGGTGTCCATGGACACGCCCTCGATGGTCCAGCCATGCTCGGGGAAGACCCGCATCGCACCCTTGGCGTTGTGCATGACCTTGGGCTTGTCTGGGTCGGCGAGCCACTTCGCGAACGCGTTCTCGTCGCCCTCGTCCAGCTGCGTCGGGTCGAACCACGCGGCCTTCCCGCCGGCGGCCGCGAGCGCGACCTCGGCCACCGCGCCCGTGCCCAGCGCCCACGAGTCGACCGTGGCCAGACCCAGGACCGCCTGGCCGTGCTCGGCGAGCCACGGCTTCAGCTCGCCCGCGCCAAGCACCGTGCCGTCGACTTCGACACCCTCGGTGACCGGCTGGGTGTCCTCGGTCTCCTCTGCCCCCGGGTCGACCGCGAGGAGCCGCTCACGCAGCGACGGATTGCGGATCTCCAGGGTGTCCAGGACCATCGCCACCGCCTTGCGGTCGTACGCGGCGCGCTCCAGGTCGGTGACCGTCTTGGGCAGCTCCACATCCTTCACCATCTCCGTGAGACGGCGGTTGAGCTTCACCGAATCCAGATGGTCGCGGAGATTCTGCCCGGCCTTGCCCTTGACCTCGTCGACGCGCTCGACCAGCTCCGCGAACGAACCGAACTGGTTGATCCACTTCGCCGCCGTCTTCTCACCGACACCCGGGATACCCGGCAGGTTGTCGGACGGGTCGCCTCGCAGCGCCGCGAAGTCGGGGTACTGCGCCGGCGTCAGCCCGTACTTCTCGAACACCTTCTCCGGAGTGAAACGGGTCAGCTCCGAGACACCCTTCGTCGGATACAGCACCGTCGTGTGCTCGGAGACCAGCTGGAAGGAGTCGCGGTCACCGGTGACGATGAGCACCTCGAAACCCGCGGCCTCGGCCTGCGTGGCGAGCGTCGCGATGACGTCGTCCGCCTCGAAGCCGTCGACCGCGAACCGATCCGCGTGCATCGCGTCGAGCAGCTCGCCGATCAGCTCGACCTGCCCCTTGAACTCGTCCGGGGTCTTCGACCTGTTCGCCTTGTACTCGGTGAACTCCTCGGAGCGCCACGTCTTGCGGGAGACGTCGAACGCCACCGCGAAGTGCGTGGGCGCCTCGTCGCGCAGCGTGTTCGCCAGCATCGACGCGAAGCCGTAGATCGCGTTCGTCGGCTGGCCCGTCGCGGTGGTGAAGTTCTCCGCGGGCAGCGCGAAGAACGCGCGGTACGCCAGCGAGTGCCCGTCCATGAGCATCAGCCGCGGACGCGTCTCGCCGGAGGTGCTGTCGGTCTTCTTCGATGCTGTTTCTGCCACGACCCCGATCCTGCCACGTGCCACTGACAGTGAGAGCCCTCGCGGCTCGGCCACGGTCGTTGTCGGCACCCCGTGCGAGGATCGGAGACGTACGGGGGTCCGGGGCCCGCGGCGGCAGCCGCGGATGTCACAGCCCCGGGAGAACACAGCACACACGCACGCGAAGGAGTCCCCAGCGATGGCCGGCAAGCCGCCCAAGAGCGATCCGGTTCAGGACGCGCCGCAGGTCGCCGAACCGAAGCACGCGGCAGCCGGGCTCCCCGCCATCGGGCACACCCTGCGCATCGCCCAGCAGCAGATGGGCGTGCGCCGCACCGCCCTCACCCTCCTCCGTGTCAACCAGAAGGACGGCTTCGACTGCCCGGGCTGCGCCTGGCCCGAGCCCGAGCACCGGCACGCGGCGGAGTTCTGTGAGAACGGCGCGAAGGCGGTCGCCGAGGAGGCCACCCTGCGCCGGGTCACCCCGGACTTCTTCGCCGCGCACACCGTCGCCGACCTCGCCACCCGCAGCGGCTACTGGCTGGGCCAGCAGGGCCGCCTCACCCACCCCGTGTACCTGGCCGAGGGCGCCGACCATTACGAACCGGTGCCCTGGGAGCGGGCCTTCGACATCGTCGCCGAGGAACTCGCCGCGCTCGGCTCCCCCGACGAAGCCCTCTTCTACACCTCCGGACGCACCAGCAACGAAGCAGCGTTCCTCTACCAGCTGTTCGCCCGCGAACTGGGCACGAACAACCTGCCGGACTGCTCCAACATGTGCCACGAGTCATCGGGTTCCGCCCTCTCCGAGACCATCGGCATCGGCAAGGGCAGCGTCCTCCTCGACGACCTCTACAAGGCGGACCTGGTCATCGTCGCCGGACAGAACCCCGGCACGAACCACCCCCGCATGCTCTCCGCGCTGGAGAAGGCCAAGACCAACGGCGCGAAGATCATCACCGTCAACCCGCTGCCCGAAGCGGGACTTGAGCGCTTCAAGAACCCCCAGACCGCCCAGGGCATGTTCAAGGGCGCCGCCCTCACCGACCTGTTCCTGCAGATCCGCCTCGGCGGCGACCAGGCCCTCTTCCGCCTCCTCAACAAGCTCATCCTGGAGACCGAGGGAGCAGTCGACGAGGAGTTCATCAGCGAACACACCCACGGTTACGAGGACTTCGCCGACGCCGCCCGCTCCGCCGACTGGGACGAGACACTCACCGCGACCGGCCTCACCCGGGAGAAGATCGACGAAGCCCTTCGCCTGATCCTCGACTCCGAGCGCACCATCGTCTGCTGGGCCATGGGCCTCACCCAGCACAAGCACGCCGTGCCGACGATCCGCGAAGTCGTCAACTTCCTTCTGCTGCGCGGCAACATCGGCCGCCCCGGCGCGGGCGTGTGCCCCGTCCGCGGCCACTCGAACGTGCAGGGCGACCGCACGATGGGCATCTTCGAACGGCCCGCCCCGGCCTTCCTGGACGCCCTGGAGAAGGAATTCGGGTTCACCCCGCCGCGCGAGCACGGCTACGACGTCGTACGAGCCATCCGCGCACTGCGCGACGGCGACGCGAAGGTCTTCTTCGCGATGGGCGGCAACTTCGTGTCGGCATCCCCCGACACCGAGGTGACCGAGGCGGCCATGCGCCGCGCCCGCCTCACCGTGCACGTGTCGACGAAACTGAACCGCTCACACGCCGTCACCGGCGCGCGTGCCCTGATCCTGCCGACCCTCGGCCGCACCGAGCGCGATCTCCAGGTCGGCCCGAACGGGAAAAGCGCAGAACAGTTCGTCACCGTCGAGGACTCCATGGGCATGGTGCACGCCTCACGCGGCCGCCTGGAGCCCGCGAGCGAGCACCTGCTCTCCGAGCCGGCCATCGTCGCCCGGCTCGCGCGTCGCGTCCTCGGCCATGAATCCCGTACACCCTGGGAGGAGTTCGAGAAGGACTACGCGACCGTCCGCGACCGCATCGCACGCGTGATCCCCGGCTTCGACGACTTCAACGCGCGCGTGGCGCACCCTTCGGGCTTCGCGCTCCCGCACGCTCCACGCGACGAACGCCGCTTCCCGACGGCCACCGGCAAAGCCAACTTCACGGCCGCGCCCGTCGAGTACCCGAAGCTCCCCGAGGGCCGCCTGCTCCTCCAGACCCTGCGCTCGCACGACCAGTACAACACCACGATCTACGGCCTGGACGACCGCTACCGCGGCATCAGGAACGGCCGCCGGGTCGTCCTCGTCAACCCCGACGACGCACGGCAGCTGAACCTCTCCGACGGCTCGTACGTCGACCTCGTCGGCGAGTGGAAGGACGGCGTCGAGCGCCGCGCCCCCGGGTTCCGCGTCGTGCACTACCCCACCGCCCGGGGCTGCGCGGCCGCCTACTACCCGGAGACCAACGTCCTCGTCCCGCTCGACGCGACCGCCGACACCAGCAACACCCCTGCCGGCAAATCCGTCGTCGTACGTCTGGAACAATCGGCAACCGACTGAGCGTTTGCTCAGTGAGTCCCTGAGATCGATCCACCACACAGTGATCCCGCACAGTCATCCCACCCCAGTGATCCACGACGGATCCACGACGGACGGAGTCGGGCCCGATGGGCGAGCAGCGCACCGTGAAGTTCCCGCAAGAGGTCATCGACGAGTACGCAGCGCTCGGCGTCGACCTGCCCGCACTCTTCTCGGCGGGCCACCTCGGCACCCGCATGGGCGTCCAGCTCATCGAGGCCTCCGCCGAGCGCGTCGTCGCCACGATGCCGGTGGAGGGCAACACCCAGCCCTACGGCCTCCTGCACGGCGGCGCCTCCGCAGTCCTCGCGGAGACCATCGGCTCCGTCGGCGCGATGCTGCACGGCGGTAGCTCCAAGATCGCCGTGGGCGTCGACCTGAACTGCACGCACCACCGCGGGGTGCGCTCCGGCCTTGTCACGGGCGTGGCCACACCCGTGCACCGGGGCAGGTCCTCGGCGACGTACGAGATCGTCATCACGGACGAGGCCGACAAGCGCGTCTGCACCGCCCGGCTGACCTGCATGCTCAAGGACGTCCCCACCGGCTGACACACGCTCCAAGAGGCGCCGGCCCACCGCTGACTGAGTCAGCCGTCCGGCGCGACGGCGCGCGACTCCTCCACGGCCGTCACGGGCACTGCAAGACGGTCCTGGTCCGCCAGATACCGCCAGTGGCGGACCAGGGCGCGGGACACCAGGAAGACCAGTACGCCGTCGAGGGTGTGCCACAGGAAGTGCGCGCCCAGCGGGAACGCACCGCAGATCTCCTCGTCCACCGCCCGGGCGGACAGCGCCACCGCGAACACCACGGCCGCCGCCGCGAATTGCCGCCACTGGGCGGCCCGGCCGGCGTCCCGCGACCCACGCAGCGTCACCGCCAGGCCGGTCATCAACAGCAGTACGGGGACGTACATGCCGGATCTGTTGGGGATCAACCCGCCGACCAGCACGCCGAACACGGCGGTGAAGACCACGAAACCGGCCACACCGAGCACACACCGCCGCCACGGGAGACCGTAGAACCGGCGCAGGATGCACGCGAGGCAGAAGAGCACGAACAGCGTGATCGGCACGACGTCCAGCGCCTGCGACCACCGCGTCGCCAGCGTGTGGAAGGCGAAGCTGCCGATACCGATGAGCGCCATGAACGGGACCAGCAGACCGATGTCGGCGGGCACGCGCCGGTAGGGCCTGAGGATGCGCCAGACCGCCAACGCCGCCACGACGAAGGCGAAGTTGGTGAGCGCGTTGACGGGCTCGGCCCAGAAGGCCGCCGACCCCCGCTCGCAGTACTCGTCGAGATGCTCGTTCCAGTTCATGGTCCCCATCCCGTCCGGTCCGCATCCGTTGATCCCGGGCACCCGGCGGCTTAGCGTCAACCTATGCGAACGGCGGGAACCCCCTGGACGAGGACGGCGCTCGGATTCGGGATCGGTCTGACGCTCCTGACCGGCGGCCTGGTCACCGCCTGCGGCGAATCCGGAGCGACGGACGGAACGAACAACGGGACGACGGACGGGACGACGGCAGGTGCGGCGCAGACCTCCGCCCACCCCAACTCCCCAACCCCGTCACCGTCTTCCACGCCACCCGAGGACCTCTGCGCACAACTCGTCGCACACTGGTCGCGAGAGGCACTGGACCAGGACACCTACGGGGACTATCAGTCGATGGGCCTGTCCAACGGGCAGTACGAGATCCTGATGAAAGTCGTGGACGCCGCCCGGGCCGAGAAAAAACGCAAGGACACCGAGGCGGCAGAGCAGTTGATCGACCGCCGGGCACGCGAACTGTGCGCGGAGCGCTACCGCGACGGCGCCCCGAGCGGAGGTCCCTGGCAGTGAGCGGCATCGGTCCCGTCGAACCGGGCGAGGGCACCCACGCACGGGACACTCCCCTGCCTGCCAAGGTCCCGCGCAGCCCGCTCACGCTTTGGTACGCCCAGCACCGCCGCGCCGCACACGCCATCGCGATGTCCGTCGCCGTCCTCGTCGTCGGCGGCTCTCTCTACGCCACCCGCCCCCGGCAACCGCCGCCGCCCGCCCCGCCGTTCCCCTCCCAGGTGACCGATGTCGTCTACGCGGGCCGGCAGGACCCGCCCGCGGACGGGCCGGGCGAGGCATTCACCTTCGCAGTGGAGCTCACCGTGCGTTCCGGCCCGCCCGTCACCGTGGTCCGGATCGGACAGCCCTCCGACGGCCTCTCCCTCACCTGGGTTCCACACTCTCCGTTCCGGACGGGGAACGGCTTTTCACGCAAGATCACGATCACCATGCACGTAAGTGAATGCGCGAAAGTGTCCCGGAACGCCGGACTCCCTTTCCTCGATGTAACTCTACGTAATACGCGCGCAATACAAGTACACAGCTACATCCTGGGGGGACGATACGCCCGTGACCTCTCAGAAGCCCTCCAGGTAGCCTGCGGCAACAATTCCGAGTCATCACCAAAGTCCTAGAACACTCCTGAAAACACCCCCACCGAGTCCTGCACGTTCTCACCATGTGGACAGGGCGAATCAGGCCGAATTCCACTGTTCCACCCACTCAGTACCGCTCTGCATTACCTCGTGTCATAACAAGAGCGTCACAGCCTTCCCCAGACCCTCCTCGATGTTCCCCCCACCCGCTTAGAGTCACGCCCAGTCACCGCTCCAAGGATTCGAAACTATTTCGGCTCAGCGCAGCGCTCGACTCGGCGCCTTCCATGGGGGAGGGCCGCGCCAGGGAAAGGACTGACCGTGCGTCAACGTTCGTTCATCGCCATCACCGCCGCGCTGGCGGCGGGAGCACTCACCCTTACCGCCTGCGGCTCGCGTGACGACGAAGGCTCGAGCTCCGATGACAGTGGCACCACCGTCACCATCGGCATCGACGCCCCGCTGACCGGCGACCTGTCCGCTCTGGGCCTCGGCATCAAGAACTCCGTGGACCTCGCCACCAAGCAGGCCAACAGCCAGAAGTACGTCGACGGCGTCACCTTCAAGATCGAAGCCCTCGACGACCAGGCGCAGCCCTCCTCGGGCCAGCAGAACGCCACCAAGCTCGTCGCCGACGACGCCGTCCTCGGCGTGGTCGGCCCGCTGAACTCCTCCGTCGCGGAGTCCATGCAGAAGGTCTTCGACGACGCCAAGCTCGTCGAGGTCTCCCCCGCCAACACCAACCCGGCCCTCACCCAGGGCACGGACTGGAACGGCGGCACGAAGAAGCGCCCGTACGCGTCGTACTTCCGCACCGCGACCACCGACGCCATCCAGGGCCCCTTCGCCGCGCAGTACGTCTACAACGACTCCAAGAAGAAGAAGGTCTTCGTCATCGACGACAAGAAGACCTACGGCGCCGGTCTGGCCGCCACCTTCACCGAGGAGTTCAAGAAGCTCGGCGGCACCGTGGCCGGCACCCAGCACATCGACCCGGACACCAAGGACTTCTCCGCGATCGCCACCCAGGTGAAGAGCTCCGGCGCCGACGTCGTCTACTACGGCGGCGAGTACCCGCAGGCCGGCCCGCTCAGCAAGCAGATCAAGGCCGCAGGCGCCGAGATCCCCGTCGTCGGCGGTGACGGCATCTACAGCGCCGACTTCATCAAGCTGGCCGGCGCCACCGCCACCGGCGACCTCGCCACCTCGGTCGGCGCGCCCGTCGAGGAGCTCGCCTCCGCCAAGGAGTTCGTCGCCAACTACAAGGCCGCGGGCTACAAGGAGGCCTACGAGGCCTACGGCGGCTACTCCTACGACTCCGCCTGGGCGATCATCGAAGCCGTGAAGAAGGTCGTCGAGGACAACGACGGCAAGCTCCCGGACGACGCCCGCGCCAAGGTCACCGCAGCCGTGCAGAACGTCTCCTTCGACGGTGTGACCGGCAAGGTCTCCTTCGACGAATACGGTGACGCGACCAACAAGCAGCTCACCGTCTACGCGGTCGAGAACGGTGCCTGGAAGCCCGTGAAGTCCGGTACCTACACAGGCTGACCCACCCGCACCACCCACGAGCCGCGCGGGGCGCCGCACCACAGGCGCCCCGCGCGGACTCGCATCCGGCCCCCACTCGTCGAAAATCCGACGTCCGAACGTCTCGGAGGACATGCGGTGAACGAACTGCCGCAGCAGCTGGTCAACGGCCTGCTACTGGGATCCATGTACGGGCTCGTCGCCATCGGCTACACAATGGTCTACGGCATCGTCCAGCTCATCAACTTCGCCCACGGCGAGATCTTCATGACCGGGGCCTTCGGCGCCCTCACGGTCTACCTGTACATCCTGCCCGACGGCACCACCATGTGGCTCGCGCTGCCCCTCATGCTCATCGGCGCCATCGTGGTCTCCACCACAGTCGCCGTAGGAGCGGAACGGTTCGCCTACCGCCCGCTGCGCACCGCGCCACGCCTCGCCCCCCTCATCACCGCCATCGGCCTCTCCCTCGCCCTCCAGCAGGCGGTATGGGCCTGGTACCCGAACGCCAAGTCCGCCATCACCTTCCCCAGCATCCCCGGCGGACCCTTCGAGATCGGCAGCGTCACCATCCAGACCGGCGACGTCTTCCTCTTCGTCGCCGCCCCCATCAGCATGGCGATCCTCGCCTACTTCGTGATGAAGACCCGCACCGGACGCGGCATGCAGGCCACCGCCCAGGACCCGGACACCGCCAAGCTCATGGGCATCAACACCGACCGCATCATCGTGGTCGCCTTCGCCCTCGGCGCCGCCTTCGCCGCCATCGGCGGCGTGGCCTACGGATTCAAGTACGGCCAGATCGACTTCCGCATGGGCTTCCTCCTCGGCCTCAAGGCCTTCACCGCCGCCGTCCTCGGCGGCATCGGCAACATCTACGGAGCCATGATCGGCGGCCTCGTCCTCGGCCTCGCCGAAACCATGGCCACCGCCTACATCGCCGACGTCCCCGGCATGTCGCAGCTCGGCGGCCAGTCCTGGGCCAACGTCTGGGCCTTCGTACTCCTCATCCTCGTACTCCTGTTCAGGCCACAGGGCCTGCTCGGGGAGCGCGTGGCGGACAGGGCGTGACACCGATGACCACACAGACCACCGCACCCGAGACACCCAGCACCCCGAACCCGGGAACGCCCAAGGGCCTCGTCGCCATCCCCCCCACCATCGGCCGCGCCCTCGCCACCGGCGGCGGCGCCCTCACCGTCGTCTCCGCCTTCCTCGCCTGGACCTGGACCTCCGAATTCCCCGGTGACCTCACCGTCTACGGCTACCCGGGCGGCCTCCAGGTTCTCGTCCTCATCGGCGGCGCCCTCACCACCCTGTTCGGCCTCGCCTCGTACGGCGTCAAGGGTCTGGGCTGGCTGGTACCCGCAGGCGCCTCCAGCTCCCTCAAGCTCGCCGCGCTCGGCGCCTTCGCCACCGCCTGGTTCACAGTCATCGCGATCACCGTCCAACTCGGCGGCATCGTCAACCTCGAACCCGGCGGCTACATCGTCGCCATCGCCACCCTCGCCGCCCTCCTCGGCGCGCTCTCCCTGCCGTTCCAACGGCCCGAGCCCGACATCGCCGACCCCGAGGACACCCCCCGCGAACGGCTCCTCCTCGACGTACGCAACCAGGTCAGCGTCATCAAGGCCGCCTTCGCCTCCGGCACCCCCACCCCGGCCCGCAAGATCCCCGCGTACGCCGAGATCCTCATCATCGTCGCGGTACTCGCCCTCGGCCTGATCGTCTTCACCTACGGCATCGGCACCGAATACGACGAACTCTTCGTCGGCTTCCTCATCATCACGGGCTTCAGCTTCGCCGCCGCCGCCAAGGCCGGCCTCGTCAGCAGGATCTCCGGCATCACCGCCAAGCACCGCAACGTGACGATGCTGGGCGCGTTCCTCGCCGCCGCCGCCTTCCCCTTCACCCAGTCCGACGACCAGTACGCGACCATCGGCGTCTACATCCTGATCTTCGCCACCGTCGCCCTCGGCCTGAACATCGTCGTCGGCCTCGCCGGCCTCCTCGACCTCGGATACGTCGCCTTCCTCGGCGTCGGCGCCTACACCGCGGCCATGGTCTCCGGCTCCCCCTCCTCCCCGTTCGACGTCCACTTCCCGTTCTGGGCCGCCGCCCTCCTCGGCGCCGCCGTCGCCATGGTCTTCGGCGTCCTCATCGGCGCCCCCACCCTGCGACTCCGCGGCGACTACCTCGCCATCGTGACCCTCGGCTTCGGAGAGATCTTCCGCATCGGCGTCCTCAACATGGACGGCACCTCCGGCCCCGACCTCACCAACGGCTCCAACGGCATCTCGTCGATCCCGAACCTCAACATCCTCGGCTTCGACTTCGGCGCGGAACACAGCTTCGGCGGATTCACCATCGCCCGATTCGCCAACTACTTCCTGCTGATGCTCCTCATCACCCTGATCGTCGTCGTGGTCTTCCGGCGCAGCGGCGACTCCCGCATCGGCCGCGCCTGGGTCGCCATCCGAGAAGACGAGACCGCCGCCCTCGCCATGGGCATCAACGGCTTCCGAGTCAAACTCATCGCCTTCGCCCTCGGCGCCACCCTCGCCGGACTCGCCGGAACCGTCCAGGCACACGTCACCTACACCGTGACCCCCGAGCAGTACACCTTCGCCAACGTCGTACCCCCCAACTCGGCGTTCCTGCTCGCGGCAGTCGTCCTCGGCGGCATGGGCACCATCAGCGGACCGCTCGTCGGCGCCGCACTGCTCTACCTCATCCCGGCCAAGCTCCAGTTCCTCGACAACTACCAGCTCCTGGCCTTCGGCCTCGCGCTCGTCCTGCTGATGCGCTTCCGCCCGGAAGGCCTCATCCCGAACCGGCGCCGCCAACTCGAATTCCACGAAGAGGCAGAAGCACCCACAGTCCTCAGCAAGGCAGGGGCCTGACCACCATGACTACCGACACCACCACCCAGGACGCCCCCTCCGGCGCCAACCCGCCCGGCGAAGTCGTACTCGACGCCCGCGGCGTCACCATGCGCTTCGGCGGCCTCACCGCCGTACGCAACGTCGACCTCACCGTCAACAGCGGCGAAATCGTCGGACTGATCGGCCCCAACGGCGCCGGCAAGACGACCTTCTTCAACTGCCTCACCGGCCTCTACATCCCCACCGAGGGAGAGGTCCGCTACAAGGGCACCATCCTGCCGCCCAAGTCCTTCAAGGTCACCGCAGCCGGCGTCGCCCGCACCTTCCAGAACATCCGTCTCTTCGCCAACATGACGGTCCTGGAAAACGTCCTCGTCGGCCGCCACACCCGCACCAAAGAAGGCCTCTGGTCCGCACTCCTGCGCGGACCCGGCTTCAAGAAGGCCGAGAAAGCCTCCGAAGAACGCGCCATGGAACTCCTGGAGTTCATCGGTCTGGCCGCCAAGCGCGACCACCTCGCCAGGAACCTCCCCTACGGCGAGCAGCGCAAGCTCGAGATCGCACGAGCCCTGGCCAGCGAGCCCGGCCTCCTCCTCCTCGACGAACCCACCGCCGGCATGAACCCGCAGGAAACCCGCGCCACCGAAGAACTCGTCTTCGCCATCCGCGACATGGGCATCGCCATCCTCGTCATCGAGCACGACATGCGGTTCATCTTCAACCTCTGCGACCGCGTCGCCGTACTCGTCCAAGGCGAAAAACTCGTCGAAGGCGACAGCGCCACCGTCCAGGGCGACGAACGCGTCATCGCCGCCTACCTCGGCGAACCCTTCGAAGACGCCCCCGGCGACGAAGAAGTCGCCGAAGTCGAAGCCGCCGAGGCACAAGCCGACACCACGACGGACACCGCACCCGGAAAGGAGAACGACCGATGACCGCACTGCTCGAAGTCGAGGACCTCCGAGTCGCCTACGGCAAGATCGAAGCCGTCAAAGGCATCTCCTTCAAGGTCGAAGCCGGCGAGGTGGTCACCCTCATCGGCACCAACGGCGCCGGCAAGACCACCACCCTGCGCACCCTCTCCGGCCTCCTCAAGCCCGTCGGCGGCCAGATCAAGTTCAACGGCAAATCGCTGAAGAAGACCCCCGCCCACCAGATCGTCTCGCTGGGACTCGCCCACTCCCCCGAGGGGCGGCACATCTTCCCCCGCATGACCATCGAGGACAACCTGCGGCTCGGCGCCTTCCTCCGCGACGACAAGGCGGCCATCGACAAGGACATCCAGCGCGCCTACGACCTCTTCCCCATCCTGGGGCAACGCAGGAAGCAGGCCGCGGGAACCCTCTCCGGCGGCGAACAGCAGATGCTCGCCATGGGCCGGGCCCTCATGTCCCAGCCCAAACTCCTCATGCTCGACGAACCCTCCATGGGCCTCTCACCGATCATGATGCAGAAGATCATGTCCACCATCGCCGAACTCAAGTCCACCGGCACGACGATCCTCCTCGTCGAACAGAACGCCCAAGCGGCGCTCTCCCTCGCCGACCACGGACACGTCATGGAAGTCGGCAGCATCGTCCTGTCCGGCGCCGGACAGGACCTGCTGCACGACGAGTCCGTCCGCAAGGCGTACCTGGGCGAGGACTAGCCTTCCTCCGCGCATACGAGAAGGCCCGCACCCTTGCTTTCAAGGGTGCGGGCCTCTCGCCGTACTGAGGGTCCGGCTCTGGCTAGTCCTTCGCGGACTTCTTCTCCTCGGCGTCCTGAATAACCGCCTCAGCGACCTGCTGCATCGACATACGCCGGTCCATCGACGTCTTCTGAATCCACCGGAACGCGGCCGGCTCAGTCAGCCCGTACTGCGTCTGCAGCACCGACTTCGCCCGATCGACCAGCTTCCGCGTCTCCAGCCGCTGACTGAGGTCCGCGACCTCCTGCTCCAGCTGCTTCAGCTCCGTGAACCGCGACACCGCCATCTCGATCGCCGGCACCACGTCACTCTTACTGAACGGCTTCACCAGATACGCCATCGCACCGGCGTCACGCGCCCGCTCGACCAGGTCCCGCTGCGAGAACGCCGTCAGCATCAACACAGGGGCGATGCCCTCTTCGGCGATCTTCTCGGCGGCGGAGATCCCATCGAGCTTGGGCATCTTCACGTCCAGGATCACGAGATCCGGCTTGTGCTCCCGCGCCAACTCGATGGCCTGCTCACCATCGCCCGCCTCGCCCACGACGCTGTAGCCCTCTTCCTCCAGCATCTCTTTGAGGTCGAGACGAATCAGCGCCTCATCCTCGGCGATGACGACGCGGGTCGTCAGCGGAGGCACGTGCGACTTGTCGTCGTCGGGCGCGTCTACGGGCTGGGGCGACTCGGGGGCGGTCACGGGGGCTCCTCATTGCGGGCCGGGCAGGTACTGCTCCCCCAGAGCGTACCTAGCTGCAGCGAACTGCGGTGACCCGGTATGCTTTCGGGCAGCCACTTAGGCCGGGTTGGTGGAACGGTATACACGGAGGTCTCAAACACCTCTGCCTGAAAGGGCTTGCGGGTTCGAATCCCGCACCCGGCACATTTTGCCCCTTAAGCGGATGCTCACGTTCTCGTGAACATCCGCTTTTTGGTGCACATGGTCACGACCAGTGACACAGAGTGTTCGCATGAACTTTCACGGCACAGAGGTGCGACAGAAGGCAGTCACGCTGCTGCGCAGCGGCGCGAGGAACGCGGACGTCGCACGGAAATTCAACCTCCCGCTCGGCACAGTCAGCTACTGGAAGCACATGGACCGCGCGAAACGCGGCGAGTGTCCGGGCAAGCACGACCCGAAGTGCCCACGGTGCGATGGCCGCGAGCTGGACGAGCCCGCGTACAGCTATCTACTCGGCCTGTATCTGGGCGACGGCCACATCAGCCACTATTCCGAGCATCGCGTGCCCAATCTCATGATCACCTGCGACGAATCATGGCCCGGGCTCATGGACAACTGCGAGCAAGCCATGCGAGCAGTCTTCCCAGACAACTCCGTCTGCCGCGTCCGCAAAATCGGGTGCCGGAACGTGAAGGTCTACTCAAAGCACATGCCCTGCCTCTTCCCTCAACACGGACCCGGCAAGAAGCACGATCGGCCCATCGTCCTCGAACCCTGGCAGCAGGACCTCGTCGATGCCCATCCCTGGGAGTTCATCCGCGGCCTCATCCACTCCGACGGGTGCCGCATCACCAACTGGACGACCCGCCTCGTGGCCGGTGAGCGCAAGCGCTACGAGTACCCCCGGTACTTCTTCACCAACGTGTCCGACGACATCCGCCAGCTCTACACGGACACCCTGGACAAGCTAGGCATCGGCTGGACGCACTGCACGCGCCACGGAAACCCGTACAACATCTCCGTCGCCCGCCGCGCGTCCGTCGCCCTCATGGACACCCACGTAGGCCCCAAGTACTGACGTGAATCCCCCTACTTGGGACTGTCGTCCTCGCCGATGTGGTGGATGCGTACGAGGTTCGTCGAGCCCGAGACGCCGGGAGGCGAACCCGCCGTGATGACGACGATGTCGCCCTTCTCGCAGCGGCCGTACTTGAGGAGCAGCTCGTCGACCTGGTCGACCATCGCGTCGGTGGAGTCGACGTGGGGGCCGAGGAAGGTTTCGACGCCCCAGGTGAGGTTCAGCTGGGAGCGGGTTTCCGGGGCCGGCGTGAAGGCGAGCAGCGGGATCGGGGAGCGGTACCGCGACAGGCGACGGACCGTGTCGCCGGACTGGGTGAAGGCGACGAGGAACTTGGCGCCGAGGAAGTCGCCCATCTCGGCGGCGGCGCGGGCGACGGCGCCACCCTGAGTGCGGGGTTTGTTGCGGTCGGTGAGAGGCGGGAGGCCCTTTTCGAGGATGTCCTCTTCGGCGGCTTCGACGATGCGGCCCATGGTGCGGACGGTCTCGATGGGATATTTGCCGACACTGGTCTCGCCGGAGAGCATCACGGCGTCCGTGCCGTCGATGACGGCGTTGGCGACGTCGGAGGCTTCCGCGCGGGTGGGGCGGGAGTTCTCGATCATCGAGTCGAGCATCTGGGTGGCGACGATGACGGGCTTGGCGTTGCGCTTGGCCAGCTTGATGGCTCGTTTTTGGACGATCGGGACTTGTTCCAGGGGCATTTCGACGCCGAGGTCGCCGCGGGCGACCATGATGCCGTCGAAGGCGGCGACGATGTCGTCGATGTTCTCGACGGCCTGGGGCTTCTCGATCTTGGCGATGACGGGGAGGCGGCGGCCTTCTTCGTCCATGATGCGGTGGACGTCGTCGATGTCCTTGCCGCTCCTGACGAAGGAGAGGGCGATGACGTCGCATCCGATGCGGAGGGCCCAGCGGAGGTCTGCTTCGTCCTTGTCGGAAAGTGCGGGGACGGAGACTGCGACGCCGGGGAGGTTGAGGCCTTTGTTGTCGGAGACCATGCCGCCTTCGATGACGGTGGTGTGGACGCGGGGGCCGTCGACGGAGGTGACTTCGAGGGTGACTTTGCCGTCGTCGACGAGGATGCGTTCGCCGGTGGTGACGTCGGTGGCGAGTCCGTCGTAGGTCGTTCCGCAGGTCTGGCGGTCACCCTGGACGCCTTCTTCGACGGTGATGGTGAAGGTGTCTCCGCGTTCAAGGAGTACGGGGCCTTCGGTGAAGCGGCCGAGTCGGATCTTCGGGCCTTGAAGGTCGGCGAGGATGCCGACGCTGCGGCCGGACTCGTCGGAGGCCTTTCGTACGCGCTGGTAGCGCTCCTCGTGGTCGGCGTAGGTGCCGTGGCTGAGGTTGAAGCGGGCTACGTCCATTCCGGCGTCGACCAGTGCTTTGATCTGGTCGTACGAGTCGGTGGCGGGGCCCAATGTACAGACGATTTTTGCTCGGCGCATGTTTCGAGCGTAGGCCTTACCGACGGGTAGGGAATTGGCGCCGCATGACTACTCAACAACCTTTGCGTGAAGGGTTATTGACAAGCGTTGAATTGTGCGCCGGGGTGCTCTGATGAGCGGGGTAGGTCGCTTTCTGTGCTCTCTCGGGCACAATTCCGAATAGGTGCGGCTGGGGTTACAGCTGGGGTGGTGCCATGGTGAATCGGGCGTTGACCTGGGCGTAGACGTGCTGGCGTTGGGGTTCGAGGTCGAGTGCGGCGACTTCGTCGGCGGCGGCGTCCTGCGCGTAGGACATGGAGCGCATGGCGCGGCCTGTTGCCTGGGGGTATTGCTGGGTGTTCTCGGCGCCGATGTCGGCGAGTTCGACGAGGGCGGCGAGGGTGGTGCCGAGGGCTTCGGCGTATTCGCGAGCGCGTTGGACGGCTTCGCGGACGGCTTGCTGGCGGGCTTGGCGGTGGGAGGGTGAGGTGGGTCGGAGGGCCCACCAGGGGCCGTCGACGCGGGTGAGGTCGAGGTCTGCGAGTCGGGTGGTGAGTTCGCCGAGGGCGGTGAAGTCGGTGAGTTCGGCGGTGATGTGGACGCGGCCGTGGTAGGCGCGGATGCGTTCGCCGCGGCCGTGTTTGGTGAGTTCGGGGCTGATGGAGAAGGCGCCGGTTTCGACGTGTTCGACGGCGTCTCCGTAGGTTTTGACGAGGTCGAGTGCGGTGGTGTTGCGGCGGGTGAGGTCGGTGAGGGCGGCTTGTCGGTCGGTGCCGCGGGCGCTGACGGTGATGCCGATGCGGGCGATTTCGGGGTCGACTTCGAGGTGGGCTTCGCCGCGGACGGCGATGCGGGGTGAGTCGGGGGTGCCGTAGGGGAGGGCGGGTTGGGGGTCCTCTGCGGTGGGTGCCATACGTCCCACTCTGTCACTGGGAGGCCGGTTGGGGTGCCCACAGGTCACCAGATCGAAACCTCCGGGACCTGTTGCGGTGGTGGCTGGTGGGCCAGAATCTACGCGCGTCGTTGCCGTTTCCTGAGGAGTCGCTGAGATGTCGTTGAATCGCCGTAAGTTCCTGAAGAAGTCCGCGGTGACCGGGGCGGGAGTCGCGCTCGCCGGGGCGGTGGCAGCCCCGGCCGCCCAGGCCGCTGAGGCGAAGAAGGGCGGGAAGCCTGTGAAGCGGTACTCGCTGACGGTGCTGGGCACGACCGATCTGCATGGTCATGTCTTCAACTGGGACTACTTCAAGGACGCGGAGTACAAGGACACGGCGGGTAACGCGCAGGGTCTGGCGCGGATCTCGACGCTGGTGAACGCGGTCCGCAAGGAGAAGGGTCGTGCGAACACGCTGCTTCTGGACGCGGGTGACACGATTCAGGGCACTCCGCTGACGTACTACTACGCGAAGGTTGACCCGATCACCGCCAAGGGCGGTCCGGTCCACCCGATGGCGCAGGCGATGAACGCGATCGGTTATGACGCGGTGGCGCTCGGCAACCACGAGTTCAACTACGGCATCGAGACGCTTCGGAAGTTCGAGTCGCAGTGCCGTTTCCCGCTGCTGGGTGCGAACGCGCTGGATGCGAAGACGTTGAAGCCGGCTTTCCCGCCGTACTTCATGAAGACGTTCCATGTGAAGGGTGCGCCGTCGGTGAAGGTGGCGGTGCTCGGTCTGACGAACCCGGGTATCGCGATCTGGGACAAGGCTTATGTCCAGGGCAAGTTGACGTTCCCGGGGCTGGAGGAGCAGGCGGCGAAGTGGGTGCCGAAGCTGCGGTCGATGGGTGCGGATGTGGTCGTGGTGTCGGCGCACTCCGGTTCGTCGGGTACGTCGTCGTACGGTGATCAGTTGCCGTATGTGGAGAACTCGGCGGCGCTGGTGGCGCAGCAGGTGCCGGGTATCGACGCGATTCTGGTCGGGCATGCGCATGTGGAGATCCCGGAGCTGAAGGTCACGAACACGGCGACCGGTAGGACGGTGGTTCTGTCGGAGCCGCTGGCGTATGCGGAGCGGCTGTCCGTCTTCGACTTCGAGCTGGTTTTCGCGAAAGGGAAGTGGACGGTCGAGTCGGTGGCGGCGTCGGTCCGTAATTCGAATTCGGTCGCTGACGACCCGAAGATCACCAGGTTGTTGAAGGACGAGCACGATGTGGTCGTGGCGTATGTGAACCAGGTGGTCGGTACGGCGACGGAGACGTTGACGACGGTCGAGGCGCGGTACAAGGACGCTCCGATCATCGATCTGATCACCAAGGTTCAGGAGGACGTGGTCAAGGCGGCGTTGGTGGGTACGGAGTACGCGTCGCTGCCGGTGATCGCGCAGGCGTCGCCGTTCTCGCGTACGTCGGAGATCCCGGCGGGGAATGTGACGATCCGGGATTTGTCGAGTCTGTATGTGTACGACAACACGCTGGTCGCGAAGGTGCTGACGGGTGCGCAGGTGCGGGCGTACCTGGAGTATTCGGCGAACTATTTCGTGCAGACGGCCGCGGGTGCGGTGGTCGACGTGGAGAAGCTGACGAACGCGAACAATCGTCCGGACTACAACTACGACTATGTGTCGGGTCTGACGTACGACATCGACATCGCGCAGCCGGAGGGTTCGCGGATCAAGAACCTGGCCTATGGCGGTGCGGCGTTGGATGACGCGCAGCGGTTCGTGTTGGCGGTGAACAACTACCGGGCGAACGGCGGCGGTGCGTTCCCGCATGTGGCGTCGGCGACGGAGGTGTGGTCGGAGTCGACGGAGATCCGGACGCGGATCTCCGAGTGGGTGACGGCGAAGGGTTCGCTGAATCCGGCGGAGTTCGCTTCGGTGGACTGGAAGTTGACGCGGGACGGTACGCCGGTCTTCTGATTCCTTGTTTGTCTCAGATCCCGTCTGCCAGGGGGATCAGGACGCGTTCCTGGCGGGCGGACGGGATCTGGGGTTGTTGTTCGAGTCCGAAGCTGGTGAAGGCCGTTCGTTGTGGGAGCGGGTAGGGGTCTTTGCCGGTGAGGGAGTTGAGGATGGTGGCGCTGCGCCAGGCGGCGAGGCCGAGGTCGGGGGCGCCGACGCCGTGGGTGTGGAGTTCGGCGTTCTGGACGTGGACGTGGCCGGTGACGGAGGGGTCGAGGATCAGGCGGAACTGGTCGTCGATGCGGGGGCGTTCGGAGCTGTCGCGGCGGAGGTAGGGGTCGAGTCCGGCGAGGATGCGGCCGAGGGGGCGTTCGCGGTAGCCGGTGGCGAGGACGACGGCGTCGGTGGTGAGGCGGGAGCGGGCGCCTTGTTGGGTGTGTTCGAGGTGGAGTTCGACTTTGGTGGTGGCGACGCGTCCTGCGGTGCGGACGGTGACGGCGGGGGTGAGGACGGCGTCGGGCCAGCCGCCGTGCAGGGTGCGGCGGTAGAGCTCTTCGTGGATGGCGGCGATGGTTTCGGCGTCGATGCCTTTGTGGAGTTGCCATTGGGCGGCGACGAGCCGGTCGCGTACGGGTTCGGTGAGGTGGTGGAAGTAGCGGGTGTAGTCGGGGGTGAAGTGTTCCAGGCCGAGCTTGGAGTACTCCATGGGTGCGAAGGCTTCGGTGCGGGCGAGCCAGTGGATTTTCTCGCGGCCTGCGGGTCGGTTGCGCAGCAGGTCGAGGAAGACTTCGGCGCCTGATTGTCCGGCGCCGATGACGGTGATGTGTTCGGCGGTGAGGAACTGTTCGCGGTGTTTGAGGTAGTCCGCGGCGTGGATGACGGGTACACCGGGGGCTGCGACGAGGGGTTTGAGGGGTTCGGGGATGTTGGGGGCGGTGCCGACGCCGATGACGATGTTGCGGGTGTAGGTGCGGCCGAGGGATTCGGCTTCTCCGTCGGTGTCGAGTTGGGTGAAGTCGACTTCGAACAGGGCGCGTTCGGGGTTCCAGCGGACGGCGTCGACCTGGTGGCCGAAGTGAAGTCCGGGGAGGCTGTCGGCGACCCAGCGGCAGTAGGCGTCGTATTCGACGCGCTGGATGTGGAAGCGCTCGGCGAAGTAGAAGGGGAAGAGTCGGTCGCGGTCCTTGAGGTAGTTGAGGAAGGACCAGGGGCTGGTGGGGTCGGCGAGGGTCACCAGGTCGGCGAGGAAGGGGACTTGGAGGGTGGCGCCGTCGATGAGGAGGCCGGGGTGCCAGTCGAAGCCGGGGCGTTGTTCGTAGAAGACGGTGTCGAGTTCGGCGAGGGGCTGGGCGAGGGCGGCGAGGGAGAGGTTGAAGGGGCCGATGCCGATGCCCACCAGGTCGCGGGGTGCTTCGGTGGCGGGGTGTGGGGGGTTGGGCGTCGGGCTCATCGGGGGGTGTGTCCTTCCACCAGTTTCAGGAGGGTGGCCAGGTCGTCGGGCCGGGTGTGGGGGTTGAGGAGGGTGGCTTTGAGCCAGCGGCGGCCGTCGAGGGTGGCGCGTCCGAGGACGGCGCGCCCTTGGTGCAGGAGGGTGCGGCGTACGGCGGCGACGGCGTCGTCGGTGGCTTCGGTGGGCCGGAAGAGGACGGTGCTGATGGTCGGCCGATCGTAGAGCTCGAAGCCGGGGTGGGCGGTTATGAGGTCGGCGAACTCTTCGGCGCGGGCGCAGACTTGGTCGACGAGCGCGCCGAGCCCTTGCCTCCCGAGTGTTTTGAGGGTGACGGCGATTTTGAGGATGTCGGGGCGTCGGGTGGTGCGCAGGGAGCGGCCGAGGAGGTCGGGGAGGCCTGCTTCGGTGTCGTCGTCGGCGTTGAGGTAGTCGGCGCGGTGTTGGAGTGCGGCGAGGTCGTGTTCGTCGCGGAGGGTGAGGAGTCCGGCGGCGACGGGCTGCCAGCCGAGTTTGTGCAGGTCGAGGGTGACGGTGTCGGCGCGGTGGAGTCCGTCGAGTTTGTGGCGGTGGTGGTCGCTGAAGAGGAGGCCTCCGCCGTAGGCGGCGTCGATGTGGAGGCGGGCGCCGTGGGTGGCGCAGAGGTCGGCGATCTGGGGCAGTGGGTCGATGAGGCCGGCGTCGGTGGTGCCTGCGGTGGCGGCGACGATCAGGGGGCCGTGTAGTTCGGTGAGGGCTTCGCAGAGGGCGGCGGGGTCCATGGTGCCGGCGGGGGCGGGGACGACGACGGGGTCGGGCAGGCCGAGGAGCCAGGCAGCGCGGGGCAGGGAGTGGTGTGCGTTGGCGCCGTGTACGAGTCGTAGGCCGCCGTGTGCGCCGTTGTGGGCTTCGCGGGCGAGGAGGAGGGCGAGTTGGTTGGACTCGGTACCGCCGGTGGTGACGAGTGCGTCTGCCGCGTCGACTTCGCTCGCCAGCGCCCGTGTCACCAGTGCTTCCAGTTCGGAGGCGGCGGGGGCTTGGTCCCAGGAGTCGAGGGAGGGGTTGAGGGCGGAGGCGGCGAGGTCGGCGGCGGTGGCGACGGCGAGTGGGGGGCAGTGGAGGTGGGCGGCGCACAGGGGGTGGGCGGGGTCCGCGGAGCCTTCGGCGAGGGCTCGTACGAGGGTGTGCAGGGCGTTTTGGGTTCCCTGTTCGGGCAGTACGTCGCCGACCGCCTCCCGCAGGCGTCGCGCCACCGCTTCCGGTCCTCCGGCGGGCAGTGGGCCGCCCCTGGCTTCGGTGCCTTCGCGCAGCGCGTCGAGCACGGTGTCGAGCAACGGCCGCAGTGCGTCGGGGCCTTGGGGGCCTGAGGCGAGGGGCGGCGTGCTCATTGGGGTGTCCTCCGGTGGGCGCGCGGCAGGGTGGGGTCCAAGCCTGTACGCGGATCGGGTCGGCGCGCCCGCGAGGGACAACGATCCGACCCGAAAGGGGGTACTGCCGTGCGGAGGAAATGTGTTGGGGTGGAGGTGGTGCTAAGGGCGTGTTTCGCCCCCTCCGCCCCTACCCGTCCCTTGCTTCTGGGGGCTGCCGCCCCCAGACCCCCGCTTCGGCCCTGCAAGGGCCTCGTCCTCAAACGCCGGACGGGCTGAAAATCAGCCCCTCCGGCGTTTGAGGAGCGGGGGTTTGGGGGCGGAGCCCCCAAGGGACGGGAATGGGCAGGGGCGGAGGGGGCGAAAAAAACCTGTCGCAGCGCCTACGCCCCCCTGACCTTCAATGCCCGCTCCAGGTCGTCGAGTTGGTCGGCGAGTTTGCGGCGGAGGGCCGGGATGGGGTCTAGGTCGCGGAGGCAGGTTTCGCCGAGGGCGAGGGTGTCCGGGCTGACGGCGTACGCGGGGAAGGCCCAGCGGCCGGCGGCATCGGCGATGGCAGGGCCGCGGCGGGCGGCGAGGGCGACGGCGTCGGGCCAGTAGCGCTCGACGTACTCCCTGACGAGGTCGGCCTGTTCGGGCTGCCAGAAGCCCTGGGCGGTGGCGGTGAAGAGGTAGTTGGAGAGGTCGTCGGTGGTGAACATCGACTCCCAGGCGGCGCGTTTGGCCTGCGGGTCTGGCAGCGCGGCGCGGCAGCGGGCGGCGCCTTCCTGGCCGGTGGCGCTGGGGTCCTGGACGAGTTCGGCGTCGATCACGGCGTCGTCGATCGCGCCGTGGACGGCGAGCCGGCCCAGGATGCGCCAGCGCAGCTCGGGGTCGAGCTCGGGTCCGCCGGGGACGGTGCCCTCGGAGAACCAGGCGCTGATGGTGTCGGGGTGGGCGGCGACGTCGATGAAGTGGCGTACGGCGGTGAGGCGCAGGCCCGGGTTGGTGCCGTCCTCGGTGCGGCGGATCAGGTCGCGGCACAGGGAGGTGAGGGTGGCGAGGGCGGTGGGCCGGTCCTCGGCGGGCAGGTAGCGGTCGGCGACCTGGGCGGCGGCGAAGGACAGGACGCCTTGGACGAGGGCGAGGTCGCTCTCGTGCGGGAGGTGGGCGCGGGCGGCGTCCACGTAGGCCATGGCAGGGAGTTCGCCGTCGCGTACGGCGTCGCGCAGGGCGTTCCAGACGACGGCGCGGGTCAGCGGGTCGGGCAGGCCCGACAGGGCGGCGTGGACGGTCGTGAAGGACGTCGGGTCGAATCGGATCTTGGCGTACGACAGGTCGCCGTCGTTGAGGAGCAGCAGGTCGGGGCGGCGGCCGGGGCCGAGCTTGACGGATTCGCCCTGAGGTACGTCGAGTTCGAGGCGGTCTCGCAGGACCAGCTGGTTCTCGCCGGCCGGGAGGGTGTCGTATGCGCCGACGGCGATGCGGTGGGGGCGGCTTCCCTGGTGTGTGACCGTGAGGTGCCAGTGGCCCTCGGCCTCGCTGATCGAGGGTGTCAGCGTGTCGACGCCGGTGGTGCGCAGCCAGCTGTCGGCCCAGGCGTGTACGTCCCGTTCGGTCGCTCCGGCGAGGGAGTCGATGAAGTCGGCGAGGTTGGCGTTGCCGAACTTGTGGCGGGCGAAGTGGGTGTTGATGCCGGCGAGGAAGTCCTTCTCGCCGAGCCAGGCGACGAGTTGGCGTAGGGCGGAGGCGCCCTTGGCGTAGGAGATGCCGTCGAAGTTGAGCATGGCGGAGGCGGTGTCGGGGACGGCGTCGGGGTCGGGGGCGACGGGGTGGGTGGAGGGGCGTTGGTCGGCGTCGTAGCCCCAGGGTTTGCGGGTGACGCCGAAGTCGGTCCAGGTGTGGGTGAATCGGGTGGCTTCGGTGAGGGTCTGGTAGCCCATGTACTCGGCGAAGGACTCGTTCAGCCAGATGTCGTCCCACCAGCGCAGGGTGACGAGGTCGCCGAACCACATGTGGGCCATTTCGTGGGCGATGACCATGGCGCGGGTCTGGCGCTCGGTGTCGGTGACGGCGGAGCGGTAGATGAACTCGTCGCGGAAGGTGACGAGTCCGGGGTTCTCCATGGCGCCGGCGTTGAACTCGGGGACGAACGCCTGGTCGTAGGAGTCGAAGGGGTAGGGCTCGTCGAACTTCTCGTGGTAGCGGTCGAAGCAGTCGCGGGTGATGCCGAGGATCTCGTCGGCGTCGGCGTCCAGGTAGGGGGCCAGTGAGCGGCGGCAGTGGATGCCGAAGGGGAGGCCGCGGTGTTCGGTGCGTACGGAGTGCCAGGGGCCTGCGGCGACGGCGACGAGGTAGGTGGAGATGAGCGGGGTCGCGGCGGCTTCCCAGCGGCCCTCCCCCAGGTGTTCGGTGACGCCGTTGGCGAGGACGGTCCAGCCCTCGGGGGCGGTGACGGACAGTTCGAAGACGGCCTTGAGGTCGGGCTGGTCGAAGGCGGCGAAGACGCGCTGGACGTCTTCCATGAACAGCTGGGTGTAGAGGTAGGTCTCGCCGTCGGTGGGGTCGGTGAAGCGGTGCATGCCTTCGCCGGTGCGGGAGTAGCGCATGGCGGCGTCGACGCGCAGTTCGTGCTCGCCTGCGGTCAGGCCCTTGAGCGGCAGCCGGTTCTCGTCGAGGGTCTCGGGCGCGAGGGGCTGCCCGTCGAGGGTGACGGAGCGCAGCTCGGCGGGCTTCAGCTCGACGAAGGTGTCCGCGTCGGCGCGGGCGGTGAAGCGGATGACGGTCCTGGAGTCGAAGGTGTCGTCCCCGCCGGTCAGGTCAAGGGCGATCCCGTAGTGGTGGACGTCGAGGAGCTTGGCTCGGGTCTGCGCTTCGTCGCGCGTCAGTACGGACATGGGGACATGCTGCCTGATGCGTCTGACAGCGCACAGGGGTGGACCGGTATGCGGCTTTTACGCCCCGTTTCCGGAGGGCTACGAGGTCTGGTCCTGCTCCAGCTTCCCGTGGTCGGGGTCGCGCTGAAGGGGGACGCGGGTGTCGGGGTGCGTGCGCGTGGGGCCCGGGATGTGTTCCTTGACCAGGGCGCGCAGTTCGCGCACTTCACGTTCCAGGCTCTGGTAGCGCTGGTGGGTGTCGTACAGGTAGCGGACTTTGGTGCGCAGCGTCCAGGGGTCGATGGGTTTCATGACGAGGTCGGCGACGCCGAGACCGAAGGCGGCGGAGGTCAGTTCGGCGTCGGGGCCGAAGCCGGTGACCAGCAGGATGGGGATGTGCTGGGTCTGTTCCAGGCGCCGCATGTAGCGCACGACGTCGAGGCCGCTGACGCCGGGCATGCGCACGTCGAGGACGAGCAGTCCGACCTGGCCGCGCAGGACTTCCTTGAGTGCCTCGTCGCCGCTGGTCGCCCGTGACAGGAGGTAGCCCAGCGGGGCCAGGGCGCTCTCGAGGGCGTACAGCGTGTCCTCGTGGTCGTCGACGATGAGGATCTTGGCGTCCGAAGGCATGGCCCGACGTCCCCTCGTTTGGACATACCAGCTTATGCCCGTCCGGACTCACGACGTGTGTCCGTGGTTGACAAGGAGTGCTCGACACAAAGGCGGCGCAGAGTGCTCAGCGCAGGATGCCGGGTCGGACCGCCCGGTGTCACTCCCCCGTTGCGGCTGCGGGGCCGTCGACGCCGTCCGCGATGCGCTCGTGGTGGCGGATGACCTCGGCGATGATGAAATTGAGCAATTTTTCGGCGAAGGCCGGATCCAGCTTGGCGTTCTCGGCGAGCCTGCGCAGTCGGGCGATCTGGTGGGATTCGCGGGCCGGGTCCGCGGGGGGCAGTTGGTGGGCGGCCTTGAGGTGACCGACCTGCTGGGTGCACTTGAAGCGCTCGGCGAGCATGTGCACGACGGCGGCGTCGATGTTGTCGATGCTTTCGCGCAGCCGGGCCAGTTCGGCGCGAACGGCCGGGTCGACCTGGCTGCCCGCGCCGCCGGCCGTCTCGTTGGTGTTACTGGTGCTCATGAGGACCAACCCTAAGGGGCGTGCGGACACTCTCCATGGGGCGGGCGGATGTTCCCGCGTGGTCTGCGGATGTTCCCGCGTGGCATGCGCGCGCTCCCTGCTGTCCGGCGATGGACGTGGCTGGAACGCGTCGCCGGCGAGGGCCCGCAGGGGGACCGGGACGGCGCCCGTGGCCCGTACCGCGGTTCAACGCTCGGTCTTCAGCACCTCTCAGCGTTCGGTCTTCAGCACCTTGTGGAAGTGCACGTCCTGATGACCTCCTGGAATGCCCTCCGTGCGGCCCGACTCGCGGTACCCGTGGCCCTGGTAGAAGCCAGGGGCCTGGAAGGTGAAGGACGAGACGATCGCCTCGGTGCAACCTCGCCCGGCACCCTCCTCCTCGGCCGCCCGCAGCAGCTTGCTCCCCCAGCCCGCGTGACGCTGGTCCTCGCGTACCCACAGCATGTCGATCGCGCAGACGCTGCCCCAGACCCAGGCGGTGAGGCCGCCGACGAGTTCGCCGTCGGAGTCGGTCACCCGGACGGAGAGCGGTACCGGCTCTCCGGCGCCGGTGGCACGGCTGTTGAAGGCGGTCAGCTCGTCGTCGAGGCGCTGCTGCAACGTCTCGTCCTTACCTCCGACCTGCAACGACGCGGGGACGGGGGGCTGATGTCCGGTACTCATGGCGCGGAGTATGTCAGCGTCGGGGGGCAGGGTTCGAACACTTTTCCTGAGGCGGGCACGGCGAGGTGCGCCCGGCCAGGAACGCACAGCCGGATAGCACACAGCCGGATACGCACGACAGGGCGCCCGCGACACCAGAGCAGGCCGCGGACGCCCACGAGAATACGTACGCCGGCAGTGAGCCAGCGATCAGAGAGTCGCCGCGGCGCTGGCGATGGCCGACGCGAACGTCGAGACCTCGGAGTAGACGCCGGGGGCGTTGGCCCGGGCGCAGCCTATGCCCCAGCTGACGATGCCGACCTGGATCCAGGCGTTGGCGCTGTCCCGGCGGAACATCGGGCCGCCGGAGTCGCCCTGGCAGGTGTCGACGCCGCCCGCGGCGTAACCGGCGCAGATCTCGTCGCCGGCGACGAGACCGCTGTAGCCGCTGTAGGAGCGACAGGTGGCGTCACTGACGAAGGGCACGGTGGCCTTCAGCAGGTAGCGCTGCTGGGCGCCGCCCTCGCTGGCCGATCCCCAGCCGGCGACGGTGAAGGTGCCGGTGTTGTACGCCGTGGTGGTGGCGATCTTCAGGGTGGACACGGTGGTGATGGGCGAGGCCAGCTTGATGAGCGCCCAGTCCTTGCCGGTGCCGTTGTAGCCGGGGGCCCGGTAGACGTAGGTGGACTTGACCTGGACCCGTCCGGTGGTGGACTGGAGGTCGACGACGCCGGCGGTGGCGGTGATGCTGGTGTTGGCGCCGGTGCCGCTCACGCAGTGCGCGGCGGTGAGCACGATCTGCTGGGTGTAGAGCGCGCCGCCACAGCCCATGGAGAGGCGGACCATGAACGGGAACTCGCCCTGCGCGGCCCGGGTGCCGCCGACGACGGGCGCGGGTGCGGCCTGTGCGGTGGAGAGGGGCTGGAGGGAGACGGCCGCGAGGAGTACGGCACCGATGGCGAGCGATCTCTTGACGCCGGTGAACTTCTTCAGGAACTTCAACGTGCTTCCCTTCGTGGGGGGTTGAACGCGCGGCGGGGAGCCGCACGTCACGCACAGCACTGGGACGCGGCACCGATAGTGCCGAGCGACCCGAGACGCATGGCATGTTCCTGCCAAGCTGTTGCGGATTATGGAGAGCACGCCGCGACCCCGGCAAGGGGCTCATTCCGGCCACGCCCGCTCAACCACCCTCTTCCGCGCTCCGCCGCGCGACGGAACCGCGGTCTACGTTGGAGGTCGGTCCCGACGGAACCCCGGCCGACATCGGAAGTCCGGTCCCGACGGAACCGCGCCTGACATTGGAAGTCGGTCCCCATGGAACCCGGCCTACAGTGGAAGTCAGTCCCGGCGTCTTCAGGGGGTGCGGACGTGGCGAACGGCGGACCCGTCGAGCACGGCTTCCCGCACCTCGACACGGTGCGGGCCTCGATCACCGCGCTCTACAGACGCCTCTCGTACGACACCGTCCACACCTTCGCGACCAGCGTGGCCCCCGCGGACGTGGCGTTCAGCGACACCGACGACCTGCACCTGGGCGCCCAGCGCGTGGCCCAGGAGATGGTGCGCCACTACCACCTCCCGGACGCCCGGATGATCATCGGTTTCCGCGAGATGACCCACGCGGCGAACGTCGAACTCGCCGCGGGCCCCGAGTACTTCATCGAACTCAACGACCGGTTTCGTACCCACCGCCGGGACATCGGTGCCGCCCTCGCCCACGAGGTCATGCACGTCTATCTGCACCGCCTGGACCTCGCCTTCCCCGGCACCCGGGACACCGAGATCCTCACGGACACCGCGGCGACGTATCTCGGCGCGGGCTGGCTCCTTCTCGACGCCTACCGCGAGGACGCGGCCTCCTCGCAGAAGCTCGGTTATCTGACGCCGGAGGAGTTCGGATACGTCCTCGCCAAACGCGCCCTGGTCTTCGGCGAGGACCCCTCGATCTGGTTCACCAGTCCCCAGGCGTACACGGCGTACACCAAGGGCATGGCCCAGGCCCGCCGCGACGAGCAGCAGCAGCCGCTGACCGCGGCCGGCTGGGCGGGCCGCCGCCGCTACGCCAAGGACCGCCGCTACGCCCAGGACCACCCCGCCCACGACTCACAGCCCGGCGTCCCCTACACCTTCAGCCCCGACGGCCGTGGCTCACTCCGCGTGTCGTTCCCCTGCCCGACCTGCCACCAGCGGATCAGGGTGCCGGTGCGCGGCCGGGTACGGGCTCGCTGCGCGCTGTGCCGGACGGTGCTGGAGTGCGACACGTAAGCGTCGAGAGGGGTGGGAGGAGTGAGGCAGAACACCCCAAAAGCCTTTGCCTCGGGCGCCCTTCGGGAGCGAGGGTCGAAGGATGAGCAAGAACGACCCCGCGGCGCTTGTCTTCACCGCTGTGTACGAGGGTGACGAGGACGCGGTCGTACGGCTGCTGCGTTCCGGCGCGGATCCGGAGTCCGTGGACGAGGACGGGCAGACGGTGCTGTACCTGGCGGCGGTGAGCGACCAGCCCGACATCGTACGACTGCTGCTTGCGGCCGGCGCCGCGCCCGACCGGCTCAGCGCGGGTTCCGACGCTCCGCTGTGCGGGGCGGCCTGCGGCGGGCACACGGAGGTCGTACGGGCCCTGCTGTCGGCCGGGGCCGCGCCCGACACGGTGGAGGAGCACGGGTTCACCGCGCTGGCGTGGGCGCTGCGGTGCGGCCATGTCGCGGTGACTGAGGCCCTCCTCGCGAGCGGCGCGGACCCGGACCGTCCCGGACCGACCGGCGAAGCCCCACTGGTGGCGGCCGCGCGCCGGGGTTCCCCGGGCTGTGTACGTGCCCTCCTCACGCACGGTGCACAGGCCCGGTCCGAGGCCCTGGCCGAGGCGCGCCGCTGGCTGACCCTCGATGTGGAGGCCGAACTCCGTGCGGGCCTGGAGAAGGCCTACGGCCCTGGCTGCCGCTTCGTCACCCACCGCTACCCGGACGACGGCGGCGTCATCGTCGAGGTCCAGCTCCTCAACCCGGAAGGCCGCCCGGTGGCGGGAAACGACCAGCAGACGGGGCATCTCGAGATAGCTACTTTGCTCGAAGCGATCCTGGGCAGGACGGGGGCCTGAGCGGGGCGGGTTGGGTTGGGTTTTTTCGCCCCCGCCGCCCCTGGCCGTCCCGTTCCTGAGAGCTCCGCAGGGGTTAGCCCCTCCGGCGTTCGAGGAGCGGGGGTTTGGGGGCGGAGCCCCCAAGTGACGGGAATGGGTAGGGGCGGAGGGGGCGAAAAGCCCCAAGGCCCAGCCCCCACCAGCTCACTCCACCCCATACACCGCCCCCGGCACCTCCGCCCCCGCCAACAACTTCAGCGCAGCATCCCCGGCTTCCGCCGGAGTCCACCGCGCCCCCTTGTCCACACCGGGCCCCGCCCGCCACCCCTCCATCACAGTGATCCGCCCGCCCTCGGCCTCGAAGACCCGCCCGGTGACACCGGCACTCGCCGCGGACCCGAGCCACACCACCAACGGCGACACGTTCTCGGGAGCCATCACATCGAAGGAGCCGCCGTCAGGCGCGGCCATCGCCGCCGCGAACACCCCCTCGGTCATCCGCGTCCGCGCAGCGGGAGCGACCGCGTTGACCTGAACCCCGTACCGCCCCAACTCGGCGGCCGCGACCAGCGTCAGCCCGACGACCCCGGCCTTGGCGGCGCTGTAGTTCCCCTGCCCGACCGACCCCAACAGCCCCGCTCCACTGCTGGTGTTCACCACCCGCGCCCGGGGCGGCCGCCCGGCCTTGGCCTCCGCCCGCCAGTACGCCGCCGCGTGCTTCAACGGCAGAAAATGTCCCTTCAGATGAACCCGCATCACGGCGTCCCAGTCGTCCTCTTCGAGGTTGACCAGCATCCGGTCCCGCAGGAACCCGGCGTTGTTGACGAGGGTGTCGAGGCGCCCGTACGTCTCAAGTGCGGTGCGTACGAGGGACGCGGCGCCCTCGGTGGTCGCGACGTCACCGCCGTGGGCCACCGCCGTCCCGCCCGCCGAGCGGATCTCATCGACGACCTGCCCGGCGGGAGAGTCGGGACCTGGCGTGCCGTCCGGACCGACGCCGAGGTCGTTGACGACGACGCGCGCGCCCTCGGCGGCGTACGCGCGCGCGTGCGCCCGCCCGAGCCCGCGCCCCGCACCCGTGACGACGACAACGCGCCCCTCGCAGAGCAGCGGTCCACTCATCTCAGCTCTCCTTGTTGGCGGTTGCGGCATCGAGGAAGGCGGGCCGTTCGCCCCCGCCGTGGACCAGGAGACTCGCTCCGCTGATGTACGCGGCGGCGGTCGAGGCGAGGAAGACGGCGGCCTCTCCGACGTCGCAGGGCTCGGCGAGGCGGCCCAGCGGCACGGTCCGGGAGACGGCGGCGACGGCGTCCTCGTCGCCGTAGTGCAGGTGCGAGCTTTCGGTGCGGACCATGCCGACGACGAGGGTGTTGACCCGGACGTCGGGGGCCCACTCGACGGCCATCGACCGGGCCAGGTTCTCCAGGCCCGCCTTCGCCGCCCCGTACGCCGCCGTGCCGGGCGACGGCCGCGTCCCGCTCACACTGCCGATCATCACGATCGACCCCTTGGCCCGCTGGAGATGGCGGTACGCGGCCAGCGAGGCGGTCAGCGGTGCGGTGAGGTTGAGCTCGATCACGCGCGCGTGGCGTCCGGCGTCCGATTCCGCGAGCGGCCGGTAGGGGGAGCCGCCCGCGTTGTTGACGAGCACGTCGAGCCGGGGCAGGGCGTCGAAGAAGTCGCGGACGGCGGGCGGGTCCCGCAGATCCACGGGTGCGAACGCGGCGCCCTCGACCGGCACTTCGGGCGGACGGCGTGCGCAGACCACGACCTTCGCGCCCGCTTCGACGAAGGCCCGCGCGATCCCGGCCCCGACCCCGCGGGTGCCGCCGGTGACGACGACGATCCTGCCCGCGTCGCCGAGATCCACGTTGTCCACAGGGCCTCCCGCTGGGATGCATTCGCTGCTAGCTTCGAAATCTCACCTAACAAACGTTTGGTGGAAAGATAGCTGAAGGTAGCTGATGTGCCCATGGGTGTCTCCACCTCGAACCCGGAAAAGGGGATCTCCGTCGTCACGGCCGACTTCCCGCCGGTGAACGCACTGCCCGTGCGGGGCTGGTTCGACCTGGCCGACGCCGTCCGCGCGGCGGGCCGTGACCCCGGGACCCGCTGTGTCGTGCTGACGGCCGCGGGCCGCGGTTTCAACGCGGGCGTGGACATCAAGGAGATACAGCGGGACACCACCGGCCCTGCACGGGGCCATGGCGTGCTCATAGGCGCTAACCGGGGCTGCTTCGAGGCGTTCGCGGCGGTGTACGAGTGCGAGGTGCCGGTGGTGGCGGTGGTGCAGGGCTTCTGTCTGGGCGGCGGGATAGGTCTCGTCGGCAACGCGGACGCGATCGTGGCGAGCGACGACGCGACCTTCGGGCTGCCCGAGCTGGACCGCGGGGCGCTCGGCGCGGCCACCCATCTGGCCCGCCTGGTGCCGCAGCACCTGATGCGCGTCCTGTACTACACCTCGCGCACCGTGACCGCTGCCGAGCTGCACGCGCACGGCTCGGTGTGGAAGGTCGTGCCGCGTGCCGAACTGCGCGCGACCGCCCTGGAGCTGGCCCGCGAGATCGCCGCGAAGGACGGCCGTCTCCTGCGGCTCGCCAAGGCCGCCATCAACGGAATCGATCCCGTCGACGTACGCCGCAGCTACCGCTTCGAGCAGGGCTTCACCTTCGAGGCCGGCCTCAGCGGGGTGGCCGACGACGTCCGCGACACCTTCGGCGAGTCCGGCAAGTCCGGTGAGTTCGGCAGGGAGGCCACCCAGTGAGCGACAAGACCATGTCGGCCCAGGAAGCCGTGGGCCGTCTGGAGAGCGGGATGACGCTCGGCATCGGCGGCTGGGGCTCACGCCGCAAACCGATGGCCCTGGTGAGAGCACTGCTCCGGTCCGAGATCACCGATCTCACCGTCCTCTCGTACGGCGGCCCGGACGTGGGTCTGCTCGCCGCCGCCGGACGGATAAGGAAGCTGGTGACCGCGTTCGTGACCCTCGACTCGATCCTGCTCGAACCGCACTACCGCGCGGCGCGCGAGAGCGGGGCCTTCGAGCTGATGGAGGTCGACGAGTCGATGTTCATGTGGGGACTGCACGCCGCCGCGAACCGGCTGCCGTTCCTGCCTGTGCGCGCCGGGCTCGGCTCGGACGTGATGCGGGTCAACCCCGGGCTGCGGACGGTCACTTCGCCGTACGCCGACGACTTCACGGTGGGCGCCAAACCATCAGAGTTGCCGGGCGGGCCCTCGGGCATCCGCGAGGAGTTCGTCGCCATGCCCGCCCTCCGCCTGGACGCGGCGCTGGTCCATATGAACCGCGCGGATCGACTGGGCAACGGCCAGTATCTGGGCCCGGACCCGTATTTCGACGACCTGTTCTGCGAGGCGGCCGACGCGGCGTACGTCTCCTGCGAGCGCGTCGTCGACACGGCGGAGCTGACCAAGGAGGCCGCGCCGCAGACCCTGTTGCTCAAGCGGTCGAGCGTGACGGGCGTCGTCGAGGCGCCGAACGGCGCGCACTTCACGTCCTGCGCCCCGGACTACGGCCGCGACGAAGCCTTCCAGAAGCTGTACGCGACCACGCCGTACGCCGAGTTCGCCGAGCGGTTCCTCGACGGCGACGAGCACGCCTATCAGAGCGCCGTCCAGGCCTGGCAGAAGGAGCGGCACCAGTGAGCCCGACACCGGCCGAGTATTGCGTGATCGCCTGCGCCGAGGCCTGGCGGGACAACGGCGAGGTACTCGCCAGCCCGATGGGCCTGATCCCGTCCATCGGTGCCCGTCTCGCCAAGCGCACCTTCTCCCCCGACCTGCTGCTCACCGACGGCGAGGCGATGCTCGTCGCGCTCGACGGGACACCGGAGGGCTGGCTGCCGTACCGGCACCACCTGGCCATGGTGAGCGGCGGGCGCCGGCACGTGATGATGGGCGCGAGCCAGATCGACCGCTTCGGCAACCAGAACATCTCGTGCGTCGGCGACTGGGACAGGCCCAGGCGCCAACTGCTCGGCGTGCGCGGCGCACCGGTCAACACCCTGAACAATCCGACCAGTTACTGGATCCCGAAGCACTCCCCGCGGGTGTTCGTCGGCAAGGTCGACATGGTGTGCGGTGTGGGGTACGACCGTGCCGCCGCCGCGGGTCCGAGCGCCACCCGCTTTCACCGCATCCCGCGCGTGGTGACCGACCTCGGCGTCTTCGACTTCGCCACCCCCGACCACTCGATGCGCCTCGCCTCCCTGCACCCGGGGGTCACCGTGGAGCGGGTCAGGGAGGCGACGGGCTTCGAGCTGCACATCCCCGCCGAGGTGCCGTACACCCGCGAACCGACGTCGGCGGAGCTGGAGTTGATCCGCGAGGTCATCGACCCGAAGGGCACGCGGGACCGCGAGGTGCCCGGCGCGGCCGGCACCAGGGCCGGGGCCGCCGGGGCCAGGGCCGGGGGGCGCTGATGGACACGGCGCTCACCCGGCTCGTCGGAGTCCGCCACCCGATCGTGCAGACCGGCATGGGCTGGGTGGCGGGCCCCCGGCTGGTCTCCGCGACGGCGAACGCGGGCGCGCTGGGCATCCTGGCCTCCGCGACGATGACCCTCGACCAACTCCGCGACGCCATACGGGAGGTCAGGTCCCGCACGGGCGCAGCGTTCGGTGTGAATCTGCGGGCCGACGCCGGGGACGCGGGCGACCGGGTGCGGATCATCATCGACGAAGGCGTGCGCGTTGCCTCCTTCGCGCTCGCCCCTTCCCGCGAGCTGATCGCGGAGCTGAAGGACGCGGGCGTGGTCGTCATCCCCTCCGTCGGGGCGCGCCGGCACGCCGAGAAGGTGGCCGCCTGGGGCGCCGACGCCGTGATCGTGCAGGGCGGCGAGGGCGGCGGACACACCGGCGAGGTGGCGACGACGGTGCTGCTTCCGCAGGTGGTGGACGCGGTCGCCATCCCGGTCGTGGCGGCGGGCGGATTCCATGACGGGCGGGGGCTGGTGGCCGCACTGGCCTTCGGCGCGGCGGGCATCGCCATGGGCACGCGGTTCCTGCTGACCTCCGACTCGACGGTCCCCGACGCGGTGAAGGCGCGGTACCTGGCGGCGACGGTCAAGGACATCACGGTCACGACGGCCGTCGACGGCCTCCCGCACCGCATGCTGCGTACGGACCTCGTCGACTCCCTGGAGAACTCCGGCCGCACGAGGGCCCTGGCCCACGCCGTCCACCGGGCCGCCGCCTTCCGGAAGATATCCGGCCTCTCCTGGCCCGCCATGATCCGCGACGGCCTCGCGATGAAGCACGGCAGGAACCTGTCCTGGAGCCAGGTCCTGCTCGCGGCCAACACCCCGATGCTGCTCAAGTCCTCCATGGTGGACGGCCGCACGGACCTCGGGGTGATGGCCTCCGGCCAGGTCGCCGGGGTGATAGACGACCTGCCGTCGTGCGCGGAGCTGGTGGACCGGATCATGAGCGAGGCGGAGGAGACGTTGAAGTCCTTGGAGCTGCTCAGAGCCGCTCGATGATCGTCACGTTCGCCTGGCCGCCGCCCTCGCACATGGTCTGGAGTCCGAACCGGCCGCCGGTGCGCTCCAGTTCGTGCAGCAAGGTCGTCATCAGTTTTACGCCGGTGGCGCCCAGTGGGTGGCCGAGGGCGATCGCGCCGCCGTTGACGTTGACCTTCGCCGGGTCGGCGCCGGTCTCCTTGAGCCAGGCGAGGACGACCGGGGCGAAGGCCTCGTTGATCTCGACGAGGTCGATGTCGCCGATGGACATGCCGGCCTTCTTGAGGGCGTGGGCGGTGGCCGGGATGGGGGCCGTCAGCATCCGGATGGGGTCCTCGCCGCGTACGGAGAGGTGATGCACGCGGGCGCGAGGCGTCAGCCCGTGTTCCCGGACGGCCCGCTCGGAGGCGAGGAGCATGGCGGCGGCGCCGTCGGAGACCTGGGAGGAGCAGGCGGCGGTGACGGTACCGCCGTCGATGACGGACTTCAGCGCCGCCATCTTCTCCAGCGAGGTGTCCCGGCGCGGGCCCTCGTCGACCGTGACCTCGCCGTACGCCACGGTCTCGCGGGCGAAGCGGCCCTCGTCGATGGCGCGGACCGCCCGCTGGTGGGATCGGAGCGCGAACTCCTCCTGGTCGCGGCGGCTGATCCCCCACTTGGCGGCGATCAGCTCGGCGCCGTGGAACTGGTTGACGGGCCGGTCGCCGTAGCGCGCCCGCCAGCCCTCGCTGCCCGCGAAGGGGCCCTGGGTCAGGCCGAGCGGTTCAGCGGCCTGGCGGGAGGCGAAGGCGATGGGTATCTGGCTCATGTTCTGGACGCCGCCCGCGACCACCAGGTCCTGGGTGCCGGACAGGACGCCCTGGGCGGCGAAGTGCACGGCCTGCTGGGAGGACCCGCACTGCCGGTCGACGGTGACTCCCGGCACCTCCTCGGGCAGCCCGGCCGCCAGCCAGGCGGTGCGCGCGATGTCCCCGGCCTGCGGCCCGACCGTGTCGAGGCACCCGAAGACGACGTCCTCGACGGCTGCCGGGTCCACGCCCGACCGCTCGACCAAGGCGCCCAGGACATGCGCGCCGAGGTCGGCCGAGTGGACGCCGCTCAGGCCTCCCCTGCGCCGCCCGACAGGCGTACGGACCGCTTCGACGATGTAGGCCTCGGCCATGACAACTCCCTCAGGAACTGACGGACATGGGACTCGCGGACATGGGGCTGCCGGATATGGGGCGGGCGGACATGCGCTATTCGCGTACGGAGATCCCGTCGAGGACCATCGACAGGTACTGCCGGGCGATCTCCTCCGGGCTGTGGTGGCCGCCGGGCCGATACCAGGACGCGGCGACCCACACGGTGTCGCGCACGAACCGGTAGGTGAGCCGGATGTCGAGGTCGGCCCGGAAAACTTCGGCGGCGACACCACGCTCCAGCGTGCTCAGCCACGCCTTCTCGAAGTTGCGCTGCGACTCGGCGAGGAACGCGAACCGCTGCTGCGCGGCGAGGTGCCGGGACTCCTTCTGGTAGATCGCGACGGCGGCGCGGTGCCGGTCGATCTCCCGGAAGGACTCGGTGACCAGGGCCTCCAGGGTTTCCCGGGGGCCGAGTTCGGCGTCCAGGACGGTGTCGTACCCGTCCCAGAGCTCGTCGAGGAAGGTCCGCAGGATCTCCTCCAGCATCGATTCCTTGGAGTCGAAGTGGTAGTAGAGACTGCCCGCGAGCATTCCGGCCTGGTCCGCGATCTTGCGGACGGTGGTGGCGTTGTAGCCCTGCTCGGCGAAGACCTCGGCGGCCGTGTCGAGCAGTTCGCGGCGCCGCTCGGGCGAGGCGGTCACCTGGGGCTTCTTCTTGGTAGGCACGGGCCCATTGTGGTCCTGCCGGTCCTGCCGGTCCTGTGACCCTCGTATCCACGCATGCCTGCCGCCTCGCCCCTACGCGTGCTGGCTGCTGACGGAGACGACTTCCCCGGTCATGTACGAGGAGTAGCCGGACGCCAGGAACACGATCACGTTGGCCACCTCCCAGGGCTCGGCGTACCGCCCGTACGCCTCGCGTGCCGTCAGTTCGTCAAGCAGTTCCGGCGTGGTCACCTTCGCCAGGTGCGGGTGCATGGCGAGGCTCGGGGAGACGGCGTTGACCCGCACGCCGTACGAGGCGGCCTCGATCGCCGCGCACCGGGTGAGCGCCATGACCCCGGCCTTCGCGGCGGCGTAGTGGGCCTGCCCGGCCTGGGCGCGCCAGCCGACGACGGAGGCGTTGTTGACGACGACGCCGCCTCCACCCTGCGTCTTGAGTGACCGCAGGGCCGCGCGGGTGCACCGGAAGGTGCCGCCCAGGGTCACGTCGAGCACCCTCGACCACTGCTCGTCGGTCATGTCCACGAGGTCCGAAGTCCCGCCGAGACCGGCGTTGTTGACCACTATGTCCAGGCCGCCGTGCAGTTCCAGAGCATCGTCGAAGAGGGCTTGGACCTGGTCCTCGTCGGTGACATCGCAGGGCAGCGCGGCGACGCTCGCGGCGCCGAACTCCGCCGCCAGAGACTCGGTGCTCTCCTTGAGCCGCCGCGCGTGCGCGTCGCTGATCAGCACGCGGGCGCCCTCCTCCAGGAACCTGCGCGCCGTGGCCCCACCGATGCCGGCGCCGGCCGCCGCGGTGATGACGGCGGTACGCCCCTTCAGCAGCCCGTGCCCGGGTACGTACGCCGGGCTCTCGACGTCGCTCATAACCTCACGCTAACCTACCAAACACTTGTTAGGGAAGCCTGCCATCGAAGGGCTCCCCCGAAGGCTCCGCAGGCCCCTAAGGCTGCAAAAGCTCCTTCGAACTCCCCCCTCCCCCTCCTGAAGACCCCGAAGGGTGCCGCCCATGGATCTCGCCCACTCCCCCGCCGACGAGGCCTTCCGTGCCGAGGCCCGGGCCTGGCTGGCCGCCCACGTGCCGCCCGTCCCCCTCCCCTCCCTGGAGACCGAGGAGGGCTTCGCCGCCCACCGAGCGTGGGAGGCCGAACTCGCCGCGGACCGCTGGTCGGTGGTGTCGTGGCCGGCGGAGTACGGCGGCCGGGGCGTGGACATCGTGCGGTGGCTGGTCTTCGAGGAGGAGTACTACGCGGCGGGCGCGCCGGGCCGGGTCAGCCAGAACGGCATCAACCTGCTGGCCCCCACCCTCTTCGACCACGGGACGCAGGAGCAACGCGCGCGCGTACTGCCGTCGATGGCCACGGGCGAGACCATCTGGGCGCAGGCGTGGTCCGAGCCCGAGGCGGGTTCCGACCTGGCCTCGCTGACCTCCCGCGCGGTGCGCACGGAGGGGGGCTGGCTGCTGAGCGGGCAGAAGACGTGGTCGTCACGGGCCGCGTTCGCCGACCGCGCGTTCGGCCTCTTCCGCAGCGAGCCGGACGCTTCCCAGCGCTCGGCCTCACTCGCGCGGGCGGTGCCCCCATCGCCCCACCAGGGCCTCACCTACCTGATGTTCGACCTGCGCGCACCGGGCGTGACGGTCCGCCCGATCGGCCGCCTGGACGGCAAGCCAGCCTTCGCCGAGCTCTTCCTGGACTCCGTCTTCGTCCCCGACGCGGACGTGATCGGCGAGGTGGGCCAGGGCTGGCGGGTCGCCATGTCGACAGCGGGCAACGAACGCGGTCTGACGCTCCGCTCACCGGGCCGCTTCCTGGCCGCCGCCGACCGGCTGGCCGACCTGTGGCGCACCCACGGCGACCCCTCGGACACGGCTTTGCGCGACCGGGTGGCCGACGCGGTGATCGGCGCCCGTGCGTACCAGCTCTTCACCTACGCGGGCGCCTGCCGTTTCGCCGCCGGAGAGCCGATCGGCCCGGAGTCCAGCCTGAACAAGGTCTTCTGGTCCGAGTACGACATCACGCTGCACGAGACTGCACTCGATCTACTGGGCCCTGAGGGCGAGTTGGCGGACACCGACTGGTCCGAGGGCTATGTCTTCTCCCTCGCCGGACCCCTTTACGCCGGCACCAACGAGATCCAGCGCGACATCATCGCCGAGCGCCTCCTCGGCCTGCCGAAGGGCCGCCGCTGATGCGCTTCCTCCTCGACCCCGAGCAACGCGCCCTCGCCCACTCCCTGAACAGGCTGCTGACGGCGGCGGACACACCGGCCGTCATCCGTGCGTGGGCCAGGGGTGACCGCGCCCCCGGCCGCGCCCTGTGGTCCCGCCTCGCCGACGCGGGCGTCTGCGCACTGGCGATACCGGAGGAGTACGAGGGGGTGGGCCCCCTTCCCGTGGAACTTGCCGTCGCCTTCGTCGAATTGGGCCGCCACGGGGTACCAGGCCCGCTGGTGGAGACGGTGGCGGCGGCCGCGCTGCTCACCGAGCTCGGCGAGCCGGGGCACGGCAAGTCGGGGCTCGGCGAGTCAGACCCCGCCAAGCGCCTCCTGCCGGCACTCGCCTCGGGCGAGGCACTGGCGACCGTCGCCCTGCCGGGCGGTGGCCCGTTCGTACTGGACGCGGAAGCGGCGGACCTGCACCTTGCGGTACGGGACATCGGCACGCACCCGGAACTCCAGCTGACGACAGGGGCCACCGGCGCGCCCGGACAAGAGCAATCCACCCCGCGTCCCTCTCTGGACCCCGCCCGCCACCTCGCCCTCCCCCGCCCCGGCGGCGAACTCCTCGCCAGCGGTCCCCAGTTGACGCGCGCCGCCACCCAGGCCCTGATCTGGGCCCGGCTCGCCACGGCCGCCCAAGCACTCGGTGTCGGACTCGCCCTCCTCGACAGGACGGTGGCGTACGTCAAGCAGCGCACCCAGTTCGGCGTCCCCATCGGCTCGTTCCAAGCCGTCAAGCACCAGCTCGCGGACGCGAAGATCGCCCTGGAGTTCGCGCGGCCCCTGCTCTTCGGCGCGGCGCTGTCCATGGCACCGGCGGACGTCGCCGCGGCCAAGGTCACGGCCGGTGAGGCGGCGTACGCCACCGCCCGTACGGCGCTCCAGTTGCACGGCGCGATCGGCTACACCGCCGAGTACGACCTGTCCCTCTGGCTCACCAAGGCCCGCGCCCTGCGCACCGCTTGGGGCAGCCCGGCCGAGTGCAGAGCGGAAGTCCTCGGCGCCCTCAGTGGTGGTGATCCTCGCTCGTGAGCTCCCGGTACTCCTCCACCGTCGGCTTGGGGATCTGAGTGCCGGGCCCGTACATGGCCCGGGCGAGCCGCGCGCGCAGCCTGTGGGAGGGGCCGACGCGGCGGGTGACGCCGTTGGCGTCGACGAGCGGACCCACGTCGTACGGCGGCGCCTGCTCGTGCTGGGTGAGCGCGAACCGCTGTTCCTGCGTGAGCGGTTCGTGGACCTCGACGAACTCGCCGTGCGGCAGCCGCTTGACGAGGCCCGACTCGCGCCCGTGCAGCACCTTTTCGCGGTCCCGGCGCTGCAGCCCCAGGCAGATCCGCCGCGTGACGACGAAGGCGAGCACCGGCACGACGAAGAAGCCGATCCGCACGAACCACGTGATCGTGTTGATCGACAGATGCAGATGCATGGCCACGATGTCGTTGCCGCCGCCGATCAGCAGCACCCCGTACAGACTCAGCCAGGCCACGCCAAGACCCGTACGGGTGGGCACGTTGCGCGGCCGGTCCAGGACGTGGTGCTCGCGTTTGTCCCCGGTGATCCAGGTCTCGATGAACGGATAGACGACGATGGCCATCATGATCAGCGGGAAGAGCATGAAGGGGATGAAGACGCCCAACTGGAGTGTGTGGCCCCAGCCGTTGATCTCCCATCCCGGCATCACCCGGATCAGTCCCTCGGAGAAGCCGAGGTACCAGTCGGGCTGTGCGCCGGTCGTCACCAGGTCCGGGCGGTAGGGGCCGAACGCCCACACGGGGTTGATCGTCGCGATCGCGCCCATCATCGACAGCGCCCCGAAGACGAGGAAGAAGAAGCCGCCCGCCTTGGCCGTGTAGACCGGCATGAACGGCATACCGACGACGGACTTCTCGTCCCGTCCGGGCCCGGGGTACTGCGTGTGCTTGTGGTAGAAGACCAGGATCAGATGGACGACCACCAGGCCCAGCATGATCCCGGGCAGCAGGAGTACGTGGATCGGGAAGAACCGCGGAATGATGTCGTGGCCCGGGAACTCCCCTCCGAAGAGGAAGAAGGAAAGGTACGTCCCCAGCACCGGGACCGACAGGATGGCGCCCTGCGCGAAGCGGACGCCGGTGCCGGAGAGCAGGTCGTCGGGGAGCGAGTAGCCGGTCAGTCCGGTGATGAGACCGAGCATCAACAGGGTCCAGCCGAACACCCAGTTGACCTCGCGCGGCTTGCGGAACGCGCCGGTGAAGAACACCCGCATCATGTGCACGAGCATCCCGGCGACGAACACGAGCGCCGCCCAGTGGTGGATCTGCCGGATCAGCAGTCCGCCGCGTACGTCGAAGCTGATGTCGAGCGTGGACTCGTACGCCCGCGTCATGATGACGCCGTTGAGCGGTTCGTACGAGCCGTTGTAGACGACCTCGACGCCGCTCGGCTCGAAGAACAGCGTGAGGTAGACCCCGGTGAGGATCAGGATGAGGAAGCTGTAGAGGCAGATCTCGCCCAGCATGAACGACCAGTGCTCCGGAAAGACCTTGCGCAGATTGGGCTTGGCCTGCGCGTACAGCCCGAGCCGCCCATCGGCCCAGTCCGCGAGGCGCTCTCCCTTGCCGACCTCGGCGGGCCGTCCGGCCGGCGAGCTGCCGGCTGTCCGCCCGTTCTCCGAAGTCCCCGTATTCCGACCGGAGTTGATTTCTCGCGCGTCGCCCATATACCGCTCCTCGGCTCACCCCAGGGTGGCACGACGGCTCGGCGAAGCCAACGGGTCGTCACGAGTCGAAGACCGACTCCCCGGCGCCCGGCGCTACGCCGTAAGTCCGATCACGGCGGTAGGGCCCTCCGCGCGCAGCACCGCGCCTTCGCCGGTCAGCAGCGCGGCGTCGTACCGCCCGAGAGTCAGCCCGGCCACCTCGGTAGGGCCGTCGAGGGCGACGATCAGGGCGGGCGCGGCGGGGAGGGACAGCCGGCCGCGTACGACGGCGACCGTCGGGGGCCTACGGGCGGCGCTCCTGCGCCACATCACGTTGAGGTTCACGACCGGGCCGTCGAGCAGTCGGCAGTCGGTGGGGATGTCGCCGCGGAAGTCCTGCGGTACGTAAAGGGAGTTGACGAGCCGCCGCTCCCCGCCCACGGTCAGGTCCATGCCCGCGCCCTGGACGACGGTCAGGGTGCGGTCGACGTCGGGAAAGGGCGAGAACGGGCCGTCCGCGGCGACCTCGGCCAGGCTCACCCGCCACGCGAAGTCGCCCATGCCCGCGCCCTCCGGCGAGACGGCGATCTCCCGGGTCACCCCGCCCCCGTTCTTCCAGGGCACGGCGACCCGCTCTGCGGCGGGCAGCAGACGTGCGGTCACTGCACGATCCCCATCGCCCGCGCCGCCGCCAGCCACTGCGGGAACTCGCCGACGATCCGGTCGTACAACTCCGCGTCGGACACCTTCCGCGGATCCGAACCTGCGTGAAAGAAGCCAGCGTTGTCCACGGCCCGTTTCTGCGGCACCGCCAACTCGTCCAGCTTGCGCAGGAATTCGAACTGCCTGCTCCCCGGATCACCGAACCCTACGAACTGCCAGAACAGCGGAAGCTTCGCCGCCTTGCACAAGTACCGTTCCGCGGCGAGCTTGTTGATCGGTCCGCCGTCGGTCTGGAAGACGACGAGGGCGGGGTCCTTGGAGCCGCTGTCGAGGTAGTGGTCGATGACCGCGTCCATGGCCAGGTGGTAGCTGGTCCTGCCCATGTGCCCGAGCCCGGACACGATCTGCTCGATGCGCCCCCGGTGGTTGACGAGGGCGATGTCGGTGACCGCATCGACGTCGGTGGAGAAGAAGACGACAGGGACCGTTCCGTCGTCGTCCAGGTGCGCCGAGAGCCCCAGCACCCGGTCGGCGAGCGCCTGCACACTGCCGTCCTGGTAGTACGGCCTCATCGACCCCGAGTAGTCCACGACCATGTACACGGCGGCCCGTTGCCCGTTCAGCCCGTGCTTGGTGAGGGAGACACCGGCGCTCTTGTACAGACTGACCAGCGCGGGCGCGGCCTCCTCCACCCTGGTGAGGCTGATTCCGGCCATGCGGGGCTCCCATCGCGCGAGGGTTGCGGGAGGCCGAGATTACGTGACGGCAGGCACGGCAGCTCACTCCCCGGCACACACGGGCGTTCGCCGCCGGCCTTCTGTCCGCCGGCCTTCTGTCCAGCGGCCTCCTGTCCAGCGGTTCATACCGGACAGAGCCCCGCCGCTCCCTACGCTGGGCCCATGAAACGTGCAGGGTTCGTGCTGCTCGCGCTCTCCCCCTTCGTCGCCGCAGCGCTCTGCTTCTCGGCTCCCGGCCTCTCGGACCCGGGCGACGCCGCTCCCCCGCGGGCCGGCCGGTCGGACACGGACGGCGCCGGCCTCGACTCCCCCGACAAGAAGGAACTGGCCCAGAAGATCGTGGCGAGTGCCGAGAACTCCACACTGGACTGGCGCAGCGCGTACGCCTACGTCGAGGACATCGGCGACGGCCAGGGCTACACCGCGGGCATCATCGGCTTCTGCACCGGCACCCACGATCTGCTCGTCCTCGTCGAGCACTACACGAAGGACCACCCCGGCAACGGGCTCGCCCGCTACCTCCCCGCCCTGCGCGCGGTCGACGGCACGGACTCCCACAAGGGGCTGGACCCCGGCTTCCCGGCGGCCTGGAAGACGGAGTCCCGAGTTCCGGCCTTCCGCACGGCCCAGGACAGCGAACGGGACCGCATCTACTTCGACCCCGCAGTCCGGCTGGCCAAACTCGACGGCCTAGGCACGCTCGGCCAGTTCATCTACTACGACGCCATGGTCATGCACGGCCCCGGCACCGGTCCCACCGGCTTCTACGGCCTGCGCAACCGTGCCATGACCGAGGCCGACACCCCCGCGGAGGGCGGTTCGGAGAAGGCCTACCTCGACCTCTTCCTCGACATCCGCCGCACGGCCATGAAATCCAAGAACGCCCACCGCGACACCACCCGAATCGACACGGCCCAGCGCCGCTTCCTGAACGACGGAAACCTCGACCTGCACACACCGCTGGAGTGGCAGGTGTACGGGGAGACGTACCGAGTGCCCTAGGAGTGCCGCCCCCGGACGCACCACGGCGCCCACCACCGTCCGGTCGGGGACAAGGCAGGCGCCGCGTTCAGTTCCGTACGCCTTTGTACGGGACGTGTGTTGGGGTGGAGCTCAGACCATCAGTTCCGTACGCCTCTGTACGGGGACGTCTGTTGGGAGGGAACTCAGACCATCAGCGAGCGGTCCGTCGGGCGGATCGGGGCCGGGAGTTCGCTGACCCCCGTCAGGAAGCGGTCGACTCCGCGGGCGGCCGAGCGGCCCTCCGCGATCGCCCAGACGATGAGGGACTGGCCACGGCCCGCGTCACCGGCGACGTACACGCCGGGGACGTTCGTCGCGAAGTCGGCGTCGCGGGCGATGTTGCCGCGCGCGTCGAGCTCCAGGCCGAACTGGGAGACCAGGCCGTTCTCGACGTCCGTACCGGTGAAGCCCATCGCAAGGGTCACCAGCTGGGCGGGGATCTTGCGCTCCGTGCCCGGCTTCGGGGTCAGCTTGCCGTCGATGAACTCGACCTCTCCGAGGTGCAGCCACTGGACGTTGCCGTCCTCGTCGCCCTCGAAGTGGGTGGTGGAGACGGCGTAGACGCGCTCGCCGCCCTCCTCGTGCGCGGAGCTGACCTTGTAGAGCATCGGGAAGGTCGGCCAGGGCTGACCGGGGTGCCGCTCGTCGCCGGGCCGCGGCATGATCTCCAGCTGCGTGACCGAGGCCGCGCCCTGGCGGTGGGCGGTGCCCACGCAGTCCGCGCCCGTGTCGCCGCCGCCGATGACCACGACGTGCTTGCCCTCGGCCGTGATCGGGGGCGCCACAAAGTCGCCCTCCTGGACCTTGTTGGCGAGGGGCAGATACTCCATCGCCTGATGGACGCCCTTCAACTCCCGCCCGGGGACGGGGAGATCACGGGCGGTGGTGGCGCCGACGGCGATGACCACCGCGTCGTAGCGCTTGCGCAGCTTCGCCGCGTCGGTATCGCGGCCGATCTCCACACCCGTGCGGAACTTGGTGCCCTCCGCGCGCATCTGCTCGATACGCCGGTTGATGTGCCGCTTCTCCATCTTGAACTCGGGGATGCCGTACCGGAGAAGGCCGCCGACGCGGTCGGCGCGCTCGTACACGGCGACCGTGTGGCCCGCCCGCGTGAGCTGCTGGGCGGCGGCGAGACCGGCGGGGCCCGAGCCGATGACCGCGACCGTCTTGCCGGAGAGGCGCTCCGGGGCCTGGGGCGCGACGTCGCCGCTGTCCCACGCCTTGTCGATGATCGAGACCTCGACGTTCTTGATGGTCACGGCGGGCTGGTTGATGCCGAGCACACACGCCGACTCGCAGGGAGCGGGGCACAGGCGGCCGGTGAACTCCGGGAAGTTGTTCGTGGCGTGCAGGCGCTCGGAGGCGGCGGTCCAGTCCTCGCGGTAGGCGTAGTCGTTCCACTCGGGGATCAGGTTCCCCAGCGGACAGCCGCTGTGGCAGAACGGGATACCGCAGTCCATGCAGCGGCCGGCCTGCGTGGGGATGATCGGGAGCAGCGAGCCCGGGACGTAGACCTCGTTCCAGTCCCTGACGCGCTCGCCGACCGGACGGGTCCTGGCGACCTCGCGGCCGTGGTTCAAAAAGCCCTTGGGATCAGCCATTGGTCGCCGCCTCCATCATCTTCTCGGTGATCTCGGACTCGGGGAGTCCGGCTCGCTCGGCGGCGTCCTTGGCGGCGAGTACTGCCTTGTAAGTGCTGGGGATGATCTTGCTGAAGCGGTCGACCGACGCGGGCCACTCGGCGAGGAGCTTGCCCGCGACCGTCGAAGCCGTCTCCTCCGCGTGCCGGCGCACCACGTCGTGCAGCCATTGGGCGTCGGCGTCGTCGAGGGTCTCGACGGCCCCGGTGCTGCTGACGTTCACGTTGTCGGGGTTCAGGTCGAGGACGTACGCGATACCGCCGGACATGCCGGCCGCGAAGTTCCGTCCGGTCTCACCGAGCACGACCGCGTGCCCGCCGGTCATGTACTCGCAGCCGTGGTCGCCCACGCCCTCGGCCACGACCGTCGCGCCTGAGTTGCGGACGCAGAAGCGCTCGCCGGTGCGACCGCGCAGGAAGAGCTCGCCGCCCGTCGCGCCGTACGCGATGGTGTTGCCCGCGATCGTCGAGTACTCGGCGAGGTGGTCGGCGCCCCGGTCGGGGCGGACGATGACGCGTCCGCCGGAGAGGCCCTTGCCGACGTAGTCGTTGGCGTCGCCCTCCAGGCGCAGCGTGACGCCGCGCGGCAGGAAGGCGCCGAAGGACTGGCCCGCAGATCCGGTGAAGGTGATGTCGATGGTGTCGTCGGGAAGGCCCGCGCCGCCGAACTTCTTCGTCACCTCGTGGCCGAGCATGGTGCCGACCGTGCGATTGATGTTGCGGATGGCGACCTGGGCGCGGACCGGCTGGGCGTCGGTCGCGGAGTCCGCGGCCAGCGCGTCGGCGGCGAGCTTGATCAGCTCGTTGTCGAGCGCCTTCTCCAGGCCGTGGTCCTGCTGGATGACCTGGTGCAGCGGGGTGCCCTCGGGCAGCTCGGGCACGTAGAAGAGGGGGCTCAGGTCCAGGCCCTGCGCCTTCCAGTGGGTGATCGCCCGCTCCACGTCGAGGTTCTCGGCGTGGCCGACGGCCTCCTGGATGGTGCGGAAGCCCAGCTCGGCGAGGATCTCGCGGACCTCCTCGGCGATGAACCGGAAGAAGTTCACGATGTACTCGGCCTTGCCGGCGAAGCGCTCGCGGAGCACCGGGTTCTGCGTGGCGATGCCGACCGGGCAGGTGTCCAGGTGGCAGACGCGCATCATGACGCAGCCGGAGACGACGAGCGGCGCGGTCGCGAAACCGAACTCCTCGGCGCCGAGCAGCGCGGCGATGACGACGTCACGGCCGGTCTTCAGCTGCCCATCCGTCTGTACGACGATGCGGTCGCGCAGGCCGTTGAGCAGCAGGGTCTGCTGGGTCTCGGCGAGGCCCAGCTCCCAGGGACCGCCCGCGTGCTTCAGAGAAGTGAGGGGCGAGGCGCCCGTACCGCCGTCGTGGCCGGAGATGAGGACGACATCCGCGTGTGCCTTGGAGACACCCGCGGCGACCGTGCCGACGCCGACCTCGGAGACCAGCTTCACGTGGATGCGGGCCTGCGGGTTGGCGTTCTTGAGGTCGTGGATGAGCTGGGCCAGGTCCTCGATGGAGTAGATGTCGTGGTGCGGCGGCGGGGAGATGAGGCCCACGCCGGGGGTGCTGTGCCGGGTCTTGGCGACCCACGGGTACACCTTGTGGCCGGGCAGCTGGCCGCCCTCGCCGGGCTTGGCACCCTGCGCCATCTTGATCTGGATGTCGTCCGCGTTGACGAGGTATTCGCTCGTCACACCGAAGCGGCCGGACGCGACCTGCTTGATGCTGGAGCGGCGCGCCGGGTCGTACAGCCGGTCCGCGTCCTCGCCGCCCTCACCCGTGTTGGACTTGCCGCCCAGCTGGTTCATGGCGATGGCGAGGGTCTCGTGCGCCTCCTTGGAGATGGAGCCGTACGACATGGCGCCGGTGGAGAAGCGCTTGACGAGCTCCTCGACCGACTCGACCTCGTCGATGGAGATCGGCTCGCGGTCCGACTTGAAGCCGAAGAGTCCGCGGAGCGTCATCAGCCGCTCGGACTGCTCGTTCACGCGGTCCGTGTACTTCTTGAAGATGTCGTAGCGGGCGGTGCGCGTGGAGTGCTGGAGGCGGAAGACCGTCTCCGGGTCGAACAGGTGGGGCTCGCCCTCGCGGCGCCACTGGTACTCGCCGCCTATGTCGAGGGCGCGGTGCGCGGGCGCGATGCCGGAGGCCGGGTACGCCTTCGCGTGACGCGCCGCGACCTCCTTGGCGATGACGTCGAGACCGGCGCCGCCGATCTTCGTCGCCGTGCCGCTGAAGTATCTCTGGACGAAGGCCTGGTCCAGGCCGACGGCCTCGAAGACCTGGGCGCCGCGGTAGGAGGCGACGGTCGAGATGCCCATCTTGGACATGACCTTGAGGACGCCCTTGCCGAGCGCGTAGATCAGGTTGCGGATGGCCTGCTCGGCCTCGATGCCCCGGAGGAAGGTACCGGCACGGACGAGGTCCTCGACGGACTCCATCGCCAGGTACGGGTTGACGGCCGCGGCGCCGAAGCCGATGAGAAGGGCAACGTGGTGGACCTCGCGGACGTCGCCCGCCTCGACCAGCAGGCCCACCTGGGTGCGCTGCTTGGTGCGGATGAGGTGGTGGTGGACGGCCGCGGTGAGCAGCAGCGACGGGATCGGCGCGTGCTCGGCGTCGGAGTGCCGGTCCGAGAGGACGATCAGGCGGGCGCCGTTCTCGATGGCGGCGTCGGCCTCGACGCAGATCTCGTCGAGGCGGGCGGCGAGCGAGGCACCGCCGCCGCTGACGCGGTAGAGGCCGGACAGGGTCGCGGCCTTCATACCCGGCATGTCGCCGTCGGCGTTGATGTGGATGAGCTTGGCCAGCTCGTCGTTGTCGATCACCGGGAAGGGCAGCGTGACGCTGCGGCAGGACGCGGCGGTCGGCTCAAGGAGGTTGCTCGCGGGGCCGAGGGTGGAGCGCAGGGAGGTGACGAGCTCCTCGCGGATCGCGTCCAGCGGCGGGTTGGTGACCTGCGCGAACAGCTGCGTGAAGTAGTCGAACAGCAGCCGCGGGCGCTCGGACAGGGCGGCGATCGGCGAGTCCGTGCCCATGGAGCCGAGCGGCTCACCACCGGTGTTCGCCATCGGCGCGATGATGATGCGCAGCTCTTCCTCGGTGTAGCCGAAGGTCTGCTGGCGGCGGGTGACCGAGGCGTGGGTGTGCACGATGTGCTCGCGCTCGGGAAGGTCGGAGAGCTCGATCTCGCCGGCTTCCAGCCACTCCGCGTACGGCTTCTCGGCGATGAGACCGGCCTTGATCTCCTCGTCCTCGATGATGCGGTGCTCGGCGGTGTCGACGAGGAACATCTTGCCGGGCTGGAGGCGGCCCTTGCGGACGACCTTCGCGGGGTCGATGTCGAGGACGCCGACCTCGGAGCCGAGGACGACGAGGCCCTCGTCGGTGACCCAGTAGCGGCCGGGGCGCAGACCGTTGCGGTCCAGGACCGCGCCGACCTGGGTGCCGTCGGTGAAGGTGACGCAGGCCGGGCCGTCCCAGGGCTCCATCATCGTGGCGTGGAACTGGTAGAAGGCGCGGCGGGCCGGGTCCATGGAGGCGTGGTTCTCCCAGGCCTCCGGGATCATCATCAGCACGGAGTGCGGGAGGGACCGGCCGCCGAGGTGCAGGAGTTCGAGCACCTCGTCGAAGGAGGCGGAGTCGGACGCCTCGGGCGTACAGATCGGGAAGACGCGGTCGAGCTTGTCCTTGTCGCCGAAGAGGTCGGAGACGAGCTGGGACTCGCGGGCCGCCATCCAGTTGCGGTTGCCCTTGACCGTGTTGATCTCGCCGTTGTGCGCGACGAAGCGGTACGGGTGGGCGAGCGGCCAGCTCGGGAAGGTGTTCGTGGAGAACCGGGAGTGCACGAGCGCGATCGCGGAGGCGAAGCGGCGGTCGGACAGGTCCGGGAAGAAGGGCTCCAGCTGGCCGGTGGTCAGCATGCCCTTGTAGACGATGGTGCGGGCGGAGAGCGACGGGAAGTACACGTCGGCCTCGCGCTCGGCGCGCTTGCGCAGTACGAAGGCCTTGCGGTCGAGGTCAACGCCCGTTGAAGAGGCAGCGGATCCGCCGCCGGTCACGAAGACCTGCCGGAAGACGGGCATGGTCGAACGCGCGGTGGCGCCGAGCAGCTCGGGGGCGATCGGGACCTCGCGCCAGCCGAGGACGGTGAGGCCCTCGTCGGCGGCGATCGTCTCGATCCGTGAGACGGCGTCGGTGATGCCGTCCTCGGGCAGGAAGGCGATACCCACCGCGTACGCGCCGACCGCGGGCAGCTCGAACTCGGCCACCTCACGGAAGAAGGCGTCCGGCACCTGGGAGAGGATGCCCGCGCCGTCACCCGAGTCGGGTTCGGCGCCGGTGGCTCCTCGGTGCTCCAGGTTGCGCAGAACCGTGAGCGCCTGCTCGACCAGCGCGTGGCTCGCCTCACCGGTGAGGGTGGCCACGAAGCCGACGCCACAGGCGTCGTGCTCGTTGCGGGGGTCGTACATACCCTGCGCGGCAGGGCGAGCATCCATGAAGGACCACTTCTGGCCATTCGTGGAGTGCTGGGACGGCTGGCGCGGCGTACGCATCGGCTCTCCCGTCGTCGTCGTGGCATTTGCAGTGCCGAGGGACGACGTTGGCCCTCTGCTTTATGTGCGCAAAATTTCGTGCAGGTTACATGATGGGGCGGTTCTCGGGAACCGGATACTACGTTCCAACATGCGGACACCGGGGAGTCGCGGCGGGGGTACCGCGCGCGGCGGTGGAGTTTAAGGGGGTCTAACCGGACAGATCAGTGTCCGGCGACCCGGAGCGTGGCAGGCAACGTCACCCGCCACGGTGGTGCAGAGCAGGCTTCATTGCCCACAGCGCTTACGGCTCATGCCCAGTGGTTAAGCGTTCGAAACCGCCGGGTAACGACTAGTTATGCAGTCGGCTGCATAGGCGCCCAACTGGTCATCCTACGGCCGCACCGAACAAACCGCCCAGGGCGTACGTCACACCCGCCGCCGCACCACCGAGAGCGAGCTGCCGCAGCCCGCTGTACCACCAGGTTCGCGCGGTCACCCTGGCCACGACCGCGCCGCACCCGAAGAGCCCGATCAGCGCGAGCAGCAGCGCGGGCCACAGAGCGGTCGCACCGAGCAGGAACGGCAGTACGGGGAGCAGGGCACCCAGCGCGAAGGAGCCGAAGCTCGACACCGCGGCGACGGTCGGGGACGGCAGGTCACCCGGATCGATGCCCAGCTCTTCGCGGGCGTGTATCTCCAGGGCCTGCTCGGGGTCGCGGGACAACTGCCGGGCGACCTCGCGCGCCAGTGAGGCCTCGACACCGCGAGTCTCGTACAGCTCGGCGAGCTCCCGCTCCTCGTCCTTCGGGTGCTTCCTCAACTCCCGTCGCTCTACGTCGAGTTCGGCCTCGACCAGTTCGCGCTGCGAGGCGACGGAGGTGTACTCGCCGGCCGCCATGGAGAAGGCGCCGGCCGCGAGACCCGCGAGCCCGGTGATGACGATCGTCTGATGCGACACGGCTCCACCCGCGACGCCGGTCATGAGTGCCAGGTTGGAGACCAGACCGTCCATCGCGCCGAACACCGCGGGGCGCAGCCAGCCACCACTGACGTCCCGGTGGGTGTGGTTGTCGCGGTGCGCCTCGTGCAGCGTCGCTTCGGTGTCGATGATGGCCATGCGGGTCCCCCAGGGGTGCTCTTCTTGGACTGGTTCTACTTTTTGACAACCCCAAAAGTACGCCGATAATTTCGCGCCCGCCAGCAAGGAAAGGCTGCGCTTACCTGCACGTTTACGGTTCTTCGCTCATCCGTGCCAGGTGATGATCAGATGTCGACCGGGTGATGCTGAGGTGCGCGAGGCTCTGGTGAACCGCGGAGGTGGGACAGATCCGCAAAGGGTTCCGCGCAGGTCTCCCAGGCTTCCGCGCGTCGACTCGTCGCGAACGGCGGCGATGGAGCCCTGAGAGGAGAAGCACCGTATGGCTTCCATCGCCTGCATTCCCTCGGCCCCGGCCTCCGGAGACTCCGCCGGACTCCGCGAACGGGCGCGTGGCGCGCTGCTCGGCCTCGCCGTCGGAGACGCGCTCGGCGCACCCGCCGAGAACATGAAACCGTCCGAGATCCGCGCGAAGTGGGGCCGGATCACGGGGTACGTCGCCGAGCACCCGGCCGGGACCGACGACACCGAGTACGCGATCTTCTCCGGCCTGCTGCTGGCCCGGCACGGCTCGGCGCTCACCGTGTCCCACGTCGAGGCGGCCTGGCACCAGTGGATCGCGGACCGGGACGAGGGCCCGTTCCGGGGCGCCGGCTTCAGCGAACGCGGCACCCTGGAGAACCTCCGCCGCGGCCTCGCCGCACCGATCTCCGCCCAGCACCGGCACGCCTGGAGCGACGGGCTCGCGATGCGCGCCGCCCCCTTCGGCGTCTTCGCCGCGGGCCGCCCCGCCGAAGCGGCCCGCCTGGTGGCGATCGACGGATCGGTGAGCCACGAGGGGGAAGGCATCTACGGCGGCCAGGCGGTCGCCGCGGGCGTCGCGGCGGCCATGGCGGGCGCCCCGACCATCGCCGTCGTCGCCTCCGCCCTTGCCGTCATCCCGGACGACTCCTGGACCGCCCGCTCCCTGCGCCGCGCGGTCGCCGTCGCCCACCGCGGCGAACGCGCGGTCCGCTCGGCGGTCGTCATCGGCGGCTACCCGTGGACCGACCTCGCCCCCGAGGCCGTCGCCCTCGCCTTCGGCGCCTACGCGGCCGCCGACGGCGACTTCACCGAGTCCGTCCTCACCGCCGTGAACATGGGCCGCGACGCGGACACCACAGCCGCGGTCGCGGGCGCACTCGCCGGGGCGACCCGCGGCGCCTCATCGATCCCGGCCGCCTGGGCTGCGGCGATCGGCCCCGCCCTGGGCAGCTGCCTCCCCTCCATGGCCGGCCACCACGTGCTGGACGTGGCGGAACTGCTGACGCCGGGGGATGACCGGAAGTGGGGGGTAGGGGGACGCGTACGGGATGCGGGCGGGCTCGTACGGGGCTGGGACGGGCCTGTAGGGCCCGCGCGAGAGGGGTTCGAGCGCGTACGAGAGGGAGGCCGGCCCGTACCAGGGGCTGGGTCCGTACGAGACCGGCGCGAGCTCGCGCGGGACGCGGGCCCGGATGGCACGTGGCCGAGCCCGGACCCGGACGTGTTCGTCCTGGCCGCCGACGAGAACGAGGTGCAGCGGTGAGCCCCGGCCTGGTGGGAGACGAACCGGGCGAGGGCTCGGCCTCGTCGGCGGACTCGGCCCCCTCGGCGAACCCCGCCCTCACGGCGGACACCGCCACCTCCACAGATCCCACCCTCACGACAGATCCCACCCTCGCCGCGGATCCCGCCCACCCGGCAGAGACCATCCTCACCCTGGACAGCGCCCGCCCGGCGGTTTCCGCCTTCTCCACGTACACCGCCGGTCCGACGGGCTCGGCCCTCACGGCAAGTCCCGTCCCCGGCGCTGCGAAAGATGCCGCCCCCTCGGTGCGCCCCCGTCGCATCGAAGGTCTCCTCCTCGGCCTCGCCGCGGGCGACGCCGCGGGCTGGCCCGCCGCCCGGCATCGTGCCGCCCGGATGCCCGAGTGGACGCGGCGCCTGACGCGGGAGCTAGACACGTTCGCGGAGCAGAACGCGACGACGACGCTGCCCGTGCCGATCGCGCTGAACCAGCCACCGGAGCCCCTGCGGCTCGGCCCTTCGGACGACGCGGAGTGGGCGGCGTTCGCGGCGGAGGCCGTACTGCGGGCCGGGGACTCGATCGCGCTCGGAGACCTGAGCCGGGAGCGGCGTATGCGCGCGTCCATCGACCTGTCGTGGAACGCCATCGCCAGCGAGGTCGCCGCGGCGGCCGAACGCGCCCCCGAGGTCGAATCGGCCCTGCTCCCCCTCCGCGCCCGGATCTCGGTGCGGGCCGGACTCGGCAACCTCGCCGCCGGCCTGCGCCCGCCCGCCACCGGCCACGACAACCCCCACTACTTCGACGACGCGGCCTGCGTACGGGCCTGCGTGCTCGCCGTGGCCCACCCGGGCGACCCCCGACTCGCCGCGGAACTCGCCGAGTTCGACGCCCGCTACACCCAGGACGGCGACGGCGTGCACGGCGCCCGCGCGATGGCCGCCGCGATCTCGCTCGCCCTCGTCGGAGCCGACGTCGACGCCTGCGCGGACGCGGCCCTCGCCGAACTCCCCGAGTCGACGGAGATCGGCCGCAACGCCCGGCACGCGCTGCGGCTCGCCCGGGACAGCGAGGGCACGTTCGCCCTGGTCCCTCTACTGGAACATCAGATCGTCGACCACGTGTACAGCTACGGCATCGCGGCGGCGGAAACCGTCCCCGTCGCCCTGGCCCTCGCCACCGCCGCGCGCGGCCGGATCGCCGAGGCGGTGCCCGCCGCCGCGTGCCTGTCCCGTGTCGCCGACTCGGCCCCCGCCCTCGCGGGCGCGCTGACCGGCGCGCTCGCCGGCGGCGCCGCGATCCCGCCCTCCTGGCGCGACGCCTGCCGCACCCTCTCCGGCTGCGCCCTGCCCCGTCTGACCGGCACGGACCTCATCGGACTCGCCGATCTCCTCGAAGCGATGGAACTGGCGACGCCAGAGGGATGATTCGGGCATGACGCCCAAAGGAGCAGCAAGTCTGGAAGAGCGGATCACCGGAAGCCTCGTCGGGGCCGCCGTGGGCGACGCCCTCGGCGGCCCCGTCGAGGGCTACACCCCCGAGCAGATCGTGGAACGCCACGGCGGCCGGGTGCACGGCATCGTCGGCCCCTGGAACGGCGACGCCTGGCGCACCGCCCGCCCCATCGCCCCGTACCACAAGGGCGACGGGCACGTCACCGACGACACCTTGATGACCCACGCGCTGGTACGCGTGTACGCCACCGTCCGCGACCACCTCGACGCGTACGCCATCGCCGAGCACCTGGTCCCCGACCTCATGGGCAACCCGCGCTGGATCCCCGAGCTGGAGGCCGAGGCCCTTCCCCTCCAGCGGATCTTCCTCGCGGAGAAGTGGCTGGTGGCCCGCCTCCACTACGGTCACATCGACCCCCGGGAGGCGGGCACCGGCAACATCGTCAACTGCGGCGCCGCGATGTACATGGCCCCGGTCGGCCTGGTCAACGCCGCCAACCCGGCGGCGGCGTACGCCGAGGCACTCGACATCGCGGGCGCCCATCAGTCGTCGTACGGCCGTGAGGCCGCCGGCGTCTTCGCGGCGGCGGTGGCGGCGGCCTGCGTGCCCGGGGCCACCCCCGCCTCCGTGATCGACACCTGCCTGGCCCTGGCGAAGGACGGCACCCGCGCCGCCATCGAGGCGGTCTGCGAAGTCGCCGCCCGCCACACGAACTTCGAGTCGGCCCTTGGCCCGCTGCGCGAGGCGGTGACCCCGTACGACACGGTGGGCCCCGACTACCGGTCCCCCTCCCTCGGCGCCCGCCGCCCCTCCCGGCTGCACGCGATCGAGGAACTCCCCATCGCCCTCGGCATGTTGGTCATCTCCGGCGGCGACTACAGCCACGCGGTCCTCGGCTCCGTGAACTACGGCCGCGACTGCGACTCCATCGCCACCATGTCCGGCGCCCTCGCCGGCGCCCTCGGCTCGGAGATCCCCCGCGACTGGGCCAAGACGGTCGCGGAGTCGAGCCGCCTCGACCTCGACGCGCCCGCGAAGGCGCTCACGGAGGTCACCCAGGAGATCTTCGAACGGGACGTACAGCGCCGACGCACACACGAGACGGCGTACGCCGCACTGGCCGGCCCACGATGACCGACCTCCGCCTGACCTGGGTCCAGCCCGAAGACCTCCTCGGCCACGAACTCGCCCAGGCAACCCAGGACGGCCGAGACCCGTCGACCATCGCGGCACGCTGGCGAACGGCGGGGGGTGCGGAGACACCGTCTCGCGCGGGCGCGTCCCCAACCCCGGCGCCCCCGCACCTCCGGACACTGGCAGAAGACCTCCTGGACGAACTAGCAGACCTACCAAGCAAGTTGGCACACCAGGAACCCACAGTCCTGGACCAGATCAAGGCCCACTGCCCAAACTGGCCCTCGCGAACTGCGGACCCGCAGGCGCCGGGTGCCGCCCCAGCCAACCTCGCTGTGGGCATGCGTGCCGCCAGGGGCTGCAACCCACCCACGACGGCACCGCAGGAGCCGGATGCCGCCCCAGCCAACCTCGCTGTGGGCATGCGTGCCGCCAGGGGCGGCACGGGTGGGCACAGCGGCACCCTGCAAGCGCAGGCAAGCGCACCCACCCCAACCTCAGCCCCCACCCAGGCCCACCTGGAAGCCGCCTGGCTCGGAAGGGCGGTCGGCTGCCTGCTAGGCAAACCCGTAGAAAAGCTCCCCCTACATGGGATCAGAGATCTCGCCCGAGCCACAGGCAACTGGCCCCTCCACACCTGGTTCACCGCAAAAGGCGTCCCCGCGGAACTCACCCACACCTACCCGTGGAACAAGCGCTCCGCGCCAACCTCCCTCGCCGAGAACATCGACGGCATGCCGGAGGACGACGACCTCAACTACCCCCTCCTGAACACCCTGTTGCTCCAACGCCACGGCAGGGATTTCACCACCACCGACGTCGCCCGGCTCTGGCTGGACGAACTCCCCGCAGGCCGCACGTTCACCGCGGAACGCATCGCCTACCGCAACCTCCTCACCGGCATCGAACCCCCACAGACGGCCCACCACCGCAACCCGTTCCGCGAATGGATCGGCGCCCTGATCCGCGCGGACGTCCACGGCTGGACGAACCCGGGCGACCCGGCGGCCGCCGCGGAACAGGCCCACCGTGACGCCACCCTCACCCACACGGCGAACGGCGTCTACGCGGCGATGTTCACGGCGGCCACCATCGCCGAGGCGGCCACCGCAACCAGCGACATCCACACCTGCCTCCGTACCGGACTCACCGTCGTACCCCCCACCTCCCGCCTGGCGAAGGCGATCCGCCGGGCAATCCAACTCGCCGGAAAACACGACGACTTCGACGTGGTCGTGGACGAACTCCACACCGCCCACCGCGCCTACCACTGGGTCCACGCCATCCCCAACACCGCCTTGATCGCCGCCGCACTCACCCACGCGAACGGCGACTTCTCCGGCTCCATCTGCCGCGCGGTGTCGGGCGGCTGGGACACGGACTCGAACGGCGCGACGGCGGGCAGCATCGCGGGCCTGCTCGCGGGAGACCCCGCCGCCCTCCCCGACCGCTGGACCAGCCCCCTCAAGAACCGCCTGGCCACCTCGATCGCCGACTTCAACGGCACCGGCTTCGACACCCTCGCCCAGCTGACCCACCAGCTCACCCGCCGGGAGGCACCCCGCCCATGACCCATATCGCCGTACTCGGCAGCACGAACATGGACCTCGTCGCGTACGTCGCCAAGGCCCCGCAGCGCGGAGAGACCGTGACGGGCCGGGAGTTCCGTACGATCCCCGGCGGCAAGGGCGCCAACCAGGCGGTGGCCGCGGTGCGCGCGGGTGCCGACGTCTCGTTGATCGGCGCGGTGGGCGTGGACGCCTTCGGCAGCCAACTCCGTTCCACGCTGGAGCACTCGGGCGTGAACACCGATCATCTGCGCACCACCGAGGGCCCGTCCGGCACGGCGCACATCGTCGTCGACGACGAGGGCGGCAACGCGATCGTCGTCATCCCCGGGGCGAACGGCACCGTCACCGACCTCGCCCCCGGCGACGAGGGCCTCCTCGCCACCGCCGACGGGCTGCTGCTCCAGCTCGAAATCCCGCTGTCCGCCGTGCTCGCGGGCGCCGAAGCCGCGCGCAGCCACGGCGTACGGACCATCCTGACCCCGTCCCCCGTCCAGCCGCTGCCACCCGAACTCCTCGCCACCATCGACCTGTTGGTGCCCAACGAGCACGAGGCCGCCGCGCTCACCGGCGTCACCGACCCCCGCCGGGCAGCCGCCGCGCTGCTCGACCAGGTCCCGGAGGTCGTCATCACCCTGGGTTCGGCGGGCAGCCTGTACGCGGCCCGGGGCGCCGAACCGCTGACCGTGCACGCACCCCGGGTGACCGCCGTGGACACGACCGGTGCGGGCGACACCTTCGTCGGCACCCTCGCGGTGGCACTCGCCGAGGGCCGGGAGATGCCGGAGGCTCTGCGCTGGGCGTCGGCGGCCGCCGCGCTGTCGGTGCAGCGGATCGGGGCGACGTCGTCGATGCCCTACCGTGCCGAGATCGACACCCAGGCCTCGCACACCCTGCGGTCCACCTCATGAGCGCGCACCCGGGGCAGGCACCCCTCACCGGCCTGCGCGTCCTCGACCTCGCCACCCTCTTCGCCGGCCCGCTCGCCGCCACGATGCTCGGGGACTTCGGCGCGGAGGTCATCAAGATCGAGCATCCGGTCAAGCCCGACCCGTCCCGGGGCCACGGCCCGTCCAAGGACGGCGTCGGCCTCTGGTGGAAGCTCCTCGGCCGCAACAAACGCACGATCACCCTCGACCTGTCGAAGCCGGGCGGCCGCGAGACCCTCCTCCGCCTCGCCGCCACCGCCGATGTGATCATCGAGAACTTCCGTCCCGGCACGCTGGAGAAGTGGGAGCTCGGCTGGGAGGAACTCTCGGCCGCGAACCCCCGCCTCGTCCTCGCCCGGGTCACCGGCTTCGGCCAGTTCGGCCCGTACGCGCACCGCCCCGGCTTCGGCACCCTCGCGGAGGCGATGAGCGGCTTCGCGGCGATCACCGGCGAGCCGGACGCCCCGCCGACCCTGCCGCCCTTCGGCCTCGCCGACTCGATCGCGGGCCTCGCGACGGCGTACGCCGTGATGACCGCGCTGACGGCCCGCGAACGCACCGGCGAGGGCCAGGTCATCGACATGGCGATCATCGAACCGATCCTGACCGTCCTTGGCCCACAGCCGCTCTGGTACGACCAGTTGGGCCACGTCCAGCCCCGCACCGGCAACCGCTCCGCGAACAACGCGCCCCGCAACACCTACCGCACGGCGGACGGTTCCTGGGTCGCTGTCTCCACCTCCGCGCAGTCGATCGCGGAGCGCCTGATGCGGTTGGTCGGCCGCCCGGAGCTGATCGACGAGCCGTGGTTCGGCAGCGGCGCGGACCGCGCCCGCCACGCGGACGTCCTGGACGAGGCGGTCGGCGCGTGGATCGCCGACCGCACCCGCGCCGAAGTCCTGGAGGCCTTCGAGAAGGCCGAGGCGGCGGTGGCTCCCATCCAGGACGTACGGGACGTGATGACGGACCCCCAGTACCAGGCCCTGGACACCATCACCACCGTCGACGACCCCGAACTGGGCCCCCTCCGCATGCAGAACGTCCTCTTCCGCCTCTCCTCCACCCCCGGCGCGATCCACTGGGCGGGCCGCCCGCACGGCGCGGACACGGACACGGTCCTCACCGAACTCGGCCTGACGGACCGGGAGATCGACGCCCTGCGCTCGGAGGGCGCGCTATGACCGTGCACCCCCTTCCCCTCACTTGGCTGTACGTTCCCGGGGACCGCCCGGAGGTCGTCGCCAAGGCGCTGGTGTCTGGCTCGGACGTCGTGCTCGTCGACCTGGAGGACGCAGTCGCCCCGGACCGCAAGGAGTACGCCCGCGCGGCCACCGCGGAACTCCTCTCCGAGTTCCAGCCGGTCCCGGTCCACGTCCGCGTGAACGCCCTGGACAGCCCCCACGCGCAGGCCGACCTCAAGACCCTCTCCCCGCTGCCCGGCCTGTCAGGACTCCGGCTGCCCAAGGTGACCTCGCCCGCCGAGGTCGTCAGGGTCGCGGAGGACGCACCCTCCTGCGGCGGCGGCGCGATCCCGCTGTACGCCCTCCTGGAAACGGCTCTCGGCGTGGAACAGGCCTTCGCCATCGCCGCCTCCCACCACGCTCTGCGCGGCATCGCGCTCGGCGAGGCCGACCTACGGGCGGACCTGGGCGTACGGGGTGACGCGGGCCTGGACTGGTCCCGCGCCCGCGTGGTCGTGGCCGCCCGCGCCGCCGGCCTGACCCCGCCCGCCCAGTCCGTCTACCCCGACATCCGCGACCTCGAAGGCCTCGCCGCCTCCTGCGCCCACGGCCGCACCCTCGGCTTTCTCGGCCGCACGGCGATCCACCCCCGCCAGCTCCCGGTCATCGAGCGGGCCTACCTCCCGACCCCGGAGGAGATCGAAACCGCCGAGACCATCCTCAAGGCAGCCGCCACCGACCCCGGCGCCCAGGCCCTCCCCGACGGCAGCTTCATCGACCCGGCGGTGGTGGCAGGCGCCCACCGAACCCTCGCCCTGGCACGCCGCCAGGGCTGACGCCGTTCCGGCACCCCAAGATTCCTGCTCCGCCCGGTTCTCTGCTCCGCAGGAGAAGAGGTAGCCGCCGTCCGGGGCGGGTACCTCCTCTCCGCCGCGACGGCGAGCACCCCCACGGCGTGTTCCGGTGGTGCCAAGCCCGGCGGAACCCATCGCCCGCACGCGGAGAGGGCGCCGAATCCGATTCGGCGCCCTCTACGTCGCACAACAAACCGTCAGCTCTTCTTGGCCGACTCGGCCTCGTCAGCCGCGGACTCACGGGACTCCTCGGACTCCGGGGAGCCGTCGGCTTCCGCAACCTCGACGTCAGCCGACTCCCCATCCCCGTCCACAGGCTCGGGCCCGGCCTTCTCCAGGCCGACGGCGTCCCCGTCGGCCGTACCGGCATCGTCACCCTCGACCTCGCCGGGAGCGAGCGGCTCCACGATCTCCTCGCGCCCCGGCCGCAGCCGTGCCGAGAGCACGAGGTAGACCACCGCGAGGAGGAACACCACGATCGCGGTCCAGTTGTTGAGACGCATGCCCAAGATGTGGTGGGCCTCGTCCACCCGCAGGTACTCGATCCAGAAACGGCCGACGCAGTACGCGGCGGCGTACAGCGCGAACGCCCGCCCGTGCCCGAGCTTGAAGCGGCGGTCCGCCCAGATGACGAGGAAGCCGACGCCGACACACCACAGGGACTCGTACAGGAACGTCGGCTGGTACAGACCCGCCACCCGGCCGTCCGCCGAGGACGTGATCTTCAGCGCCCAGGGGAGGTCCGTCTCCTTGCCGTACAGCTCCTGGTTGAACCAGTTGCCCCAGCGGCCGATGGCCTGCGCGAAGGCGAGGCCGGGAGCGAGGGTGTCCGCCCAGGCGGGCAGCGGGATACCGCGTCGGCGACAGCCGATCCACGCACCCACCGCACCGAGTGCGACCGCGCCCCAGATACCGAGCCCGCCCTCCCAGATCTTGAAGGCGTCCACCCAGTCGCGGCCCTCGCTGAAGTACAGCTCGTAGTCCGTGATCACGTGGTAGAGCCGGCCGCCGACCAGGCCGAACGGCACGGCCCAGACCGCGATGTCGGCCACCGTGCCGGGCCGCCCACCGCGGGCGATCCAGCGCTTGTTGCCGAGCCAGACGGCTACGAAGACGCCGATGATGATGCAGAACGCGTAGCCGCGCAGCGGAATGGGGCCGAGATGCAGCACACCCTGCGACGGACTGGGAATGTAGGCAATTTCCATGGCAGGGTCGACGCTACCGTGCCGAACGCGGCCCACGGCAGGCAGCCCGGCAACGGCTCCATAACGGGCGGTGCCCCCGGCCTGCGAGAAACCGGGGGCGCTCGCGCCCGGAAAGGCATCAGCCCTTGTTCGCCGCCTCCACCATCTGCTTCAGCTTCGCCGGGGTCATCGACTGGTCCGCGTAGATGTTCGTGCCGCCCAGCAGCACCGTCGGCGTGCCGGTGAAACCGCTGGTCCCGAAGGCATCGTTCGACTTCACGACCCAGCTGTTGTGCGTGCCGTCGTCGACACACTTCTGGAACGCGGCCGTGTCCAGGCCGTCGACCTTGCCCGCCAGCTCGATGAGCTTGCTGTTGTCGGCGAAGGCGTCGTCGGTCTCCTCGGGCTGGTTCTCGTAGAGCACGTCGTGGTACGCGGTGAACTTTCCGGCGTCCTGGGCGCAGGCCGCGGCGTTGGCGGCCTTGCGGGAGCCGCTGCCTCCCATGTTCCCGTCGATGATGGTGACGAGGTGGTACTCGATCTTCAGCTGGCCGGCGTCGACCAGTTCATGGATGGTCGAGCGGTAGGCGGTCTCGAAGGACTTGCACGCCGGGCAGCGGAAGTCCTCCCACACGGTGAGCGTCGACTTGGCGCTGTCCTTGCCGACGGGGACCGCGAGGCCGTCCTTGCCGGTCGCGCCAGAGGGCGTCACGACCGGGCCGGAGGTGTCGCTCTTCTTGTCCTGGCCGGAGTTGGCGGCCACGACGCCCACCACCGCGGCCAGGCCAAGGACACAGACCACCGAAGCCCCGACGATCAGCGTCCGGCGACGCCTCTCCGCGGTCTTCTGCTTCTCTCGCTCTACCGCCAGCCGCTCGCGGGCATTGCGCTTTCCGTCACGGTTCTTCTCGCTCACATCCGGCAGAACGAACCGGGAAGGCGCAGCGCGCCTCCCCGGCCCCAGGTCCACCCGTTCGAGTGAGCGGATTGTCCGTTACCTACATTTATGCGCCATCTGTCACCGCGCTCCTCGCACACCCTTCGCAAGGTCGGCTGCGAGCGCGCGTACGGCCTCCAGGCCCGCCGCCTCATCCGGCGCGTCCAGCATCCGCTTCACGAACGCGGACCCGACGATCACACCGTCGGCGAAGCCGGCCACCTCGGCGGCCTGCGCGGCGTTGGAGACGCCGAGGCCGACACAGACGGGCAGTTCGGTGGTGGCCTTGGTGCGCCGCACCAGGTCCTGCGCCTGCGCGCCCACCGAAGCGCGGGTGCCCGTGACGCCCATCAGCGAGGCCGCGTACACGAAGCCGGAGCCCGCCGCGGTGATCTGGGCGAGCCGGGCGTCCTTGCTGCTGGGCGCGACGACGAAGACGGTCGCGAGCCCATGCTTCTCGGCGTGCTCCCTCCACAGCGCCGACTCCTGCACGGGCAGGTCCGGCAGGATGCACCCGGCGCCGCCCGCTTCGGCCAGTTCGGCGGTGAAGCGCTCGACGCCGTAGCGGTCGATCGGATTCCAGTACGTCATCACGAGCACCGGCTTTCCGGTGGCCTCCTGCGCCTCCTTGACCGTCCGCATCACATCGGCGATCTTGACTCCGCCGCGCAGGGCGATGTCGTCGGCGGTCTGGATGACGGGGCCGTCGAGGACGGGGTCGCTGTGCGGCAGACCGACCTCGACGATGTCGGCGCCCCCGTCGAAGACGGCCTTGATGGCGTCGATCCCGCCGTCGACGGTCGGGAACCCGGCCGGCAGGTACGCGATGAGAGCGGCCCGCCCTTCCGCCTTCGCGCCGGCGAGGGTGTCGCTCAACAGCTGAATGTTGCCGCTCACTTGGCGTCCCCCTCGATCTCGGCGGTGTCGGCCGCGTTGGCGGCGACCTCGGCGTCGGTGTCGTACAGGCCGAAGTAGCGGGCGGCCGTGTCCATGTCCTTGTCGCCGCGGCCGGACAGGTTGATGAGGATCAGCCCGTCCGGTCCCATCTCCTTGCCGACCTCCAGGGCTCCGGCCAGCGCGTGCGCGCTCTCGATCGCCGGGATGATGCCCTCGCTGCGGGAGAGCAGGCGCAGTGCCTGCATCGCCGCGTCGTCGGTGACCGCGCGGTACTCGCCGCGGCCGCTGTCCTTGAGGTAGGAGTGCTCGGGCCCGATGCCCGGGTAGTCGAGTCCGGCCGAGATGGAGTAGGGCTCGGTGATCTGCCCTTCCTCGTCCTGGAGGACGTAGGACCGCGAGCCGTGCAGGATGCCCGGCTCACCGGCGGTCAACGTGGCCGCGTGCTCCCCGGTCTCCACTCCGTGCCCGGCGGGCTCGCAGCCGATGAGGCGTACGCCGGCGTCGGGGATGAAGGCGTGGAAGAGCCCGATGGCGTTGGAGCCGCCGCCGACGCAGGCGACGGCGGCGTCGGGGAGCCGTCCGGCGCGCTCCAGGATCTGCCGCCGTGCCTCGACCCCGATGACCCGGTGGAAGTCGCGCACCATGGCGGGGAAGGGATGGGGTCCTGCGACGGTCCCGAAGAGGTAGTGGGTGTGATCGACGTTGGCCACCCAGTCGCGGAAGGCCTCGTTGATGGCGTCCTTGAGGGTGCGGCTGCCGGACTTCACGGCGATGACCTCGGCGCCCAGCATGCGCATCCGCGCGACGTTGAGGGCCTGCCGCTGGGTGTCGATCTCACCCATGTAGATGGTGCATTCGAGGCCGAAGAGAGCGCAGGCGGTGGCGGTGGCGACGCCGTGCTGGCCCGCCCCGGTCTCCGCGATGACGCGCGTCTTGCCCATCCTCCTGGTGAGCAGGGCCTGCCCGAGGACGTTGTTGATCTTGTGGGATCCGGTGTGGTTGAGGTCTTCCCGCTTGAGGAACACCCTTGCGCCACCGGCGTGTTCGGCGAACCGCGACACCTCGGTCAGCGCACTGGGGCGCCCGGTGTAGTGGACGAGCAGATCGTCGAGTTCACGCGCGAACTCGGGATCCGTCTTCGCCTTGTCGTACTCGACGGCGACCTCGTCCACGGCGGCGACCAGCGCCTCCGGGATGAACTTGCCGCCGTACGCGCCGAAGTACCCCTCGGCGCTGGGAACTTGACCCTCGGGGTCTGGAATGAAGAACTCACTGGGCATGCGGCTACCTCGCAGGGGCGTCGGCCCCGGTTACAGGTCGGACAGGGGTTCACGTTATCGATCACGTAGGCACGCACGCCTCCGGCAAGGGGCCCCACTGAGGAACGCCTTTCCCGGACCGGCCGATCCCGCCGGTGGCACCGCCTGCTTTCCCACCCACCCGGCCATACCCGGGATGGGTGCCCCAGCAGAAGAAATCACCCCAAGGGGGTTCTCTCCGCCGCGACGGCGAGAAGCCGGATGACGGTGATCGGCGGTGCAGAGCCGGCCCGGAACCACAGATGGGTAACGGCGAAGCCGGAGCCGGAGTGCCTCCCGCCGCAGGGGCAGAAGGCCCACTGGCGTGGACCGGCCGTGCCGGGTCCAGGTCAGCTCAGCTCAGCTCAGCTCAGCCGGAGGGTGGAACCGGGCACCAGGGACGGCGTCAGCGTGCGTGTGCGAGGCGCCATCGCATGCCGTTGACCTGGCCCGGCTCATCGCCGATGACATAGCGAACGCGGCGTCCGTGGACGCGGCGCGCGGGCGCCCGGCAGCCGCGCGGGCGGCAGCCTCGGGCGAGGCGGGCGTAGGCGTCCCGGGCCGCCGTGGCGACCGGGAGCGGCGCGGCGGACCGCACACAGGGGCGTACGGCATACGAGTCGCTGCGGCTCAGGAGCTGCACAGCGGCCCCCTGGCCGGGACGCCCGACGTACGAGTCACCCCGGTCCGGGAGCGGCGCAGCCGACCCCACGCGGGCCGAACCCCCGTCGGGGCGCAAGCCCGGACGGGAGGTGGCGTCGGCGTGGGGCGAGGCGGGCACCGGGGTGTCAGCCCCGTCCGTGGCGCAGGGCGGGGTGGGCGCCCGCCGCGACCAGGTCGGAGACGGCCGTCTTGGGGTCGCGGCCGGTGACGAGGGACTCGCCCACCAGGACCGCGTCGGCGCCGGCGTTGGCGTACGCGATGAGGTCGTGCGGTCCGCGGACGCCGGACTCGGCGATCTTGACGATGCCGGCCGGGATCTCGGGGGCGACGCGCTCGAAGGTGGAGCGGTCCACCTTGAGGTCCTTCAGATTGCGCGCGTTGACGCCGATGACCTTCGCGCCGGCCTCCACGGCCCGCTCGGCCTCGTCCTCGTCGTGCACCTCGACGAGCGGGGTGAGCCCGATGGACTCGGCGCGCTCGATGAGGGACTCCAGGGCGGGCTGGTCGAGGGCGGCCACGATCAGCAGCGCGAGGTCGGCGCCGTACGCGCGGGCCTCCCACAGCTGGTACGACGTGACGATGAAGTCCTTGCGCAGTACGGGGATGTCGACCTTGGCCCGGACGGCCTCCAGGTCGGCCAGCGAACCGCCGAAGCGGCGCTGCTCGGTGAGGACGGAGATGACGGCCGCGCCACCCGCCTCGTAGTCCGCGGCGAGCCCGGCCGGGTCGGCGATCGCGGCGAGCGCGCCCTTGGACGGGCTGGAGCGCTTGACCTCGCAGATGACCTTGACACCGTCACCGCGCAGGGCAGCCACGCCGTCCTTGGCCGCCGGAGCCTTCGCCGCGCGCTCCTTGAGCTCGTCGAGGCTGACGCGCGCCTGCCGCTCCGCGAGGTCGGCACGGACTCCGTCGATGATCTCGTCGAGCACACTCACGCGAGCGGCCCCCTTCCTGCGGTGAAGAGCTGAAGCGGTCGAGCGGCTGACCCGGGTTCACCGCCTCGGACGGTTCGGACCTGTCAGACCCCTCACTGCGATGATATCCGGAGGAGGGCGTAGACCTCGCATCCGGTTGACGCCGGTCCCACTACCTGGACCTTTGCCATTTGATCAAGGGTGCAGCCAGCCACCGAGGGGCAGGTTCCGGACAACCGTGAAGACCAGCAGCAATGTGCCGATGGTCCACAGGTGAAGTCGTCCCAGTTCGATCCGCGCCGGGCGCCCGCGCACCGAGCGAACCACCCAGACGGTCCACACCACCGCGAAGCCCACAAACGCCACGACGGCGAGCGCGTTGTCCGTGAGCGCCGCCGCGAAGTCCCCGTGCACGAACGCGTGCGCGCTGCGCAGACCGCCGCAGCCGGGGCAGTACACGCCCGTGAGCCGCAGCAGTGGGCAGACGGGGTAGTGCCCGGGCTGGTTGGGATCGACGGCCCCCACGTAGGCGAAGGCACCGACGACGGCCGCGAGCACCCCACCGGGTACGGCGAGCCGCCGCAGTACGGCGCCCGCTCCGGGCTCCGCGCCCTGGGTCACCCGCTGGGATTCGGCGTTCACCCCACGCATTCTGCCCCTCGCCCGCCCGGAACGCCCGTACGTGCGAGAGGCGGCCCCGGCAGCTGCGCCGGAACCGCCTCTCACCAGCTCTGCGGGGTGCTCAGCCCTCGGCGCCCACGGACTCACGGGCCGGGTGCGCGGGCTTGCTCTTCGCCTTGCCCAGGCCCGCCGCCTGCATCACCATGCCGACGACACCGCCAAGGGCGACGATGACCAGACCGGCCCAGAAGCCCAGCGGGTCGGCCAGCACCGTGAAGGCACCGGAGACGCAGAAACCGATGAAGACGATGATGGCACCGGTCCAGGCGGCCGGGGTGTGACCGTGGTTGCTGCCCGCCATGACTTGCTCCTCGTTACTGAGTATGTGCTGCGTACGTGTGGTGAGTCGGACGCTCCAGGGCCATTGTCCCGTACTCGCGGGCACGGCGTGAGCGGGGGGTCGGTCCTCGCGCGTCGGTTCCGCCAGGTCATGACGAAAGCCTGGGACGGAAGCCTCCCGAGAACCGGGACTCAGGTCCCTGCCGGGTCCGGCCCCGTCGGGTCCTCACCCCGGTCGAGCGCCTTCCAGATGTCCTCGGGGCGGTCCGGGTCGACCGGCTTGGCCTTGCGCGGCCGGGGTGTCCCGTCCCGCTCGTAGCGGCCCGACATCGCGGGCCACAGCCGCCCGTAGCGCAGCGCGAGGAGACCCGCGAGGAGGATGAGGGCGCCGCCCGCGGCGGCGACGTACGGCCAGGCGGTGTGGCTGAGCGCGGCCGCGGTGGCGGCGGTGTCGCCGGAGGCCGCCGCGGCCTTCTCGTCGAGGGCCGAGCTGTCGCCGGCGCCGAGCAGGGCCGCGGCGACGATGCCCGCACCAGCGAGCGCGAGCAGCGCGGAGACGAGGAAGCGTCCGGAGCGGCGGACCGCGAAGACGGCGACGAGCGCGGCGAGGCCCACTATCGCGAGCGCCGCGGGCACGCCCGTGACGTCGCTGCCCGAGGCGGTCAGCGGAAAGTCGCCGCCGGCCACCGAGGCGGTGCCCGAGGACCAGTTCTGCCGGGTCGACAGCAGTGCCACGGCCGCGCCGAGGGCGCCGCTGAGCAGAGCTACGGCGAGGCTACGGCGGCCGGAGGGGGCGGGTCCGGGGGCTTCGGATCGGGGGTGCGGAACAGCAGTCACGTACTCCACTATCGCCTGAACACCGGCCGAACGGTCACCCGGGGCTCACGTGAGACTCGTCCTATTGCCCCAGCCGGTTCGCCGTGTGCACCGCCCGGAGCACCGCCGCGGCCTTGTTGCGGCACTCGTTGTCCTCGGCCACAGGGTCGGAGTCGGCGACGACTCCGGCACCGGCCTGTACGTATGCGGTGCCGTCGCGCAGCAGCGCCGTACGGATGGCGATGGCGGTGTCGGAGTCGCCGGCGAAGTCGAGATAGCCGACGCAGCCGCCGTACAGCCCCCTTCTGGAGGGCTCCAGCTCGTCGATGATCTGCATCGCGCGCGGCTTGGGCGCGCCGGAGAGGGTGCCCGCGGGGAAGCAAGCGGTCAGGACGTCGAAGGCGGTGCGTCCTGCGGCGACCCGTCCGGTCACCGTGGAGACGATGTGCATCACGTGCGAGTACCGCTCGATGGACATGAAGTCGACGACCTCGACGGAGCCCGGTTCGCAGACCCGTCCCAGGTCGTTGCGCCCCAGGTCGACGAGCATGAGGTGCTCGGCGCGCTCCTTGGGGTCGGCGATCAGCTCGTCGGCGAGGGCCTGGTCCTCCTGGACGGTGGCGCCGCGCGGCCGGGTGCCCGCGATGGGGTGCACCATCGCGTGCCCGTCCTCGACCTTGACGAGGGCCTCGGGGGACGAGCCGACGACATCGAACCCGTCGAAGCGGAAGAGGTACATGTACGGGGAGGGATTGGTCGCGCGCAGGACTCGGTACACGTCCAACGCGCTTGCCGTGCACGGCGTTTCGAAGCGCTGGGAGGGTACGACCTGGAAGGCCTCCCCGGCCCGGATGCGCTCCTTGATGTCCTCGACGGCGTCCTGGTAGTCGGGGCCGCCCCAGAGCGCGGTGTACTCGGGGAGTTCGGAGGGCGGAAGCGCGGCGGGGGGCTGCGAGACCGCGCGGGAGAGGTCCGCCTGCATGGCGTCGAGGCGTGCGACGGCGTCCGCGTACGCCTCGTCGACGCCCGTGTCCAGGTCGTTGTGGTTGATCGCGTTGGCGATCAGCTGGACCGAGCCGTCCCAGTGGTCCAGGACAGCCAGGTCGCTGGTGAGCAGCATGGTCAGCTCGGGGAGCTTCAGGTCGTCGTGCTCGCCGGGGCCGATCTTCTCCAGGCGGCGCACGATGTCGTACCCCAGGTAGCCGACCATGCCGCCGGTGAACGGGGGCAGGCCCTCGCCGTGCGGCGTGTGCAGGGCCTCGATGGTGGCGCGCAGCGCGGCGAGCGGGTCGCCGTCGACGGGGACGCCGACGGGCGGGGTGCCGAGCCAGTGCGCCTGCCCGTCCCGCTCGGTGAGCGTGGCTTGGCTTCGGACGCCCACGAAGGAGTAACGGGACCAGGACCGGCCGTTCTCCGCGGACTCCAGGAGGAAGGTGCCGGGGCGCTCGGCGGCCAGCTTCCGGTAGAGCGCGACCGGTGTGTCACCGTCCGCGAGGAGCTTGCGGCTGACGGGGATCACACGGCGGTCTGTGGCCAGCTTGCGGAACGTCTCGAGGTCCATGGCGGCTGACCTTACTGATCCCGCGCCGGGACGCCGGAATCGGCGTTCCGGAGCAGTTCGTCGTGCGATACGTCGTGCGCTTCGCCGTGCGCTACGTCGTGCAGTACGTCGGCGTCGAAGCAGGTGCGGGCGCCCGTGTGACAGGCCGCGCCCACCTGGTCGACCTGCACGAGAACCGTGTCGGCGTCGCAGTCCAGGGCGACGGACTTCACGTGCTGGAAGTGGCCGGACGTGTCGCCCTTGACCCAGTACTCCTGGCGGCTGCGCGACCAGTACGTGCAGCGGCCCGTGGTGAGCGTGCGATGCAGCGCCTCGTCGTCCATCCAGCCGAGCATCAGCACCTCACCGGTGTCGTACTGCTGGGCGATGGCGGGGACGAGCCCGTCGGCGCCGCGCTTGAGGCGCGCGGCGATCTCGGGGTCCAGGCCGCTGGGCCTGCTGGGCGGAGGCGTGCTGGTCATAGGGACCATTGTGCCGCGCCGGTGGGACGCACCAGGCAGTTGTCCACAGGCCGGACCGGTCACCGCCCGACGGTTGTCCACAGGCCGGAGACCGGGCACGGACCGACAGTCGCCCATAGGGCCGGGCCCGCGGCCTCTACTGGCCGACATCCACTGGGCGGACCGCTGGGACGGTCGTAGGCTTGCCGGCATGTCGACCCATGCAAAGCGTGAACGACTTCTCCTCGCCGACCTGTTGGAAGCCGAGGGCCCGGACGCCCCCACCCTGTGCGAGGGCTGGAACACCCGAGATCTCGCCGCCCACGTGGTGATACGCGAGCGCCGCGCGGACGCCGCGGGCGGAACCTGGATCAAACAGCTCGCGCCACGTCTTGAGCGGGTGATGACGGAGTTCGCCGAGAAGCCGTACGAGGAGCTGATCCAGCTGATTCGCACGGGTCCGCCGCGCTTCTCCCCGTTCTCCCTCAAGCAGATCGACGAGGCCGCGAACACCATCGAGTTCTACGTCCACACCGAGGACGTACGCCGTGCCCAGCCCGACTGGACACCGCGGGCGCTGGACTCGGTCTTCCAGGACGCCCTGTGGTCCCGTCTGGAGCGCACGGCCCGCCTGACGGGCCGCGGGGCCCCGACCGGCCTGGTGCTGCGCCGGCCGGACGGCCAGACGGCGGTCGCGCACAAGGGCACGCCGGTCGTGACGGTGACCGGCGAGCCCTCGGAGCTGCTGATGTTCGTGTTCGGGCGGCAGCAGGTGGCCGATGTCGAGCTGGACGGCGACAAGGACGCGATCACGAAGCTGAACGAGGCGAAGCAACTCGGGCTCTGACCGCCACTGCGGGTCCGACGGCCGCTGCGCTTCCGACCCACCGCTACTTCGGAAGCTCGGCGCGGCGCAGCGGACCCACGCTCAGGGCGAGCACTCCGCCGAGGCCGCACACCACCGCGCTGGTGACGAAGACGGGCCCGGTGCCCCACCAGCCGATCGCGGCGGCGGTCAGCGGCATGCTGAGCGGGGCGAGGCCGAGGCTGACGATGCCGGAGACGGAGCTGACCCGTCCGAGGTAGGCGGGGTCCGCCTGGGTCTGAAGCAGCGCGCCGCACAGGGCGCCGCTGAGCCCCGCCAGCAGTCCGATGAGGAGGGCGATACCGACGGCGGCGGCGAGCGTGGGGACGTATGCGAGCGAACCGATCGCGACCGCACCCGCCAGGATCGCCAGCGCCGACACCCGCCCCGCGTGCGGCAGCCGGCCCCGCACGGTCAGCAGCATGCCGGCGGCCGCCGCGCCGGTCCCGAACCCGGCGAGCACCCAGCCCATCCCGGAGGCACCCCAGCCGCGCTGATCGGCCAGCAGGGTCAGGCCCACGTTGAGCGGGCCGACGAAGCCGAGGTCGCCGAGCGCGATGGCGACGATGAGCGGGGCGAGGACGGGGTGGCGCCGGATGTACCCCAGCCCGTCCCGGAGGTCGCGCCACGGGGTGCGCTGCGCGACCTTGTCGTCGGCGGGCAGGTCCTTCATCCGTACGGAGACCAGCAGCGGCACCGACACGGCGATCAGCATTCCCGCAAGGCCGAAGGCCGCCGCCGCGCCCCCGAGGGCCACGCAGAGGCCGCCGATGGGTGCGCCCACCACGTTGGCGAAGCGGATCGCGAGGCCCCGCATGCCCTGGACGCGGGCGAGCTGCCCGCGGCTGGTGACGCGGGCCGGAAGGGCGCCCACGGCGGGCATGAAGACCGCGTCGACAGCGCCGAAGACGATGGCGAGCAGGGCCAGCAGCCACAGCCCGGGGCTCGCCGCGAACAGCAGCGCGGCCACCGTGAGGACGGCCACGCAGCGCACGGCGTCACTGCCGATGACGACCTTCCGCGGCCCGAAGCGGTCGGCGACCACTCCCCCGCCCAGCATCAGCAGCGCCCGCGGCACGGCACTCACGGCCATCACGAGGCCGGCCTGCGAGGGCGTACCGGCCTGGACGGCCGCCCAGGACAACGCGATGTAGTAGACGTTGTCGCCGATCATCGACGAGGCGTAGGCGCCGAGCCAGCGCAGCACGTTGCCGTCGCGGTGGGCGGGTATTTCGGTGGCGGCCGGGGCCGAGGCCTGGGTCCGGGGTGCGGCGGTCATGGTCACGGAACGCGTCCTCTCAGGGGCGGAACGGGAAGCCGTACACGTGCAGCGCGACGTTCTCGCGCCCTTCGGTGTCACCGGCCGCTTCTTCGGCGCGGCCCTTGTCGTCGTACTTCCTGACGACCGTGAGCAACTCGTCCTTGAGCGCGTCGAGTTCGGCGGCCGTCAGCCGGAGCGTGCCTTCCGAGTCGGCGGCGGCGTCGTTCCACTCCGTGGGCCAGGTGGCGCGCTCGTCGAGGTAGCGCCGGTACTGGTCGCCGCGCTGCTCGTGGAAGAGCCGGGTGAACGCCAGGTGCGCGGCCTGCTTCTCGGGCGCGTCCCGGAAGTCCCCGCCTCGGACGCTCACGCCGTCCGAGGCGGGCTCCCACCAGCGCTCCCGGCCGTCCCCGCTGCGCGGCTCGGCCTCCTCGATGAGCCCGTGCTCGGCGAGCTTGCGCAGGTGGTAGCTGACCAGCGAGGGCGCCTCGTCGACCTGCTCGCCCAACTGGGACGCGGTCGCGGCGCCGGTCACGATCAACGCCCGGTACAGCTTCATCCGCAGCGGATGCCCCAGGGCCTTGAGCGTGCCCACATCCGTGATCCGGCGGTTCTCCTTGCTTGCCATGCCTCGACTCTAGATACGAAAGAAAAATTGCGCAACTAAAATTGCGCAACTTTCACTTCACATCTGCCGGGCGCCCGGACACAACTGAGCCCCGGCCACCAAGTGACCGGGGCTCAAGCAGTTGACCTCAGCGAACGGGATACCCCGCCCCCTTCAACGTCTCCTTCACCTCACCGATGCGCAGATCCCCGAAGTGGAAGACGGACGCGGCGAGCACCGCGTCGGCGCCCGCGGCGATGGCCGGCGGGAAGTGGGCGAGCCGGCCCGCGCCGCCGCTGGCGATCAGCGGAACGGTCACGTGCTTGCGTACGGCCTCGATCATCTCGATGTCGTAGCCGTCCTTCGTGCCGTCCGCGTCCATCGAGTTGAGCAGGATCTCCCCCGCGCCCAGCTCGGCGGCCCGGTGCGCCCACTCGACGGCGTCGATGCCGGTGCCCGTGCGCCCGCCGTGGGTGGTCACCTCGAAGGAGCCGCTCTCCGTGCGACGGGCGTCCACCGACAGCACAAGCACCTGCCGCCCGAACCGCTCCGCGATCTCACGGATGAGATCGGGCCGGGTGATCGCCGCCGTGTTGACCCCGACCTTGTCCGCCCCGGCCCGCAGCAGCTTGTCCACGTCCTCGGCGGTGCGGACACCGCCCCCCACGGTCAGCGGGATGAACACCTGCTCGGCAGTGCGGCGCACCACGTCGTACGTGGTCTCGCGGTTGCCGGAGGACGCCGTGATGTCCAGGAAGGTCAGCTCGTCGGCGCCCTCGGCGTCGTACACCTTGGCCATCTCGACGGGGTCGCCCGCGTCGCGCAGATTCTGGAAGTTGACGCCCTTGACGACCCGGCCGTTGTCGACGTCCAGGCAGGGGATGACTCGAACCGCCAGGGTCATGACGCCGACTCTCCCCGGAACGCCTCCACCTCGACCTCGACCACCAGACTCGGGTCCACGAAACCGGAGACGATGATCATCGAGGCGACGGGGCGTACGGCGTCGAACAGCTCCTTGTGGGCGCGGCCGATGTCCTCCACGTCCCGGGCGTGGGTGATGTACAGGCGCGTACGGACGACATCGTCGCGGCCGAGGCCGAGCTGCTCCAGCGCCGCGAACGCCACGTTGAAGGAGTTGACCGTCTGCTCGTACGGGCCGCCGGCTGCGATCTCCCCGTTGATCACGGAGGTGCACCCGGCGACCAGCACCAGGCCGTTCGGCAGCTCCACCGCGCGGGAGTACCCGAAGGCCTCCTCCCAGGGCGCGCCGGTCGAGATACGTCGTACGCCGCTCACAGGGCAGCCACCGCTTCCAGGGCCTCTTCCAGGGTGAACGCCTTCGCGTACAGGGCCTTCCCGACGATCGAGCCCTCGACCCCGAGGGGCACGAGCTCGGCGATGGCACGCAGGTCGTCCAGGGAGGAGACGCCGCCGGAGGCGACGACCGGGCGGTCGGTCGCCTCGCACACATTGCGCAGCAGTTCCAGGTTCGGGCCCTGCAGGGTGCCGTCCTTGGCGATGTCCGTCACCACATACCGTGCGCAGCCCTCGGAGTTGAGGCGCTCCAGGGTCGTGTAGAGGTCGCCGCCGTCGCGGGTCCAGCCGCGGCCGCGCAGCGTCGTGCCGCGTACGTCGAGACCGACCGCGATCTTGTCGCCGTGCTCGGCGATGACCTTGGCGACCCACTCGGGGGTCTCCAGGGCCGCGGTGCCGAGGTTGACGCGGGTGCAGCCGGTGGCGAGCGCGGCGGCCAGGGTGCCGTCGTCGCGGATGCCGCCGGACAGCTCCACCTTGATGTCCATGGCGCCGGTGACCTCGGCGATCAGCTTGCGGTTGTCGCCGGTGCCGAACGCGGCGTCCAGGTCGACGAGGTGCAGCCACTCGGCGCCCGACCGCTGCCAGGCAAGGGCGGCCTCCAGAGGAGAGCCGTACGAGGTCTCCGTACCGGACTCGCCGTGGACGAGGCGGACGGCCTGTCCGTCGCGGACGTCGACGGCGGGGAGGAGTTCGAGCTTGGCCATTGTCTACAGGGTTCCGATCCAGTTGGTGAGCAGCTGGGCTCCGGCGTCGCCGGACTTCTCGGGGTGGAACTGGGTGGCCCACAGGGCGCCGTTCTCGACGGCCGCCACGAAGGGCTTGCCGTGCGTGGACCAGGTCACCAGCGGCGGCCGTATCAGCGGGTTCCCGACCTCGAGAGACCAGTCGTGGACGGCGTAGGAGTGCACGAAGTAGAAGCGCGCGTCGGCGTCGAGCCCCCCGAAGAGCTGCGAGCCCGCCGGGGCTTCGACGGTGTTCCAGCCCATGTGGGGCACGATCTCGGCCTGGAGCGGTTCGACCGTGCCGGGCCACTCGTCGAGGCCCTCGGTCTCCACGTCGTGCTCGATGCCGCGCGCGAAGAGGATCTGCATGCCGACGCAGATGCCCATCACCGGGCGGCCACCGGCCAGGCGCCGGCCGACGATCCAGTCGCCGCGCGCCTCACGCAGGCCCTTCATGCAGGCGGCGAACGCGCCGACGCCCGGCACCAGCAGCCCGTCCGCGTTCATGGCCTTGTCGTAGTCACGCGTTATCTCGACCTCGGCACCCGCGCGCGCGAGAGCCCGCTCGGCGGACCGCACGTTCCCGAAGCCGTAGTCGAAGACGACGACCTTCTTGGAATTCTTCTTGGGCACGGTCAATTCCACACCGCCAATCGCATGACCCCCGCCACGAGGCACATCGCGGCGCCGATCGAGAGCAGCACGATGAGGCTCATCGGCATCTTCTGCTTGACGAAGGAGTAGACACCGCCGAGGAGGAAGAGCCCGACGACGATGAGGATGGTGTTGAGGCCTGTCATGGCTTTACAGCGCGCCCTTCGTGGACGGGAGGATGCCGGCGGCGCGCGGGTCGCGCTCGGAGGCGTACCGCAGCGCACGGGCCAGCGCCTTGAACTGGCACTCCACGATGTGGTGCGCGTTGCGCCCGTAGGGCACGTGCACGTGCAGCGCGATCTGGGCCTGCGCGACGAAGGACTCGAAGATGTGCCGGGTCATCGTCGTGTCGTACTCGCCGATCATCGGCGCCATCTTCTCGGGCTCGGTGTGCACGAGGTAGGGGCGGCCGGAGAGGTCGACGGTCACCTGGGCGAGCGACTCGTCCAGCGGGACCGTGCAGTTGCCGAAGCGGTAGATCCCCACCTTGTCGCCGAGCGCCTGCTTGAAGGCGGCGCCGAGCGCGAGGGCGCTGTCCTCGATGGTGTGGTGCGAGTCGATGTGCAGATCGCCCTCGGTCTTCACGGTCAGGTCGAACAGACCGTGCCGGCCCAGCTGGTCGAGCATGTGGTCGTAGAAGCCGACACCTGTCGACACATCGACCTTGCCGGACCCGTCGAGATCGATCTCGACGAGGACCGAGGTCTCCTTGGTCACCCGCTCAACTCTTCCGACGCGGCTCATGCGCTCTGCTCCTTCTTCAGTTCACGTACCGCGTCCAGGAACGCGTCGTTTTCGGCGGGAGTTCCGGCGGTGACCCGCAGCCATCCCGGGATGCCGTTGTCCCGGACCAGGACGCCCCGGTCGAGGATCTTCCGCCAGACCTCCTGGGCGTCGGCGAACCGCCCGAACTGCACGAAGTTGGCGTCCGACTCGGTCACGTCGTAGCCGATCGCGCGCAGTTCGGCAACCAGCCGGTCCCGCTCGGCCTTCAGCTGCTCGACGTATCCCAGCAGGGTGTCGGTGTGCTCCAGGGCGGCCAGCGCGGTCGCCTGCGTGACAGCCGACAGGTGGTACGGCAGCCGTACGAGCTGGACGGCGTCGACGACCGCCGGGTGTGCGGCGAGATAGCCGAGCCGCAGCCCGGCCGCACCGAACGCCTTCGACATCGTCCGCGAGACGACGAGATTCGGCCGACCTTCGAGCAGCGGCAGCAGCGAGTCGCCGTGGCTGAACTCGATGTACGCCTCGTCGACCACCACCATCGACGGCTTCGCCGCCTGCGCGGCCTCGTACAGCGCGAGAACCGTCTCGGGCGGCACCGCGTTGCCCGTGGGGTTGTTGGGGGTGGTGATGAAGACGACGTCCGGCCGGTTCTCGGCGACGGCCTGCTCGGCGGCGGCGAGATCGATCGTGAAGTCCTCGCTGCGCGGGCCGGAGATCCAGCCCGTTCCCGTGCCGCGCGCGATGAGCGCGTGCATCGAGTACGAGGGCTCGAAACCGATCGCGGTCCGGCCGGGTCCGCCGAAGGTCTGCAGCAGTTGCTGGATGACCTCGTTGGAACCGTTCGCCGCCCAGACGTTCTCGGTGGCGACCGGGTACTTACCGGTCTTCGTCAGGTACTTGGCCAGCTCGGTACGGAGCTCGACCGCGTCCCGGTCGGGGTAACGGTTGAGGTTCCGGGCCGCCTCGCGGACCCGCTCGGCGATCCGCTCGACGAGCGGTTCGGGCAGCGGGTACGGGTTCTCGTTGGTGTTGAGGCGTACGGGGACGTCGAGCTGGGGCGCGCCGTAGGGGGTCTTGCCGCGCAGCTCGTCGCGTACGGGGAGGTCGTCAATTCCAAAGGTCACTTGCCGGGCACCTTCCAACCACGCGTCCATTGTTCGGCTCCGCCAAAACGAGCCTTGATCGCCGCGCCGTGCGCGGGCAGGTCCTCCGCCTCCGCGAGCGTCACCACGTGATGGGCTACGTCGGCCAGCGCGTCCTTCGTGTAGTCCACGATGTGGATCCCGCGCAGGAAGGACTGGACGCTCAGCCCCGAGGAGTGGCAGGCGCAACCGCCGGTCGGCAGCACGTGGTTGGAGCCCGCGCAGTAGTCGCCCAGCGACACCGGCGCCCAGGGGCCGACGAAGATCGCGCCCGCGTTCTTCACCCGGTCCGCGACCGCGGCCGCGTCCGCCGTCTGGATCTCCAGGTGCTCGGCGCCGTACGCGTCGACGACCCGGAGGCCTTCGTCGATGCCGTCGACGAGGACGATCGCGGACTGCCGGCCGTTCAGGGCCGGGACGATCCGGTCCTCGATGTGCTTGGTGGCCGCGACCTGCGGCTCCAGCTCCTTCTCGACCGCGTCGGCCAGCGCCACGGAGTCCGTGACGAGGACGGCGGCGGCCAGCGGGTCGTGCTCGGCCTGGCTGATCAGGTCGGACGCGACGTGCACCGGGTCGGCGGTGTCGTCCGCGAGGACCGCGATCTCGGTGGGGCCGGCCTCCGAGTCGATGCCGATCTTTCCGGTGAAGAAGCGCTTGGCGGCGACGACCCAGATGTTGCCGGGGCCGGTGACCATGTTGGCGGGCGGGCAGGACTCGGTGCCGTACGCGAACATCGCGACGGCGGTGGCGCCACCGGCCGCGTACACCTCGTCGACGCCGAGCAGGGCGCACGCGGCGAGGATCGTCGGGTGCGGCAGTCCGTCGAACTCGGCCTGCGCCGGGGAGGCGAGCGCGATGGACTCGACGCCGGCCTCCTGCGCGGGCACCACGTTCATGATCACGGAGGAGGGGTAGACCGAGCGGCCGCCCGGCGCGTACAGGCCGACCCGCTCGACCGGCACCCACTTCTCGGTGACCGAGCCGCCAGGCACGACCTGGGTGGTGTGCGTCGTACGGCGCTGTTCGCGGTGGACGAGCCGGGCGCGCCGGATGGACTCCTCCAGGGCCGCGCGCACCGCCGGGTCGAGCTGTTCCAGCGCGTCGCTGAGCGCCTGGGCCGGGACCCGTACCTGCTTCAGGCGTACGCCGTCGAACTTCTCCGCGAAGTCGATCAGCGCCGCGTCTCCCCGATGATGCACGGCCTCGCAGATCGGACGCACCTTCTCCAGGGCGGCCGAGACGTCGAAGTCGGCTCGGGGCAGCAGGTCGCGCAGGGCGGAACCCTCGGGGAGGGCGTCGCCGCGCAGATCGATTCGGGAGATCACAGGCCCAATTCTCTCAGACGGCGATAAGGCGTCGGACGCCCGTATCAATGGCTGATACAAGCCGTGGAAGATCAGCTTCACCGTTAGCGTTCGAGGCGTCACCCAGCGGGCATTGAACGGTTGTCCGAAACCCGCGAGTAGCTGGGGAGGACGCGTGGAGCTGGGGAGGAAGGGAAAACCGTGAGCGAGGGTGCCGGCATCCGTGATGGGGACCTGCCGGACGAACTGACCGCCGCCGAGGCAGGAATGTGGCAGTCCTTCCGCAACGGCACCGTGTACGACCTGCGCGGCGGTGACACGATCGCCGACGACCCGCACGGCGGCCATCCCTGGGGTCCCGAGCGCAGTGTGCGGGCCCGGATCGTGGCCTGGCTGCTGCTCGACGGGCCGCCCGCACTCCAGGGCCGCGTCGCCTCCCTGAAACTGACCGGCGTACAGATCACCGACGTGCTCGATCTCGCGGGCGGCACCGTGGTGCCGTACGTCGAACTGAAGGGGTGCCGGTTCGAGAAGGAGATCCGGTTGCCGGAGGCCCGGTTCCAGACCGTACGGCTGGTGAACTGTTCGGTGCCGCGGCTGGAGGCCGTCCGCCTGCACACCGAGGGGGACCTGCATCTGCCCCGCTGCCGCTTCCACAACGGCGTACGCCTCACCGACGCGCACATCGGCACGGATCTGCTGCTCAACCAGGCCGTGGTCTACCGGGACCGGCGCGGGCGTTCGATCACCGGCGACGGCATGACCGTGGGACAGGACCTCCAGGCCGAGATGCTGGAGTCGCACGGCGAGCTGAGCCTGCGCGGCGCCACCGTCGGCGTCTCCCTCAGCCTGCGCGGCAGCAAGCTGACCAACCCGTACACGCGCCTCGCGCTGAACGCCCCACAGCTGACCGTCAACCGCACGCTCTACCTGACCCCGGCCGCCGTCGGCAATCCCATCCTGACCGGCGGAACCACCCCGGCGCGCGGCACGGTGGTGCAGCGGTTCGAGTGCCGGGGCGGGATCCGCCTGGACGACGGGCGGTTCGGGGACGCGCTGGACCTGGAGGGTGCCCGCTTCACCTTCGACGACGACCAGGAGCTGTCGCTGCGCCGGGTCCAGACACCCGAGCTGCGTTTCCTCGGGGAGAAGCCGGAGCGCGGCAAGGTGGTGCTGTCGGGCGCGAAGGTGGTCAACCTGGTCGACAGAGCGGCCAGTTGGCCGGGGCCCGGCGGCCTCCACATGGGCGGCTTCGGTTACGAGAACCTGGTGCCGCAGGGCGCGTTCCCGCTGACCCGGCGCCTGGAGTGGGTGGCCGCGGCGACCGCCGAGTACAACCCGGAGCCGTACGAGCGCCTGGCCACCGTGCTGCGCAACTCCGGCGAGGACGAGGACGCCCGCGAGGTGCTGCTCGCCAAGCAGCGCCGCCGCCGCGAGACGCTGCCGCTCGCCGCCAAGCTCTGGGGGTACGCGCAGGACTGGACGGTCGCCTACGGGTACCGGCCGGGGCGGGCCGCCCTGTGGATGGCGGTGCTGTGGGCGGCGACGTCGATCGCCTTCCGGCATGCCGACCATCCGCCGATCAAGAGCGGCGAACATCCGCCGTGGGACCCGGCACTGTTCGCCCTGGACCTGCTGCTTCCGGTGATCGACCTGGGCCAGGTGGGCTTTTGGCAGCTGCGCGGTGGCTGGCAGTGGCTGGCCGCGGTGGTGATCCTGCTCGGCTGGATCCTGGCGACGACGGTGGCGGCGGGGGCGACACGGCTGCTGCGGCGCGGCTGAGAGTGCGGCTCGGGTGGGGCTCGGGTGGGGCTCGGGTGGGGCTTGGGTGGGGCTTGGGTGGGGCTGTAGGTGCGGCTCAGGTGCCGCGACGCGCTCACCAGGGCTGACAGCTGACTGACAGTAGAACAACAGTCACCTTTTACTCCTCCTTTACCCTTATCCGTACAACCAATCAGCGGTTACGAAAGCTTCACCGCACCTCCCTGGTACAGCCCCCACCTGCAGCTTTCAATGGTCTCCACCATGGCATTGCTGCGCGCGTTCATCCGTACCGCCCGGATGGCCAGAAACACCTCGCGCCTCGCCGCCGGACTGCCGGCCGACGAGGAGGTACTGCTCGACGCCCCGGACGAGCGGCTCAGCCCCGCCCTCGTCGCGGCGGGCCGTGGCGAGTACGCCCCCGCGGCCAAGCTGCTCACGACCACGCGCGAGGCCGCCGAGTGGGAGAACCGCGACCGGTACGCGATGCGTCTCGCCACCTTCGCGCGCTCCCGCGACGAGTGGCTCCAGGAGTGGCAGGACGCCTCCCCGCACGACCCGGACGCCCTGCTGATCAAGGCCGAGCTGGCGGTGTCCCGGGGCTGGGAGTCCCCGGCCCGCGTCGAGCTGCTGCGCGAGGTCGGCCCGCTGATCGCCGCCGCCGCCGAGGGCGACCCGCGCGATCCGGTGCCCTGGCGGATCGCGCTCGACCAGGCACGCGGCACGAACGCCGGGCACACCGAGTTCGGGAAGCTGTGGGGCGAGGCCGTACGCCGCTCACCGCACCACTACGGCTGCCATGTGGCCGCCCTGCGGTATCTGTCGGCCGCCTGGTACGGCTCGCACCGCGAGTGCTTCGACTTCGCCGAGCGGGCCGCGCAGGACGCGCTGCCCGGCTCCCTGGTGCAGGCGCTGCCGGTGCGCGCCGCCTTCGCGTATCTGACCGAGGGCGGCGGTGCCGTGGTGCCGCGCGAGCGCCTCGACGCGGCGGCCGACCTCGCGATCGCGGTCTCGGCGACGTACACCGCCGGCGACGCCTGGCCCGCGGAGGTCCGCAACCTCCTCACGTACGTCCTGGTCAGGCTGGAGCGCTGGCAGGACGCCCTGGAACAGCTGCGTGCGATCGGCCCGTACGCGACCTCGTTCCCCTGGGACCGGGTCTCGGACGACCCCCTGGGCCAGTTCCTGGAGCTGCGCGACGGCGTCCGTCTGGAGGTCGCCGCGGGCATGCCCCTGCATCCACGGAGTGAGCAGTGCGGACGCGCCCACTCCGGAGACCATTAGGCTCTCCCGTCGTGACCACCGTCCGGCTCCCGCTCTTCCCCCTGAACTCGGTTCTGTTCCCGGGGCTCGTGCTTCCTCTGAACATCTTCGAGGAGCGCTACCGCGCCATGATGCGCAGCCTGCTGAAAACCCCCGAGGACGAACCGCGCCGGTTCGCCGTCATCGCCATCCGCGACGGCCACGAGGCCGCGCCCACCGCACCCGGCATGCCGGACCAGACCTCCCTGCCCCGGCGCGGGCCCGCCGCCGGCTTCGGCGACGACCCTGCCAAGGCCTTCCACGAGGTGGGCTGTGTCGCGGACGCGGCGACCATCCGGGAGCGCGCCGACGGCAGCTTCGAGGTGCTGGCGACGGGGACCACGCGCGTGCGGCTGCTCTCGGTCGACACCTCCGGCGAGTTCCTCACGGCCGAACTGGAGGAGCTGTCCGAGGACCCCGGCGAGGAGGCCGGCGCGCTCGCCGAAGGCGTCCTGCGGGCTTTCCGCCAGTACCAGAAGCGGCTGGCGGGGGCCCGGGAGCGCTCGCTGACCACCGGCGCCGATCTTCCGGACGAGCCGGCGGTCGTCTCCTACCTCGTCGCGGCCGCCGTGATGCTGGACATTCCGGCGAAACAGGAGCTGCTCCAGGCCCCGGACACGGCCGCCCGCCTGCGCGCGGAGCTGAAACTCCTGCGCGCGGAGACCGCGATCATCCGTAATCTGCCGTCGTTGCCGGCGGCGGACCTGACGCGCGGCCCGACGAGTCTCAACTGACGCATCTTTCGTATCCGAGAAGGCCGATGGCGAAGAAGTCGAAGAAGCAGCAGGCCGGGGGCACCCCGGCGACCGTGGCCCTGACGGCGGCAGGCGTCCCGTACACGGTGCACGCCTACGAGCACGACCCCGCGCACCCCTCGTACGGCGAGGAGGCCGCGGAGGCGATGGGCGTCTCGCCGGAGCGGGTCTTCAAGACGCTGGTGGCCGACGTGGACGGCGCGCTGGTCGTCGCGGTGGTCCCGGTCGCGGGCACCCTCGACCTGAAGGCCCTGGCGACGGCGGTGGGCGGCAAGCGCGCGACGATGGCGGACCCGGCGGCGGCCGAGCGCACCACGGGGTACGTCCGCGGTGGCATCTCCCCCCTCGGCCAGCGCAAGAAGCTCCCCACGGTCCTCGATGCCTCGGCCTCCGCCCACCCCACGATCTGCGTCTCGGCCGGCCGCCGCGGACTGGAGGTCGAACTCACCCCCGACGACCTCCTGACCCTCACAGAAGCGGTGTCCGCCCCCATCGGCCGTGCCTGACCCCTCGACGTACGCCCCGTCCTCGGTTAAGCACAAGAGGCATGTCGAAGAAGACCCGAAAACGCAAATGGCGCACCCGAAAGGCAAACCACGGCAGGCGCCCGGCGTGAGAACTTTCAGCCCGTCCGGCGTCTGAGGACGAGGCCGTCCAGGCCGATGCGGGGGCCTGGGGGCAGCAGCCCCCAGATACGGGACGGGAAGGGGCGGAGGAGGCGAAAAATCCCGAGGCCCGCCCCCCAGGACGACTAACCCGCCGGCGGCACAGGCGGCGCAGCCTCGTACGGGCTCAGAAACGGATCAGGATCCCGCGGCCCGAACAGCGCGGTCAGCCCGATATGGCAGACCAGCCCCGCCAGGGACCACGCGAGCAACGCCCCATGCGCCCCGAGCTTCAACGGCGCGGAGAACGTAACCCCCTTGCCCACTTCCTTGGCATGCGCGACCACATCCTGCGTGGGCCCGAGCCAGATCCCGATCCGCCACGCAAGCAGCGACCCGAGCACTCCCCCGACCGCGAGAGCGACCACCAGCGGAACACCCCCACGCCGCCGCACCAGGAACACGACCAGCGCACTCACCGCACCGAACGCGAGCGCCAGCAGAGTGAACGTTCCGTCGACCCCGATGGCCTGCTCCCCCTCGGAGTCCTTGAGGTACACCGTGGTGTCGTCCGCGATCAGCGGCACCGACGGCGCCAGCCACCACCACAGCACCCCGAGCAGCACCCCACCGAGCGCCACGGCCACCGCGATCACCGCGGCCTCACGCAGTTCGGTCTTCATCCCAGGGCCGTCGTCTTCATACCCGACGGCCCCCACCCCACCATTGGCGGGCGGAACCTGCCAGGCGTCGTGCGAGGGCTGATGATGCGGCGGCGGAGGCGGAGTCAGCGGAGCGGTCACACTGACATCGTGCCAGGCCCGTCTGTCAGGCGCGTCACCGGACGGCCGCCCGGCGGTACGCCCAGGTCGCGAGAGCCAGCGAAGCCACCCCGACACCCGCGCAGACGGCCAGGTCGCCGAGGACGAGAGCCCAGTCGGGATGCGCGTCGAAGGTCCGCGCGAGAGCGTCGACCCCGTACGTCGAGGGCAGCAGATCCCGCCCGTACTGCACGACCGTCGGCAACCGGTCCGCCGGCAGCACCCCAAGCAGCAGCGCCGCCGACATCCCCAACTGCCCAAGCAGCGTGGCGAGTTCGGGTCGCGGCGCGAGCAGTCCGAACGCCGCCCCGAGCCCGGCGAGCGCGGCGCCCGCGAGCGGGATCACCAGGACGAGCACCCACAGGTTGGCCATCGGCAGCCCGAAGAGCAGGCAGCCGCCGACGGCGGTGGCGATGGTCCCGGGCACGGTGAAGGAGGCATACGCGCCCGCGACGCCGAGCACGACGGCGGCCGGCGGCACGGGCAGCGTCGCGTAGTGGTCGAGCCCGCCGCTGGCACGCAGCTGCCCGAAGTACTGGGCCAGAAGGTTGAGGGCGACGAAGGCCACGACCAGCACCGCCGACCCGGCCACCACGGCCTGCGCCTCGCCGCCACCGTCCACCACGCCCCGCATCAGGACCATGATCCCGATGGACTGGAAGGTGGCCACGAACAGCAGCGGAATCCGCGCGACGCGCGCCCGGGACAGCTGCGCCCGGTACACGGCGGCCATGGACGGCCACAACCGTGCCCGCGGCCCCAGTGGTTCGGCGGTATCGGCGACGTCACCGGTCACGGACAGCGCACTGCCCGGCAGCACCTCAGCGGGTACGACACTCACGTCGAGCTGCTCCTCTTCACTCCGGCAGCAGTCCTTCTCTCGGGGCCCACGACAGTCCGTACGGATTCCACGCCCCGCACACTCAAGACACCCGCCCTCACGCCTTCACCAGCCCCTGTGTGGCGGCCCCACCCAGCGCAAGATACACATCCTCCAGGCTCGGGGTGGCCAGCGTGAAATCGTCCAGGGCGGCGAAGGCGGCGCCACCGGTGACCGTGGCGACGACCGCGCGGGCCTCCTCCGGGGCGAGCCGCAGGGTCCAGCGCCTCCCGGACTCGACGGCGCGCTCGCGCAGCGCGGCGACCTCGGGGACATGCAGCGGGGCGCGCTCGCGCCAGACGAGCTCGACGCGCACCTCGCCCGCGACCTTCTCCTTCAGCCCGGCCGGGGTGTCGCAGGCGATGACCCGGCCCCGGTCGAGGACGGCGACCCGGTCGAGGACCGTCTCGGCCTCGATGACGTTGTGGGTGACCAGCAGAACCGTCGTCTCGCGCTCGGCCCGGCGCCGGTCGACGGCCGCCCAGACGGCCCGGCGGGCCACGGGGTCCATGGCCGTGGTCGGCTCGTCGAGGACGAGCAGCGGCCGCTCTCCCACCAGGGCGGCGGCGACGCACGCGAGGCGCCGCTGACCGCCGGACAGCTTCTTCAGGGGGCGGGATGCGATCGAGGTGAGACCCAGCTCGTCGAGTACGGCGTCCCGCTCGGCCCGCGCCGCACGGAGTTCGAGCCCGCGCAGCCGGGCGGTCGTCTCGGCGGCGAGCGACACGGTCAGCTCGTCGAGGGCGGTGGACTCCTGACCGAGGTACGCGAGGATCCGCGCCGCCCGCTCGGGGTGGCGCACGATGTCGTGCCCGAGGATCTCCACGCTGCCGCTGTCGGGACGCAGCAGCCCGGTCAGCTGCCGTACGAGGGTCGACTTGCCGGCACCGTTCGGCCCGAGCAGCCCGAAGATCTCACCGCGCCGGATGTCCAGACGTACCCCGTCCGTGGCCCGCACCTCCGGCGTACCGGCGGTACCGCGTCGTCCGCGCGTGGCCGGGTAGGTCTTGGTGAGCCCGCGCACCGCGCACACGACATCACCCCTGTGCCCGTTCCGGACTGCCCCTGCCCTGCGCGTACTCACGAAGGACGAGACTACGGGGTCCGATGCCCCGATATGAGCCCGGGGCCTCGGCTCACCCCGCAGCGGGGCCGCTGCCGGTCCTCCGCCCGCCCCACGAAAGGCCTGTTCCGGGACCTCGGCCCCCCGCCGGCGGGGGCCCTCCCAGCCGTCGGCAAAAGCGGGCCCGCAGCCCTGCGCTCACTCCACCGCAGGCGCGTGTTCCGCCGCCGTACGCACATCGATCTCGCGCCAGAACCCCGCCCGGATCGCGTACCTGTCGTGCTCGTCGATCTGGTCGTCCTTGTGTGTGAGCAGCCCGAAGCGGGCGGCGTAGCGCAGCAGTTCGCCGTCCACCCGGTGCGGAACACGGGGGTACATCACGGACAGCTTCTGCAGATGGCTCTGGTCGGTGAGCCGCTCCATCCAGCGGCGTGCGAAGACCTGCCCCACCTCGTACGGATCGCCGCCGACCGTGGTGATGTCCTCCTCGCGGTCCGCCCAGCGCTGCTCGGCCGAGGTGAGCTGGGCGAGCGTGGGCAGCGAGGCGGACTCCGCGGACTCGGCGGTGCCCCCGGGGCGCTCGACCCAGCCCTTGTCGGAGGACCAGCGCAGGGTGGCGCTCGCGGGATGCTGGGCGGGCTGCGTGCCGGGCCCGCGCAGCGCGGCCAGGTCCTTCGGGGTGGGCACGCCCTTGGCCGCGGGCGCCCGCTCCTCGGTGCCGTTCGGGGACTCGGCCGCCGAGGCGTGCTCCGTCTCCGGCGCCGGTCGCTCGGCCGAGCCGCCGTGCGACTCGGGCAACGGGGCGGAGAGGATCGCGGCGATCTCGGGGCGCGGCACGGGGGGCGGCGCGCAGACCCCGCCGAGTTCCTTGGCGCGTACGGCCTTGGTGATCCAGGCCCGGTCGAGGACGCGGCGCTCGTCGGCCTCGGCCACCAGGTCCTCGGACTGGTTGTAGTCCCCGTCGGCCGCCTGCACGGCCCACAGGTGTACGGCGACACCGTGCTCCTTGGCGGCCATCATGCCCGGCAGCAGATCGCCGTCGCCGGTCACCAGGACCACATCCGAGCAGGCCCGGTTGCGGGCCAGCTCGGTCAGCTCGGCGTGCATGGCGGCGTCGACGCCCTTCTGGGCCCACCGCCCGTCGCTCCGGGTCAGGGCACCGAGCCGCACCGTGACCCGCGGCATCACCCGCAACCTGCGGTGCTCGGGCTGGGGTACACGGTCGGGGGCGCCGTCGAACCAGTAGATGCGCAGCAGCGGCCGCTCCGTGTCGGACTCGGCTCGCTCGCGCAGGCCCTGGATGAGGGCGGCGTGATCGACGGTGATCCGGGAGCGGGACGAGTCCCCGGCGAGAAGGCTGGCAGCAGCCCCGAGCAGATACCCGGCGTCCACCAGGACGATGCAGCGGTCCACGCGGTCCACCCTCTTTCCGGGAGGTTTGCTTTGGGCTTCCTTCGAGTCTGCCCGACCACGCGGAGGTTAACGGCCGGAACTCGATCTTCGGCGTGGCGTATCGGGATATCACGCTCCGACAGGGCTTATTACGCACGGTAATTCTCCGAAATGCGCCGCTTCTCAGCCTATGTGAGTCTGGTCCCGGCCCTGGCCCCTAGAACCCCCGCGGGAGGCAATCACCATGGCCAAGAACAAGAACCGCAAGCAGGGCGGCGAGCAGGACCGCTCCTCGCAGGCCGAGCGTGCGCAGGAGCAGGCCCAGCGGTCCTCGACGGAGGCACAGCAGTCGCCGATGCCGCAGGCCCCGGGCAGCCCCGCTGATGTCGCCCGTAAGCACCAGAAGCGTTTCGGCCACAACTAAGGCCTGGTGCAGGGCTGTTGAAGCCCTGCTGGGCCGTTGACGCCCAGGCACACCGCGAGGGGCGCATCCGGATCCGGATGCGCCCCTCGCGTATGTCGATCACCAGCCGGGTCAGCCGGCCAGGCAGGCCGGTCCGAGCAGCACCTTCAGGTCGCCGAAGAGCGCCGGGTCCGGCTTCACCCGGTGCCGGTCGAGCCGCAGCACCGTGGTCTTCAGCGGCCCCTGGAGCTTGATGCGGACCTCGCTCTCGCCCTTGTGGTGGCTGAGGATCTCACCGAGCCGGCTCACCATCGGCGGGGTGACCTTCACCGACGGGATGGTGAGGATCACCGGCGCGTTGGTGCCCGCGTTCGACAGGTCCGGGACCTGGAGTTCCATCGCGACGAGACGCGGCACGTCCTCGCGCTTGTCGAGGCGCCCCTTGACGAACACCACGGCGTCCTCGACGAGTTGGGTCGACACCAGCTGATAGGTGGCCGGGAAGAACATGCACTCGATGGAGCCCGCGAGGTCCTCCACCGTGGCGATCGCCCAGGCGTTGCCCTGCTTGGTCATCTTGCGCTGGAGGCCCGAGATGATGCCGCCGATGGTCACCACCGCGCCGTCCGAGTGCTCACCTCCGGTGAGCTGGGAGATACCCGCGTCGGCCTTGTCGGACAGCACGTGCTCCAGGCCGAAGAGCGGGTGGTCGGAGACGTAAAGACCGAGCATCTCCCGCTCCTGGGCGAGCAGATAGACCTTGTCCCACTCCTCGGTCGTGAACTCGACGTCCAGTCCGAAGCCGGGCTCGCTGGTGTCCTCGTCGCCGCCCCCGAAGAGGTCGAACTGTCCCTCGGCCTCCTTGCGCTTGACCGCCACCACATTGTCGATCATCGGCTCGAACTGCGCGGTGAGGCCCTTTCGGGTGTGCCCCATCGTGTCGAACGCGCCGGCCTTGATCAGCGATTCGGTGGTGCGCTTGTTGCAGGCGACCGCTTCGACCTTGTCGAGATAGTCCGGGAACGATCCGTACTTCCCCTTGGCCTTGCGGCTCCTGATGATCGACTCGACCACGTTCGTACCGACGTTACGGACGGCGGAGAGGCCGAAGAGGATCACGTCGTCGCCCTGTGCGGCGAAGTTCTGCTCCGACTCGTTCACGTTCGGCGGGAGCACCTTGATACCCATGCGCCGGCACTCGTTCAGATAGACCGCGGACTTGTCCTTGTCGTCCTTGACCGAGGTGAGCAGCCCCGCCATGTACTCGGCGGGGAAGTTCGCCTTCAGGTACGCGGTCCAGTACGAGACCAGGCCGTACGCCGCCGAGTGCGCCTTGTTGAACGCGTATCCGGCGAACGGGACCAGCACGTCCCACAGGCCCTGGATGGCCTCGTCGCTGTAGCCGTTCTTGCGGGCGCCGGCCTGGTAGATGCTGAAGTTCTTGGCCAGCTCGTCGGGCTTCTTCTTGCCCATCACGCGGCGCAGGATGTCGGCCTCGCCGAGCGAGTACCCGGCGATGATCTGGGCGGCCTTCTGCACCTGCTCCTGGTACACGATCAGGCCGTAGGTGACGGCCAGGACCTCTTCGAGGGGCTCTTCGAGCTCCTTGTGGATCGGGGTGATCTCCTGGAGCTTGTTCTTGCGCAGGGCGTAGTTCGTGTGCGAGTCCATACCCATCGGGCCGGGACGGTAGAGCGCCGAGACGGCGGAGATGTCTTCGAAGTTGTCGGGCTTCATCAGGCGCAGCAGCGAGCGCATGGGGCCGCCGTCGAACTGGAAGACGCCGAGGGTGTCGCCGCGCTGGAGCAGTTCGAAGGTCGTCGGATCGTCGAGCGGCAGGGCCAGCAGGTCCAGGTCGATGCCCTTGTTGGCCTTCACCATCTTGACGGCGTCGTCCATGATCGTGAGGTTGCGCAGGCCCAGGAAGTCCATCTTCAGCAGGCCCAGCGACTCGCACTGGGGGTAGTCCCACTGCGTGATGGTCACACCGTCGGTGTGCCGCACCCAGACCGGGGCGTGGTCGACGATGGGCTCACTGGACATGATCACGCCGGCCGCGTGCACGCCCATCTGCCGGACGAGGCCCTCGACGCCCTTGGCGGTGTCGATGACCTTCTTCACGTCCGGCTCGTTCTCGTACATCGCGCGGATCTCGCCGGCCTCGCCGTAGCGCGGGTGCGCGGGGTCGGTGATGCCGCTGAGGTCGATGCCCTTGCCGAGGACGTCGGCGGGCATCGCCTTGGTGAGCCGGTCGCCCATGGCGTACGGGTAACCCAGCACGCGCGCCGAGTCCTTGATGGCGTTCTTCGCCTTGATCTTTCCGTACGTGCCGATCATGGCGACCTTGTCGGCGCCGTACTTCTCGGTCACGTACCGGATCACCTCGACGCGCCTGCGCTCGTCGAAGTCGATGTCGACATCGGGCATGGAGACGCGCTCGGGGTTGAGGAACCGCTCGAAGATCAGACCGTGCGGGATCGGGTCGAGGTCGGTGATGCCCATGGCGTAGGCGACGATCGAACCGGCCGCCGAACCACGGCCCGGGCCCACCGCGATGCCCTGCTTCTTGGCCCACATGATGAAGTCGGCGACGACGAGGAAGTACCCCGGGAACCCCATCTGGATGATGACGTCCATCTCGTACTCGGCCTGCTTCTGCCGGTCGTCGGGGACACCGCCGGGGAAGCGCCGCTCCATGCCGAGGCGGACCTCTTCCTGGAACCAGGTGACCTCGGTGAAGCCCTCGGGGATGTCGAACTTCGGCATGAGGTTCCTGGCCTCGAACATGCCGCTGGTGTCGATCTGTTCGGCCACCAGGAGCGTGTTGGCGCAGCCTTCCTGCCAGGCGTCCGAGGAGTCGATGGCGTACATCTCGTCCGTGGACTTCAGGTGGTAGCCGGTGCCGTCGAAGCGGAAGCGGTCCGGGTCCGAGAGGTTCTTGCCGGTCTGGATGCACAGCAGCGCGTCGTGCGCGGTCGCCTCGTGCGCGTACGTGTAGTGCGAGTCGTTCGTCACCAGGGGCGGGATGCCGAGCTTCTTGCCGATCTCCAGGAGGCCGTCGCGGACCCGGCGCTCGATCTCGATGCCGTGGTCCATCAGCTCCAGGAAGTACCGGTCCTTGCCGAAGATGTCCTGGTACTCGGCGGCCGCCTTCAGTGCCTCGTCGTGCTGGCCCAGCCGCAGCCGGGTCTGCAGCTCACCGGAGGGGCAGCCGGTGGAGGCGATGAGGCCCTCCGACCACTTGGAGATGGTCTCCTTGTCCATGCGCGGCCACTTCTGCAACCAGCCCTCGGCATACGCGTCCGAGGAGAGCTTGAAGAGGTTGTGCAGGCCGGTGCTGTTCGCCGCCCAGATCGTCTTGTGCGTGTAACCACCCGAACCGGACACGTCGTCGCGCTTCTGGTGCGGCTGGCCCCACCGGATCTTGCGCTTGTTGCGCCGCGACTCGGGGGCGACGTACGCCTCGATCCCGATGATCGGTGTGACGCCGGCTTTCTTGGCCGTGTGGAAGAAGTCGTACGCCCCGTGCAGGTTGCCGTGGTCGGACATGGCGATGTGCGTCATGCCCATCTCATTGCAGACGTTGAACATGTCCTTCAGCCGCGCGGCACCGTCCAGCAGCGAGTACTGGGTGTGGACGTGCAGGTGCGTGAACGGCGGCTTTGACACGGCTTCGGCCTCCTGAGGAAACGCTGGGCGACAGGCTGCGGACAGTCTGGGCGGACAGCGTCGAAGTCTATGCCGGGGCACTGACATTTGAGATGAGTACTGCGGCGCGAAGCGCCACGATGAGGGGCGGTGGCCGGGTGACGGGTGGGCGGATCACACGTACCTTCATGCGGGTACTCGCGCACCGAGCGCGTACCTTCGTCGGGGAAATCCGGGCACTCCGGCCTTCCGTCGCACGTTGGAAGTGGACGGGACGCCAGTCCCCGCACCTGTCCCACACGTCATGCACCACCTGCACCAGGAGGCACCCAGCGATGTCGGTCCCGCAGCTCAGCGACGAGCAACGCGGCGAGCAGATCCTCGCCGTATTCGACACCGCCTTCGGCGAGCTCCTGGCCGCCGACCCGGCCGCGTTCCGCGTGAAGTTCCGCAAGATGGCGGCCTCCGCCTTCGCCTTCTACCGGGGCACGGCGGGCCTTTTCTACTACGACCTGGAGCAGGAGAAGCGGGGCGGCCCGTACCTGGACGAGCGCACCTCACGCGTGTGGATCCACGGCGACCTGCACGCCGAGAACTTCGGCACGTACATGGACGCCCAGGGCCGCCTGATCTTCAATGTGAACGACTTCGACGAGGCCTATGTCGGCCCGTTCACCTGGGACCTCAAGCGCTTCGCCGCATCCGTGGCACTGCTCGGCTACGCCAAGGCGCTCAGTGACGGGCAGATCACCGAGCTGGTGCACACCTACGCGTCCGCCTACCGCGAGCGGATCCACGCCCTCGCCACCGGCGCCAAGAGCGACGAGGTGCCGCCGTTCACGCTGGACACCGCCGAGGGCCCGCTCCTGGACGCGCTGCGCGACGCCCGCTCGCTGACCCGCTTCGGACTGCTCGACTCGATGACCGAGATCCGTGACTTCGAGCGCCGCTTCGCGCCCGGGGGCGGCTCCATCGAGCTGGACGCGGCGACCCGCTACAAGGTGCTGGCGGCCTTCGACGGCTACCTGGAGACGCTGCCGGAGTCCTCGCTGACCCGCCCGGACTCCTACCGGGTGAAGGACGTCGTCGGCCGCCGCGGCATCGGTATCGGCTCGGCGGGGCTGCCCTCGTACAACATCCTGCTGGAGGGCAACAGCGACGCCCTGGAGAACGATGTGGTGATCTACATCAAGCAGGCCCAGACCCCCGCCGTCTCCCGGCACATCACGGACTCCTCGATCCGCGAGTACTTCCAGCACGAGGGCCACCGCACCGTCATCTCGCAGCGCGCTCTCCAGGCGCACGCCGACCCGTGGCTGGGCTGGACCGAGCTGGGCGGCGCGGGCCAGCTGGTCGCCGAGGTGTCGCCGTACGCGGTGGACCTGGACTGGGGCGACATCGACGACCCGGAGGAGATCGCCTCGGTCGTCGCCGACCTCGGCCGGGCCACGGCCACGATGCACGCGGCGGCGGACGACGAGAGCGGCCACTCGGAGCTGGTGCCCTTCTCCACGGAGCGGGCCATCGACGCGGCGATCGCGGCCGACGAGCTCGCCTTCCCAGGCATCCTGGTGGACTTCGCCCACAGCTACGGCGCCCGCGCACGCGCCGACCACCAGATCTTCGTGGACCTGTTCCGTAACGGACGGATTCCAGGTCTGTAGCGGGGGACTAGGGGGTGTCGTTTGGATCACCTCGGATCAGGCCGCGGCGCATGGTGCGGTGCATCGCAAGGCGGAGCATGACCTGCGTACTGGACGTACTCGGGTGATGCGACAACGCGGCGAGGTGCCGTGCCAGGCGTCGCGGACCCGGGGTGATCCAAACGACACCCCCTAACTCACAGGGACCCTTTAGGGGTCCCCTACAGGAGCACGTGACACACTCTCCCCGCTATGGACATATCCGGGACCCAGCTCAGAGCCGTACGCGCGGCGCTGTTCACGGCCATGGTCGTGACGCTCAGCACCGCGTCGCACGTGCTGCTGTCCCGGGTCCCGCTGCCGATGGGGACGGTGGCCGCGATCGCCGCCGCCGTCTTCGTCCTCGCCTACGCCCTGGGGGGCCGCGAGCGCGGCTTCGGACGGATCGCGGCCTTGCTGATACCGCTGGAGCTGGCCGCCGACACCGTCTTCACCGCGGGCCAGCACGTCTGTTACGGCAGGGCGGGCGGCCCGGTCGCCGGCCCACTGCGCTCGGTCGGCCTCGACCTGCTGTGCGGCGGGGGCTCCGTCGGCTCCCCGCTGACCCGGGTGACCGGCACCGGCGGCGAGCGCGCCGCGGCCCTGCTCACCCACACCGACCCGACCGCCGCCTGGCTGCTGCTCGGCGCGCACGTCGGCGTCGGCCTCCTCGCCGCCGCCTGGCTGCGCCGCGGCGAGCGAGCCCTTGAGCAACTGCTGCGCGCGGCGGCCGCGTCCACCTTCCGGCCACTGCTGATCGCGGTCGCCGCGGTGACCGTACGACTGCTCGCCCCCGTACGCCGCTTGCCGCGCCCCACGCGCCGGACGGCCACCGCCCGCACGCGCCTGTTCGTGCACTCCCTGGGTCGGCGCGGACCGCCGAGCTCCGTCGCTTTCGCGTGAGCAAGCCCGTCTGAGCGGCAGAACCCGAGCACCAGCAGTCCCCCATACGTATCCCGCATACGGCATACCACGTGTGCGCGTCCCATCTGGAGATCACCGATATGAGCCAGCGGAACAGCAAGGCCGCGAAGACGGCGGCCCGTGAGCGCCTGCGCGTCGAGCGCGAGCGTCAGGCCAAGCGCGACAAGGTGAAGCGCCAGGTCATCGTCGCCTTCTCCATAGTCGCCGTCCTCGCGATAGCCGGCGGCATCAGCTACGCGGTCGTGCAGGGCAACAAGCCCGGCTACTGGGAGGCCGCGAAGGACGACAAGCTCGTCAAGCCGGCCAACACCACGGGCACGGACGGCACGACCGTGGTCGTCGGCAAGAGCACGGCCAAGAAGACCCTTCAGATGTACGAGGACCCGCGCTGCCCGATCTGCGCCCAGTTCGAGCAGACCGTCGGCGCGACCGTCGACAAGGGCATCGAGGACGGCGACTACAAGGTCCAGTACATCGGCGCCACGTTCCTCGACAACAGCCTGAGCGGTGAGGGCTCCAAGAACGCGCTCAGCGCCCTGGGCGCCGCGCTGAACGTCAGCCCCGATGCCTTCCTCCAGTACAAGACCGCGCTGTACTCGACGAAGTACCACCCCGAGGAGACCGACGACAAGTTCAAGAACGACTCGTACTTGATCGAGGTGGCGAACACCGTCTCCGCGCTGAAGAACAACACCAAGTTCCAGACGGCCGTCAAGGACGGCACCTACGACAAGTGGGCGCTGGAGATGTCGGCGAAGTTCGACGACAGCGGGGTGCAGGGCACGCCGACCCTGAAGATGGACGGTAAGACGCTCACCGGTTCCGACGGTCAGAACGCGCCGATGACGGTGGCCGACTTCACCACGGCGATCGACGCGGCGCTCAAGGCCTGACGAGTCCGGCAGGCTCGACACCCGGCAGGCCCAGGACCTGAACAGGTCCGGCCCTCCGATGACTTGACGGGTCCAGCAGTCGAAGAGCGGGCGAACTTTTCGGAGTTCGCCCGCTCTTTCCTGTACTGGTCGGTAACCTGACCGCTCGTGACCAGTCGCTTCAGATCATCCGACTCCTCGGGCGCCGCCGACTCCCGCGCCCCACGCCGCCGTACGGTCGTCAAGGCCGCGGCCGCCACCGCCGTCCTCAGCGGGCCGCTCGCGGCCGCTCTCCCGGCCCGCGCCGCCACCGAGGCCCCGGCCTTCCTGCACGGTGTCGCCTCCGGCGATCCGCTGCCCGACGGCATCCTGCTGTGGACCCGGGTGACGCCCACCGCCGAGGCGGTACCCGGCTCCGGGCTCGGCCCGGACACCGAGGTGAGCTGGACCGTCGCCGCGGACAAGGCGTTCGGCTCGATCGTCGCCAAGGGTTCCACCACTGTGTCGGCCGCCTCCGACCACACCGTGAAGGCGGACATCCGCGGCCTGCGGCCGGCCACCGACTACTGGTTCCGCTTCTCCGCCGGCGGCACCGACTCACCCGCCGCCCGCACCCGCACCGCCCCGGCGGCCGACGCCGCCGTGACCGGCCTGCGCTTCGGCGTGGTCTCCTGTGCCAACTGGGAGGCGGGCTACTTCTCCTCGTACCGCCATCTCGCGGCGCGCGGCGACCTGGACGCCTGGCTGCACCTCGGCGACTACATCTACGAGTACGCGACCGGCGAGTACGGCACCCGCGACACCGTCGTACGCCCGCACGCCCCCGCGGGCGAGATCACCACTCTCGCCGACTACCGCACCCGGCACGGGCGTTACAAGACCGACCCCGACCTCCAGGCCCTGCACGTGGCCGCCCCGGTCGTCGCCATCTGGGACGACCACGAGTTCGCCAACGACGCCTGGTCGGGCGGAGCCGAGAACCACACCGAGGGCGCGGAGGGCGCCTGGACGGCGCGTCAGGCCGCCGCGAAGCAGGCCTACTTCGAGTGGATGCCGGTCCGCCCGGCGATCGCGGGCACCACCTACCGCCGCCTCCGTTTCGGCAAGCTCGCCGACCTCTCCCTGCTGGACCTGCGCTCGTTCCGCTCCCAGCAGGCGGCCACCGGCAGCGGCTCGGTCGACGACCCGGACCGTACGCTCACGGGCCGGGCCCAGCTCGACTGGCTGAAGTCGGGACTCAAGGCCTCGGACACCACCTGGCGCCTGGTGGGCAACTCGGTGATGATCTCGCCGTTCGCCATCGGCTCGCTCGCCGCCGATCTCCTCAGGCCGCTCGCCGAGCTGCTCGGCCTCCCCAAGGAGGGCCTGGCCCTCAACACCGACCAGTGGGACGGCTACACGGACGACCGCCGCGAGATCCTGGCCCATCTGCGGTCCAACGCGATCCGCAACACGGTCTTCCTGACCGGCGACATCCACATGGCCTGGGCGAACGACGTGCCGGTCGACGCCGGTACGTACCCGCTGTCCGCCTCCGCCGCCACCGAGTTCGTCGTCACCTCGGTCACCTCCGACAACCTCGACGACATCGTCAAGGTCCCCGAGGGCTCTGTCTCGGCCATCGCCGCGCCGATCATCCGCGCCGCCAACCGGCACGTCCACTGGGTCGACACCGACCGCCACGGCTACGGCGTCCTGGACATCACCGCCGACCGCGCGCAGATGGACTACTACGTGCTCTCCGACCGCACGAAGGCGAACGCGACCTCGTCCTGGGCCCGTTCGTACCGCACGCGCAGCGGCACACAGAAGGTGGAGCGGACGTACGACCCGGTGTGAGGGTCCTGAAGAGCTGTCACAGACTGTCGAGGAAGCCGAGCGCCACCTTCCAGGTGGCCTCGGCGGCCTCCGCGTCGTAGTCGGGCAGGTCGGGGTCGGTGTACAGGTGCCCGGCACCCGCGTACCGATAGACCTCCACATCGGCCCCGGCTCTGCGCATCTGCAGATACCAGGAGCTCAGCCAGTCGTCCGTCTCGAACGCGTCGGGCTCGGCGACATGCAGCTGGACGGACAGCTCGTCCACCGACGCGCTCTCCGCGATGTCCGACGTGCCGTGCAGAAGCAGCAGTCCGCGCGCCTTCTCGTCGCCGAGCGCGAGGGTCTGCGCGACGGAGGCGCCGAGCGAGAATCCCGCGTACACCACACCGCGATCCGAGTAGGGCGCGGCGGCCAGGACGGCGCGTCTGAGCAGTTCGTCCTTGCCGATCCCGTCGTTGAAGGCCATGCCCTCCTCCACGGTCTCGAAGGTGCGCCCCTCGAAGAGGTCGGGAGTCCACACCTCGTGGCCCGCCGCCCGCAGCCGGTCCGCCGCGGCGTGCACCGCGGGCCGGAGCCCGTAGGTCGAGTGAAAGAGCATGATGTTCATGAGCACCATGGTGCCAGCCTGCACGGACAACGCCCGATCGGGTCAGGACCGACGACGCGGTACCCCGGACCCGGCAAAGAACACATGTTCATGAGCCCCCCGAGCCGGTTACGGTCTCAGGCATGGAGAACGTACTGCGCCCTCTGATCGTCCTCGGCGGCTCGGTCGTGCTCACGCTGCTCATCGGGTGGGCCGTGGACATCATGCTGCGACGGGCTGACGCCCGGCACAGCGAGACCGGGCTGTGGGGCCTGCTTCGCCGCGCCCGTATCCCCTTCCAGCTCGTGCTGTGCGTCGCGCTGCTGAGAGGCTCCTACGCCCAGGCCCAGATCGCCCGCGACAACTCGGCCGGCATCGGCCGGATCCTGTCGCTGATCCTCATCGGGTCCACCGCCTGGCTGATCGTGCGGATCGCCGCGGCGATCGTCGAGACCTCGTACTCGCGCTATGCGAACGCCCACCGCGACCCGGCGCGGGTCCGCCGGGTGCGGACGCAGGTGACCCTGATCCAGCGCGTGGTCTCCGCGATCGTGGGCGTGGTGGCGGTCGCCGCGATGCTGCTCACGTTCCCTGCGATGCGCGCGGCCGGTGCTTCCTTGCTGGCCTCGGCGGGCATCCTGGGCATCGTCGCCGGTGTCGCCGCCCAGTCGACACTCGCCAACATGTTCGCCGGTCTTCAGATCGCCTTCGGCGACATGGTGCGCCTCGGCGACACGGTCGTGGTGGACGGCGAGTGGGGCACGGTCGACGAGATCACCCTGACGTTCCTGACGGTACGGACCTGGGACGAACGCCGGATCACGATGCCGGTCTCGTACTTCGTCTCCAAGCCCTTCGAGAACTGGTCGCGCGGCAGCGCCCAGATGACCGGCATCATCTTCTTCCAGCTCGACCACTCCGCACCCGTGGAGGCGATGCGCGACCAACTGCGGGACATCCTGCGCGAGTGCCCGGCCTGGGACGGCCGCGACTACGGACTGGCCGTCACGGACTCGACGCCCAACACCATGGAGGTACGCGCCCTGGTCACCGCCAAGGACGCGGACGACATCTGGACGGTACGAGTCACGGTCCGCGAACAGATGATCCGCTGGCTGTCCGAGGAACACTCCTACGCGCTCCCCCGCGTCAACACGGCGGACGCGACGCTGCCCCCCGGCCACACCAACGGCGTGGCCCCGCGCCCGAATCGCGACCGAGCCACGGAGCCCCCGCGGACGGGCCCGGGCAGAGGCTGACTCCTGGGGTTCAATGCCCGCGCTCCGCACCCCCGTTGACCTGGACGACCTGCGCGGTGACATGTCCGGCGCCCGGCGACGCCAGCCAGTGCAGCGTCGCGGCGATGTCCCCGGGAGTACCCGCACGCCCCGTCGAGGTCTCCCCGACGATCCGCTCCCGCCGCGCCTGCTCGATCTCCCCGCCGAAGAACCCGGTGTCCTCGACATAGCCGGGCGCCACCACGTTCACGGTGATCCCGCGTGGCCCCGACTCCCGTGCCAGATCGAAGGCGTACGGGTGCAACGCGGCCTTCGACGCCGCGTACGCTCCGCTCCCGGAACCCCGGTAGGCGGCGATGGAACTGAGGAACAGCACCCGTCCGCCGGGCGAGGCCAGCCGCTCCCGCAGGGCCTCGGTGAGCAGCACCGCGGTCAGCGTGTTCAGCCGGAAATTGACGGTCCAGTTGTGCGCGACGGCTTCGAGCGGGTCTTCACTCTCGACCCCGGGTTCCAGACTCCCGTTGCCACCGGCACTGTGGATCAGTACGTCCACGGTGCCGAACTCGGCGGCCACGAACTCGGCGACGCCGCGCACTTCGCGCGGATCACCCAGGTCGGCCGCGAAGCTGAGCGCCCCCGGCACCCCGGCCTTCTCCAGCACCTCCGCCCGTCGCCCGAGCAACAGCACCCGGTCCCCGTCCGAGGCGAACGCCTGCGCGGCCGCGAGCCCAATTCCCGTACCGCCACCACTGATCACCACGTTGCGCGCCATGATCCGATCGTACGAACCGGCAGCCGCGGGCGGCGCGGATCCCCCACAGGAGACACGCACTTGTCATAGAGGCAGAAGCAGGCGGTGCGCGGGTGGGAGAGAACCCGCTCAAGCCCAACGCCGTGTCACCGCAGGCTCCGCACATCCAGATGCCGCAGCACCCGGTCCACGATCTCCGGGTCCGCCCCCGGCTCACTCCGCGCGGACAACACCTCGTGCCGAGCCGCACTCATCATCTCGCCCTGAATCCGGCGGAATCTCTTGACCCGCCGGACCCGCTGCTCATGCCCCTCCCGCCGCTCCCCCTCACTCAGGTCCGGGCTGATCCGCAGCCCGATGTCGAGCGCCCGCCGCCGCAACTGTTCGGACACCTCGTCCGGCAGCTCCTCCACCGCCTCGATCTCCCTCAGCCTCCCCCGCGCGGCCTTCGCCGCCCGCACCGCGAGCTCTCTCTCGAAGGCCTTCTCGGCCTTGGTGTCGGACTGCACGCCGAGCCTCTTGACGATCCAGGGCAGCGTCAGCCCCTGCAGTACGAGCGTCGCCATGATCACCCCGAAGGCGATGAACACGATCTCGTCCCGGTCGGGGAAATCCGACCCGTTGTCCGTCTTCAGCGGAATCGCCAGTGCGAGGGCCACGGAGGCAACCCCTCGCATCCCCGCCCACCACATCACGACGGTCTCCCGCCAAGAGATCGGGATGTCCTCGTCGTAGTCCCGCTTGGCGTGCAGTCTTCGCGTCAGCCAGGTCGCCGGCAACAGCCACGCGAGGCGTACGAACACGACGACGGCGACGATGGCCGCGGCCCACCCGAGCATCTCCCCCCACCGCCCGGACGCCGTCCTGATCGCGTTGTGCAGTTCGAGTCCGATCAGCCCGAACGCGACGCCGGTGACCAGGGTGTCCACCACATCCCAGAACGACTGCCCGGCGAGCCGGATCATGACGTCGTCGGCATCGGTGGCGTACTCCGCGAGGAACAGCGCCGTCACGAGCACCGCGAGCACTCCGGACCCGTGCAGCTCCTCGGCCAGCACGTAGGAGGCGAACGGCACGAGCAGGGTCAGACCGACGTGCAGCGTGGCGTCGTCGAGCAGGCCCATCAGCTTGTTCGTGCCCCAGCCGAGGGCAAACCCCACGGCGAGCGCGATGACGGCGGACAGCACGAAGTCGAGGCCGGCCCGCCAGGGCGAGAAGGTCCCGCTGACAGCCGCGGCGATCGCGACGTGGTACAGCACGATGGCCGTCACGTCGTTGAAGAGACCCTCGCCCTCCAGGGTCGACACCAGTCGTCGCGGCAGCCCGAGTTGTCCCGCGACGGCGGTCGCCGCGACCGGGTCGGGCGGCGCCACGAGGGCGCCGAGCGCGACGGCGGCGGCGATCGGCAGCCCGGGCACGATCGCGCTGGCGACCGTGGCCACCGCCGCGGTGGTGACGAACACCAGCGCCACGGCCAGCAGGAAGATCGGTCGTTTGTTGGCCGCGAACTGTCTCCATGACGTGCGCCGCACGGAGGCGTAGAGCAGTGGGGGCAGCAGCGCGGGCAGGATCAGGTCCGGCGGGATGTCCACATTGGGCACGAAGTCGAGCACGGCGAGGACGATCCCGAGAAGCGTCATCAGCACCGGCGCGGGCAGCCCCAGCCGGTCCCCCAGGGGGACGCTCAGCACGGCCCCGAGCAACAGCGCGAACAACAGGGCCAACTGATCCACGGTCAACGCTCCGGCGGGGTGGTCTGGGCGATCAGGGAAGATCCAGACCCCAAGCGTGCCACGCGCCTACGACAAACCGTCGGCGACAGCCTCTCGGCCTCGCCTCAGAGCGTTTTGCGCATCGCCCGGTGCGCGATCCCGGCGTCCGGGAACTCCGCACCGTACGCCACGTACCCGAGCCGCTCGTAGAAACCGAGGGCATGCGTCTGCGCGTGCAGATCCACCGCGGCCAGTCCACGCGCGCGTGCCGCGTCCTCGATGGCGCGTACGAGCGCGGCGCCGACGCCGAGCCCGCGCTTCTCCTGCGTCACGGCGAGCCGCCCGAGCGATCCGACCGTCAGGTCACCGTCGGTCTTCGCGGCGGCGGCTTCGCCGTACAGGATGCGTCCGGTACCGAGCGGCACCCCGTCCGCGCGAACGGCCAGCACATGCAGCGCCACGTCGTCGTACGCGTCGTACTCGATGTCCTCGGGCACACCCTGCTCGCCGACGAAGACCTCCTTGCGCACCGCGAAACACGCCTCGCGGTCAAGGGCGTCCTCGGCGACCCGCACCTCGTCGTAGGAGGCACTCACGCGTAGCTCTCCTCACGGACCTTGTCGAGCGCTTGCTGCAGGTCCTCGGGGTAGCCGCTCTCGAACTCCACCCACTGGCCGTCACCGGGGTGCTCGAAGCCGAGCCGCACCGCGTGCAGCCACTGCCGGGTGAGTCCGAGCCGCTTGGCGAGCGTCGGGTCCGCGCCGTACGTCAGGTCGCCGACGCAGGGGTGCCGGTGGGCGGCCATGTGGACGCGGATCTGATGCGTGCGCCCCGTCTCCAGCTTGATGTCGAGGAGGCTGGCGGAGCGGAACGCCTCGATGAGGTCGTAGTGCGTGACCGACGGCTTGCCCTCCGCTGTCACAGCCCACTTGTAGTCGTGGTTCGGGTGGCGCCCGATCGGGGCGTCGATCGTGCCGCTCATCGGGTCCGGATGGCCCTGGACCAGCGAGTGGTACCGCTTGTCGACGACGCGCTCCTTGAACTGGCGCTTCAGCGAGGTGTACGCGCGCTCCGACTTGGCCACGGCCATCAGGCCCGAGGTGCCGACGTCGAGCCGGTGCACGATGCCCTGGCGCTCGGCGGCACCGGAGGTCGAGATCCGGTAGCCCGCGGCGGCGAGGCCGCCGATGACGGTGGTCCCGGTCCACCCGGGGCTCGGGTGCGCGGCGACACCGACCGGCTTCATGATCACGACGATGTCGTCGTCGTCATGAATGATCTCCATGCCCTCGACCGGCTCGGCGACGATCTGCACGGGCGCGGGAGCCTGCGGCATCTCCACTTCCAGCCAGGCGCCACCGTGCACCCGCTCGGACTTGCCGACCACCGAGCCGTCGACCGTGACCTTCCCCGCCGCGGCCAGCTCGGCGGCCTTCGTGCGGGAGAAGCCGAACATGCGGGAGATGGCGGCGTCGACGCGCTCGCCCTCCAGGCCGTCGGGCACGGGCAGGTTGCGGATCTCGGGAACGGTGCTCACCCGTCGAGTATGCCGGACGGGTCCGACATCACCCGACCACAGCCCGAACATCAGTGCCCGTGAGCGGCTCCGTACGCCGACCGCGCGCTCAATCCTTGTGGACGGTCCCGTCCGGGTCGAGGCCACGGAAGGACAGCAGCACGATCAGGATGCCGCCGCAGACGATCGCCGAGTCGGCCAGGTTGAAGACCGCGAAGTGCTTGGGCGCGATGAAGTCGACGACCGCTCCCTCGAAGACGCCGGGCGAGCGGAAGATCCGGTCGGTCAGGTTCCCGAGCGCGCCGCCCAGCAGCAGGCCGAGCGCGATCGCCCAGGGCAGGCTGTACAGCTTGCGCGCGAGCCGGGCGATCACCACGATCACGGCCGCCGCGATCACCGTGAAAATGATGGTGAAGGCCTCACCTAGACCGAAGGCCGCGCCCGCGTTACGGATCGCCTCGAACTTCAGCCAGTCCCCGATGATCTCGATCGAGTCGTGGTGCTCCAGCTTCGCGACCACGATCATCTTGCTGACGAGGTCCAGGACGTACGCCAGGGCTGCGACCGTGAACAGGACGGCGATCTTCCGCTTGCCCTTCGGCCGCCCGGCCGGGACCCCGCTCTCGTCCGCATCGGACCCCTCGGCAGGTGCCCTGTTCCCGTCCACGCCGGACCGCTCGGCCGGGACCCCGGTCCCGTCCACGTCGGAGCGCCCGTCCGGGGCCGACTCGTCCGAGCCGGACCGGTCGCCCGACGCCGCGTTCTCGTCGGACTGCTCCGGCCCGGACCCCGCCGCACCTGGGATGTCCGGCGTACCGATGATGCGCTCCGCCTCTGCCACGTGAGTCCCTCAACCTAGGTTCCTGACTGAGGACGAGGGTACGACACACCCTCTGGCGCCCACGTGCTCAGGAGCCCTCCCGCGCCGATCAGTAGCGGCGCTCCTGCTTCTGCTTGCACTCGACACACAGGGTGGCGCGCGGGAAAGCCTGCATCCGTGCCTTGCCGATGGGGTTGCCACAGTTCTCGCAGAGTCCGTACGTACCCGCCTCGAGGCGCTCCAGGGCCCGCTCGGTCTGCTCCAGCATCTCGCGCGCGTTGGCGTTGAGCGCCATCTCGGACTCGCGCGTGATGTTCTTCGTGCCGGTGTCCGCCTGATCGTCGCCCGCGCCGTCCCCGGAGTCCCGCATCAGGCCCGCGAGCGCTTCCTCGGACGACGAGATCTCGGAGCTCAGCCGCAACGCCTCCGACTGGAGCTCCGCGCGTGCCTCCGCGACCTCTTCCGGGGTCCAGGGGTCCTCGCCGGGGCGCACCGCGAGTCCGCCGGGCTCCACCACCGCGGAGACCCGTGCCTTGGGGACCGCGCCGGGCTTCTTCGCCGCCGTGGCCGTTCCAGGAGTCTTCTTCGCAACCACCGTCGTGGCTCCCGTCGTCTTCGCGGCCTGGGCCGCGCCCTGGGCCGCGGACGCGACCGCCTTCTTCGCCGCACTGCTGCTGCTCTTCTTGGCCGCGCGCTTCGCACCGGCCCTCTTCGTCGTACCGCCCTTCGTAGACGTCGTACCGTCCTTCGCCGGCGCCGACTCCTCCGGAACGGCCTCCGCCACCGCGGCCTTCTTCCCGACGACCTTTTTGGCCGCCGTCTTTGTGGCCACCGCCTTCTTGGCGGTGGTCTTCTTGGCCGAAGCCTTCTTGACCGCCGTCCTCGAAGCAGCCGTCTTCGAAGCAGCCGTCTTCGAAACGGACCCCTTCGAAGCAGCCGTCTTCGCCTTCCCTGTTGCCGCTTCGGGCGCTTCGGGCGCTTCGGGCGCCTCGGATGCCCCGGACGCCCTGGCGGTCCTCTTGGAAGCGTTCTTCACCGGCTTGGCGGCGGCGGTCCCGCCCTCCGCCGGTGCTCCCTGCGCGCTCTTCTTCCCACTCACGTCCTTGGCCGCCGGACCCGTGGATCTGCCGGACGCCGACTGCTGTACGGCGGTCTTCTTCGCCACCATGGCCGCGGCCCCTTCACATATTGTGATATTGCTCGCGAATCGTGCTGGGACGATAAATCGACTTCCGGGCCACGGCAACGGGGCACACCAGCGATTCGCCCGCCCCGCGGGTCCCGCACGACAAGCCTGCAAGCGTTGTGCCCAGCTCCCCGCCCGGTAATCCGCCGAGTCCGGCGTCCCAGGATCCGGACGTCGGCACCTCGCCATTCGGGTCACTTCGCAGGCCACCGGGCCACCCCGGAAAACCGGTCGGGCACTGTCCTCGCGGCGCCGTACACTGGGCGGAGCGAGAAGCGTGGATGGGGACGAGTAGCGGCGTAAGCGGCCAGGAGCGACCCGGGGGCGGTGGAAGCCCGGGGGCGAGCGCGACGCGAAGATCACCCCGGAGCCGCCGGAAGAAAGCCTCAGCCCAGCCGCCAAGGCCAGTAGACCCGGTATCGCGACCCCAATGAGGGGGCTCATCGGTGCGCACAGGGCATCGGAGGGCCAAGGAGGGTGGTACCGCGGGAGCGCGCCGCACACGGCGTCCGCAGCGGCTGCTAGGCAGCCGCACAGGCTCTCGTCCCTCCGACGGAAGGCAGCAAGTCCGTTGGAGGAAGCTCGCTGATGACAGCGCCGACGTACCGCCAGGTGCCCGCCCAGGTCGACCTGCCCGCCCTTGAGCACGCCGTGCTCGACTTGTGGCGCGAGCAGAAGATCTTCGCCAAGACCCTGGACCAGTCCGAGGGCCGCCCCGAGTGGGTGTTCTACGAGGGCCCGCCCACGGCCAACGGCATGCCGGGCGCCCACCACATCGAGGCGCGCGTCTTCAAGGACGTCTTCCCGCGCTTCCGCACCATGCGCGGCTACCACGTGGGCCGCAAGGCCGGCTGGGACTGTCATGGGCTCCCGGTGGAGCTGGCGGTCGAGAAGGAGCTCGGCTTCACCGACAAGCAGGACATCGAGGCGTACGGCATCGCCGAGTTCAACGCCAAGTGCCGCGAGTCCGTGACCCGCCATACCGACGCCTTCTCCGAGCTCACGACCCGCATGGGGTACTGGACCGACCTCGACGACGCGTACCGCACGATGGACCCCGAGTACATCGAGTCGGTCTGGTGGTCGCTCAAGGAGATCTTCAACAAGGGCCTGCTGGTCCAGGACTACCGTGTCGCCCCCTGGTGCCCGCGCGACCAGACGGGCCTGTCCGACCACGAGCTGGCGCAGGGCTACGAGACCATCGTCGACCCCTCCGTGTACGTCCGTTTCCCGCTCACCTCCGGTCCGCTGGCCGGCCGCGCCGCGCTCCTGGTCTGGACGACGACCCCCTGGACGCTGGTCTCCAACACCGCGGTCGCCGCACACCCCGAGGTCACCTACGTCGTCGCGACCGACGGCGAGGAGCAGCTCGTCGTCGCCGAGCCGCTGCTCGCCAAGGCGCTCGGCGAGGGCTGGGAGACCACCGGCGAGACCTTCACCGGCGCCGAGATGGAGCGCTGGACGTATCAACGTCCGTTCGAGCTCGTCGAGTTCCCGGAGCCCGCCCACTACGTGGTGAACGCCGAGTACGTGACGACCGAGGACGGTACGGGTCTGGTCCACCAGTCCCCCGCTTTCGGTGAGGACGACCTCAAGGTCTGCCGCGCGTACGGGTTGCCGGTGGTGAACCCGGTCCGTCCGAACGGCACGTTCGCCGAGGATGTGCCGCTGGTAGGCGGTGTCTTCTTCAAGAAGGCGGACGAAAAGCTCACCGAGGACCTCAAGGACCGCGGGCTGCTCTTCAAGCACGTGCCGTACGAGCACAGTTACCCGCACTGCTGGCGCTGCCACACCGCGCTCCTCTACTACGCGCAGCCTTCCTGGTACATCCGCACCACGGCCGTCAAGGACCGCCTCCTCCAGGAGAACGAGAACACCAACTGGTTCCCGGACACCGTCAAGCACGGCCGGTACGGCGACTGGCTGAACAACAACATCGACTGGGCGCTGTCCCGCAGCCGCTACTGGGGCACCCCGCTGCCGATCTGGCGCTGCACGGAGGATCACCTCACGGTCGTGGGCTCCCGCGCGGAGCTGACCGAGCTGACCGGCACCGACCAGTCGGATCTCGACCCGCACCGCCCGTTCATCGACGCGGTCACGTTCCCGTGCCCCCAGTGCGCCGAGACCGCCACGCGCGTGCCGGAGGTCATCGACGCCTGGTACGACTCGGGTTCGATGCCGTTCGCGCAGTGGGGCTACCCGCACAAGAACAAGGAACTGTTCGAGTCCCGCTACCCGGCGCAGTTCATCTCCGAGGCCATCGACCAGACCCGCGGCTGGTTCTACACGCTGATGGCCGTCGGCACCCTGGTCTTCGACAAGTCGTCGTACGAGAACGTGGTCTGCCTGGGCCACATCCTCGCCGAGGACGGCCGCAAGATGTCCAAGCACCTGGGCAACACCCTGGACCCGATCCCGCTGATGGACCGGCACGGCGCGGACGCGGTGCGCTGGTTCATGGCGGCCGGTGGCTCCCCGTGGGCGGCACGCCGCGTGGGCCACGGCACCATCCAGGAGGTCGTCCGCAAGACGCTCCTCACGTACTGGAACACGGTCGCCTTCCAGGCCCTGTACGCACGGACGTCCGGCTGGGCACCCAGCGAGGCGGATCCGGCCCCGGCCGACCGCCCGGTCCTCGACCGCTGGCTCCTCTCCGAACTCCACGCGCTCACCGACCAGGTGACACAGGCCCTGGAGGCGTACGACACCCAGCGCGCCGGAAAGCTCCTGTCGGCGTTCGTCGACGACCTGTCCAACTGGTATGTACGCCGCTCCCGTCGCCGCTTCTGGCAGGGCGACAAGGCGGCGCTGCGCACCCTGCACGAGGTCATCGAGACGGTCACGCGCCTGATGGCCCCGCTGACCCCGTTCATCACCGAGCGGGTCTGGCAGGACCTGATGGTGCCGGTCACGCCGGGCGCCCCCGAGTCCGTACACCTGTCCTCCTGGCCGGAGGCGGACCTGTCCGTCATCGACCCGGAACTGTCCAGGCAGATGATGCTCGTACGCCGTCTCGTGGAGCTGGGCCGCGCCACGCGCGCGGAGTCGGGCGTCAAGACCCGTCAGCCGCTGTCCCGCGCGCTGGTCGCGGCGACGGGCTTCGAGACGCTGGACCACGAGCTGCACGCGCAGATCACCGAAGAGCTGAACGTGAGCTCGCTGGCCTCGCTGAGCGAAGTGGGCGGCTCACTGGTCGACACCACGGCCAAGGCGAACTTCCGCGCCCTGGGCAAGCGTTTCGGCAAGGGCGTCCAGGCGGTGGCGAAGGCCGTCGCGGAAGCCGATGCCGCCGCCCTCTCCCTCGCCCTGCGTGCGGGGACGGCCTCGGTCGAGGTCGACGGTGAGACGGTGACGCTGGCCCCGGATGAGGTGATCATCACAGAGACCCCACGCGAGGGCTGGTCGGTGGCGTCCGACTCCGGCGCGACCGTCGCCCTCGACCTGGAGATCACCGAGGAACTGCGCCAGGCGGGCCTCGCCCGTGACGCGATCCGGCTGATCCAGGAGGCCCGCAAGAACAGCGGCCTCGACGTGGCCGACCGCATCGCGCTCCGCTGGACCTCCACGGACCCGAAGGTCATCGCGGCGCTCGCCGAGCACTCCTCCCTCATCGCCGACGAAGTCCTCGCCACGGACTTCACCCAGGGCGAGGCGGACGACACCTACGGCACCCCGTTCACCGACGAGCCCCTGTCCCTGACGTTCCGCCTCCGCAAGGCGTAACACCGACCGCTGGACGGACTGAACCCCTTCAGCCCGTCCGGCGTCCGAGGCCGAGCCCAGGCCCTCCCAATCCCTCGGCCAGCCAGTTTCAGCCCGTCCGGCGTTTGAGGACGAGGCCGCTCAGGCCGAAAGCGGGGGTCTGGGGGCGGCGGCCCCCAGGAGCAAGGGACGGGTAGGGGCGGAGGGGGCGAACACCCCCCACGCCCACCCCCACAACGCGCACAAACAAGAAGGCCCGGGACCACCAGCATCATGGTGGTCCCGGGCCTTCGACATCACGCCCGCACAAAAGGGCGAGGCCCCCGAAACCGGGGGCCCCGCCCTGAACGCTGCCGACGCCTCCTAAGGCGTACCGCAGGCCGTCAGTTGTCGTCCTCGTCGATGAGGAACCCACGCATCGGCGAGGGAGCCTGCTGCATCGGCGACGGCCCCTGCGGCCGCACCGGCGCCATCGGCTGAGTCATCGCCGGCGTCATCTGCTGCTGCCCACCGTAGGACGGCGGAGCCGGAGCCGGACCGCCCATCTGTCCGTAGGACGGCGCACTCGCACCGGCCGGAGCCATGGAGGGCGCGGAAGGCGACGGCAGCGACGCAGCCGCCGGAGTCCGCGGCGGAGCCAGCGAGTCATCGGCCTGGGTCTCCAGCTGACGCAGCTGGGACTCGAGGTAGGACTTCAGCCGGGTCCGGTACTCACGCTCGAAGCCGCGCAGATCCTCGACCTTGCGCTCCAGCGTGGCACGGGCGGACTCCAGGGAGCCCATCGCGACGCGGTGCTTCTCCTGGGCGTCCCGCTCCAGCGCGTCGGCCTTGGCGCGCGCGTCGCGCTCCAGGCCCTCGGCACGGCTGCGGGCCTCGCCGACGATCTTGTTGGCTTCGGAACGGGCCTCGGCGATCGCCTGGTCGGCGGTCTGCTGGGCCAGCGAGAGCACACGAGCGGCGCTGTCGCCGCCGGGGCCCTGACCGGGCTGCCCCATCTGCGGACCGTGACCGCCCATGGGACCACCCATGGGTCCGCCCATCGGGCCACCCATCTGCTGCTGCATCTGCGGCTGCATCTGGCCGGGGTGCTGCTGCATCTGCTGACCGGGACCCTGACCCATCGGGCCCTGTCCCATCTGGCCTTGTCCCATCGGCCCCTGGCCCATGGGTCCCTGACCCATCGGGCCCTGTCCCATCGGACCCTGACCCTGCGGACCACCCTGGCCACTGGGCCCGGCGGGCAGCTGCGGCGCACCGCTGGGCAGCTGGGGCGGGCCGCCCATGGGGCCACCCATCTGCTGCTGCGGCGGGCCCGATATGCCGGCGGGCACGGGGCCACCCGGACCGCGCATGCCCTGCGGCGGACCCTGCTGCTGGTCCTGCTGTTCGGGCGGCTTACGCATGCCCTGCTGCTGGTTCTGCGCAGCCGCGCGCGTGGCCGCCGCCAACTTGGCGCGCAGGTCCTCGTTCTCGCGGAGCAAGCGGGTCAGTTCGGCTTCGACCTCATCGAGGAAGGCATCGACCTCGTCCTCGTCATAGCCTTCTCGGAGGCGGACGGTCGTGAACTGCTTGTTCCGCACGTCCTCGGGGGTCAACGGCATCTCTTCACCTCAACGTAGTCGTCGGCATTCGGCAAGACCGTATCGTTCACAGCCGGCTCACGACGGAGATCAGGATGTAGACGATGATCATCAGTACGAAGAAGGACAGGTCGAGCGCCACGCCCCCGAGACGCAGCGGCGGAATGAACCGCCGCAGAAGCTTGAGCGGTGGATCAGTGACAGTGTAGGTGGCCTCCAGAACGACCACCATCGCCTTGCCGGGCTGCCATGAGCGGGCGAACTGGAAGACGTAGTCCATGACCAACCGGAAGATCAGCACGATGAGGAAACACATCAGCGCGATGTAGAGAACCTGCCCGACCACGCTCATGATCCGTGCTTCCCTCTCCCCTGTTTCCGTACGTTTCCGTACCTTGACTCCGGTCCTGCGTCTCAGCTCTGGTTGAAGAACCCGCCCTCTGCGATACGGGCCTTGTCCTCCGCCGTGACATCGACGTTAGCAGGCGACAACAGGAACACCTTCTGCGTCACCCGCTCGATGCTGCCGTGGAGACCAAACACCAAACCGGCCGCAAAGTCGACAAGTCGCTTCGCATCTGTGTCATCCATCTCAGTCAGATTCATGATCACCGGGGTGCCCTCACGGAAGTGTTCCCCGATGGTACGGGCCTCGTTGTAGGTCCGGGGGTGCAATGTGGTGATCCGGTAAGGCTCCCGCTCGGACACGACCTTGGGCATGATCACCGGGGCGTTCTTCTCCATGCTTTGACGTTCTTGTGTGATGGATGCCACGGGGGCGATTCGTGCAGGACGCCCGGATTCCGCGGTCAGCGAAGAGGAATGCGGCACCGACTCGCGCTGCGCGGGAGGATGTACCACTCGTACCGATTCGTCCCGTTGGGACTGATGCGCCTGGTGTGACTGGTGCGGCGGCTCATGCCGCCGACGGTCCCGCTCGGGCTCCGGGTCAAGCTCGGGCTCGAAGTCGTCATCGGGGTCGAAGCCCCTGCCGTCGTACCCATCGTCCTCCACGAGGCCGAGGTAGACCGCCATCTTGCGCATCGCGCCGGCCATGCTCTGAGTCCTCCGCTCTGTGGTGGATCGGCTGACGAGTTGCCAAGTGCCCGCGATCCACGAGGTCGTTATGCCCGCCCATCGGCGGTAATGACCATATTTTCTGCTGTGGTCCGACTTCTTGGCGACGTTACCCGAGCCTGGGTCGGACTCCGAGTACCGCAGTACCGACGCGTACATGTGTCGCTCCGGCCGCCACGGCTTGTTCGAGGTCCGTACTCATACCTGCCGAGACCATGTTCGCAGCCGGATGGGTGCGGCGCATAGCAGTCGACAAATCCATCAGCCGCTCGAACGCCGCCTGTTGGCGTCCGGCATAGGGTCCGGTGAGCGGCGCGACGGTCATCAGCCCGTCGAGACGGAGCCCCGGAGCCCCGGCGACCAGGTCGCCCAACTCCCCGATTCCGCCGACCCCCACGCCTCCCCGCTCCCCCCGGCCGCTCTCCTCCGCGTCCAGCGCGACCTGGATGAGACACCCCACCTCGCGCTCCGTCCGCACCGCCTCCTTCGACAGCGCGGTGACGAGTTTGGAGCGATCGACGGACTGCACGAGATCCGCGTAACCGAGCACGGAACGCACCTTGTTGGTCTGCAACTGACCGACAAAATGCCAGGAGAGAGGCAGGTCGGAACATTCCGCCGCCTTGGGTGCCGCGTCCTGATCCCGGTTCTCGGCCACATGACGCACACCGAGTTCGGACAGGATCCGCACATCACTGGCGGGGTAGGTCTTGGTGACCACGATCAGGGTCACTTCTTCACGCTTGCGCCCGGCGACCGCGCACGCCGCCGCGATGCGATTCTCCACTTTCGCCAGATTTCCGGCGAGTTGATCCTTGCGGTCCGTCATGTCCTATCAGTCCAGCCAGACATAACCGGCGAGCCGCCCGGTGGTGCGGTCGCGACGGTAGGAGAAGTGGTCCGCCGACTCGAGCGTGCACACCGGCGACTGCTCCCGGTCACGTACGCCGAGCCGTTCGAGCTGCGCGTGCACCCCCGCGACCACGTCGACCGACGGGGTACCCCAACTCGTCTCGGCGTACGCCGCGGATTCGACGGCGGCGACTTCGGCGCGCATCGCTTCCGGTACTTCATAGCAACGGCCGCAGACGGCGGGCCCGGTGCGCGCGACGATGCGCGCAGGGTCGGCGCCCAGCGACTCCATGGCGTCGATGGCCTCGGGCACGATCCCGGCGACCATGCCGGGCCGCCCCGCGTGCGCCGCGGCGACCACTCCGGCGACTGGGTCGGCCAGCAGGACCGGGACACAGTCGGCGGTGAGCACGGCGAGGGCGAGACCTCGGGTCGCGGTCACCAGACCGTCGACCGGCGGGGTGAGCCGACTGGTCCACGGCCCGTCGACCTCGGCGACGAGGTTGCCGTGCACCTGGTTCATCCAGACCACCCTGGCCGGGTCAAGACCCAGCGATTTGGCGGCCAGTTCACGATTGGTCCCTACGGCGTCGGGGTCGTCGCCGACCGCTCCGCCGAGGTTGAGCTCCTCGTACGGAACGGCGCTCACCCCGCCCCACCTGTCGGTGAAGGCGAAGTGCGCGCCGCTCACTGTGCTCGTTCCGGAGCGCTGTCCTATCACTTCAGGAAGTCCGGCACGTCCAGCTCTTCGGCCGCGCTGTCCGAGTACGAACGGGACGGCGGGACCGGCGGCGAGACCGGGATCTCGTTCACCGGCTCCGGCGCGGGCGCCGACGTCTCCTTCGGCGTGACGCTGCCGAGCGAGCCGAAGGACGGACGGCTGTCGGAGGACCGCACCGGAGTGGGCTCCTCGCGCTTGGCCGAGGACGAGCCGAGGATGTTGTCCCGCTTCGTCGGCGGCTGACCGCCGTCGAAGCCGGCGGCGATGACGGTGACCCGCACCTCGTCGCCGAGCGCGTCGTCGATGACCGCGCCGAAGATGATGTTGGCCTCGGGGTGCGCGGCCTCGCTCACCAGCTGGGCCGCCTCGTTGATCTCGAAGAGACCGAGGTCTGAGCCGCCGGAGATGGAGAGCAGCACGCCGCGGGCGCCGTCGATGGAGGCTTCCAGGAGCGGCGAGGAGATCGCCATCTCGGCAGCCGCCACCGCGCGGTCGTCGCCGCGGGCCGAGCCGATCCCCATGAGGGCCGAACCGGCCTCGGACATCACGGACTTGACGTCGGCGAAGTCGAGGTTGATCAGACCGGGCGTGGTGATGAGATCGGTGATGCCCTGAACACCCGACAACAGGACCTGGTCCGCCGACTTGAAGGCGTCGAGGACGGAGACCTGGCGGTCCGAGATGGACAGCAGCCGGTCGTTCGGGATGACGATGAGGGTGTCGACCTCTTCACGGAGTTCGGCGATGCCGTCCTCCGCCTGGTTGGCCCGGCGCCGACCCTCGAAGGTGAACGGGCGCGTGACCACGCCGATGGTGAGGGCGCCGAGCGAGCGGGCGATGTTGGCGACGACGGGTGCGCCGCCGGTGCCGGTGCCGCCGCCTTCGCCGGCTGTCACGAAGACCATGTCGGCCCCCTTGAGGACCTCCTCGATCTCCTCGCGGTGGTCCTCGGCCGCCTTGCGGCCGACGGCCGGGTTGGCTCCGGCGCCGAGTCCGCGGGTGAGTTCCCGGCCGACGTCGAGCTTGACGTCGGCGTCGCTCATCAACAGAGCTTGCGCGTCGGTGTTGATGGCGATGAACTCGACGCCCTTGAGACCGACCTCGATCATCCGGTTGATGGCATTGACACCACCGCCGCCGACACCGATGACTTTGATGACTGCGAGGTAGTTCTGCGGTGCTGCCACGTCGAAGGCCTCTCGCCTCGAGTTACGTGTCGTCGCCTCGCATGTTCGCGATCCGACGACTGATGCCGAATGGGACGGTCCGAACGCCGACCCGAACCCTAACGTTGAAGTTTAGGGTTACCAGTGTGTCTGTTCCTTGGACTCTTCCGAACAGGACACTAAGTCGACAAGTGGCGCACGTTCAACGAACACGCCGAACCTCCCGTTTTTCTTTTCACCCTATGTGATCAGCCGTAGCAGTGCCCAACCAGGGTGCTGGCCTGCGCAGATGTGCGTCAACTCCCTGATGACGCAGGGGCGGTGGGAACACTTACGTCGAAGTGCCGCGCCTCGGGAGCGGCTTTCATGAGAGCGGTGAGCGTACGGGCCTTCGCCACGCCCTTCTCGCCACTCCCCCACTCGACGGTCCGGCCGCCCTTCAACTCCAGCGAGATGGAGTCGTACGAGCCAACCTTGACGACTTGGGTGTCGCGGGCGACGGCGGCCGGAATGTCACCGGCGACCGTCACCGCCTCGCGCACCAGCCGGTCGGCCCCGAAGCGACGCAGGCCCACCGACTGAGAGACCGTCAATTCCAGTACGGGCACGCTCTTCGGAGCATCCGAAACCGTCGCGAAACGCACACCCTTGGCGTCCACTTCGACGAACTTTCCGCCCTTTTCTTCAATCAGGACCGGAGTGCGCTCGGTCACTTTCAGTCCGATTCCATGCGGCCAGGAACGGACGACATCAACCGAGTCAATTCGGGGCAATTTCCGCCGGAGTCGTTCCTCAATGGCGTCGGTGTCGATGGAAATCAGCGGCGATCCGACCGGAACATCGGCCGCTTCTCGCACCTGCTGATCCGTCAGTACCCGCATCCCGGAGGCCGATACACGCTCCACGCGCAGCCACTTCGAGCCGTAGAGAACCCACACGGAAGCGGCGCCGAGCAACACCGCGGCGAGCAAAAGGATGATGAGCGTACGGGGCCGGGCCGGCCGCCTGATACGGGGCCGCCGGGGCGGGCCGGACTCCACCTTCTGCCGTTCGCCGCGCTCGGCGGTCGTCGGTCCGGCCACGCGCACTCCCTTTCCCTGGCTCGGTCCGCCTCCGGGGCGCCCAAGTCGGTGTCGAGAGCCCGACCGTGCTCAGCCCTTCGGGCCTCCGCGCGCTCGACCTCTCGACACCGACGCGCCCCTTCGGCTCACTCGCCGAGCGTTACTGGCGGCGGTGCGAGGCGATCGCCTCGTACACCATGCCGACGAGCAGGTCGTCGGCGTCCCGACGGCCGAACTCACTGGCGGCGCGGGACATCTCGTACAACCGGTGCGGGTCGCCGAGCACGGGCAGGACGTTGCCCTGGATCCACTCGGGCGTCAGGTCCGCGTCGTCGACAAGCAGGCCGCCGCCGGCCTTGACCACCGGCTGGGCGTTCAGCCGCTGTTCGCCGTTGCCGATGGGCAGCGGGACGTAGGCGGCGGGGAGCCCGACGGCGGAGAGTTCGGCGACGGTCATCGCGCCCGCGCGGCAGAGCATCATGTCGGCCGCGGCGTACGCGAGGTCCATCCGGTCCACGTACGGTACCGGGATGTACGGGGGCATTCCCGGCATCTGGTGGACCTGCGGCAGTTCGTTCTTCGGGCCGACCGCGTGCAGGATCTGGATACCGGCCTGCTGGAGGTAAGGGGCGACCCGCTCGATGACCTCGTTGAGGTGGCGGGCGCCCTGCGAGCCGCCCGAGACCAGCAGGGTCGGCAGCGCGGGGTCGAGGCCGAAGGCGGCGCGGGCCTCGGGGCGTACGGCGGCCCGGTCGAGGGTGGCGATGGCGCGGCGCAGCGGGATGCCGATGTAGCGGGCGCCGCGGAGCTTGCTGTCCGGGGTGGAGACGGCGACCTGGGCGGCGTAGCGCGAACCGATCTTGTTGGCCAGGCCGGGCCGGGCGTTGGCCTCGTGGACGATGATCGGCACGCCGAGGCGCTTGGCGGCGAGATAGCCGGGCAGGGCGACATACCCGCCGAAGCCGACGACCGCGTCCGCCTTGGTGCGCTCCATGATCTGCTCGGCCGCCTTGATGGTGCCGCGCAGCCGCCCGGGGACGGTGATGAGCTCGGGGGTGGGCTTGCGCGGCAGCGGGACTGCGGGGATCAGCGCGAGATCGTAACCCCGCTCGGGTACGAGTCGGGTCTCAAGGCCGCGCTCCGTGCCCAGTGCCGTGATGCCCACGGTCGGGTCCTGCCTGCGCAGGGCGTCCGCGAGGGCCAGCGCGGGCTCGATGTGGCCGGCGGTCCCCCCGCCGGCGAGTACGACATGCACCGAAATTCACCGCTCTCCGGACGAACGCGCCGCCGAGGCACGCCGTCGCATTGTGTTCCATCTCCGAGGCCCCGCGGCCCCCGCGGAGCCTCTCACCGCAGCCCGCCTTCTGCCAAAGCGGGGTTGCCGCATCGCGAGCGCCCCCCGCGCGGCGGGATCGTCGCGCGCGAAGGCGATCAGCAGTCCGATGGCGAACATGGTCGGCAGCAGCGCGGAACCCCCGTAGGAGAACAGCGGGAGCGGGACACCGGCGATCGGCAGCAGACCGAGCACCGCACCGACGTTGATCACGGCCTGGGCCGTGATCCAGGTGGTCACGCCTCCCGCGGCATACCTCACGAAGGGGTCCTCCGTGCGTCCGGCCACGCGGATACCCGCATAGCCTAGAGCCGCGAAGAGGGCGAGCACCGACAGCGTCCCCGCGAGGCCCAGTTCCTCCCCGGTGATCGCGAAGATGAAGTCCGTGTGCGCTTCGGGCAGTTGGCCCCATTTTTCCACACTGGCGCCGAGACCGGACCCGAAGAGGCCGCCGGAGGCGAGCGCGTAGATACCGTGCACCGCCTGCCAGCACTGGTCGTTCGGGCCCGGGTCGGTGGCACCGATGCAGGCGAGGCGGGCCATCCGGTTCGGGCTGGTCTTGATGAGGATGAAGCCGAGCGTCAGGGCGATGGACAGCACACCCCCGAAGAGCCGGGTGGGCGCCCCGGCCAGCCACAACAGCCCGAAGAGGATGGCCGTGAGGATGATCGCCGTCCCCATGTCGCCGCCGAGCATGATCAGCCCGAGCAGCATGAAGGCCACCGGAACCAGCGGCACCAGCATGTGCTTCCACTGCGCCAGCAGCCGCTTGTCCTGTTTACGGGCGAGCAGATCGGCGCCCCACAGCACGAGCGCGAGCTTGCCGAACTCGCTCGGCTGGAGCTGGAAGGGTCCGCCGACGGAGATCCAGTTCTGGTTGCCGTTGACCGCCACTCCTATCCCCGGCACCTGCACCAGGATCATCAGGAAGACGGAGCCGGCCAGTATCGGATACGCCAGCGCCCGGTGCAGCCGCACCGGCATCCGTGAGGCGACGAACATCAGCACGCCCCCGATACAGGCGGCCAGGAACTGCTTGCGGAAGAAGTACGACCCCGGCAGCGACAGCTGCAACGCCGTGATCTGCGAGGCCGAGTAGACCATCACCAGACCGAGCACGGTGATCAGCAGGCTGCCGCCGAGGATCAGGTAGTACGCGGTCAGCGGCCGGTCCCAGGCTTTGCGGACGCGTACGTAGAAGGTGTGCAGGGGGTTGTCGCGCGGGGGGCGGGCGGCGGTGGGCCGCTTCGAGGCCCGCTGGACCGGCGGCCGGCCGGTGCGGCTGCTGGGCATCACCGGCTCCCGTCGTCGCTGTGGGTGGGCGTCCCGCCGGGGATCTCCCCAGGCTTTTGGGACACGAGGGGAGGGAAGGGCTGGAACAGCGCCGTGCCACCGGCGGAAAGCCGCCGACGGAGCACCGACCACGATGGCGTCACGCGTCGCTCCCAAGGGTCCCGGGCGCCCGGGACAGCGGCTTCAGACCCGCCGTCAGGCGCTGGCGGCGCCGAGTTCGCGAACCGCTTCCGCGAAAGCGTCACCGCGCTTGTTGTAGTTGGCGAACATATCCATGGAGGCGCAAGCCGGCGCCAGCAGCACCGTGTCGCCCGCCTGAGCGAGCCCCCGCGCCTCCTGAACCGCCGCGAGCATCGCCCCAGTGTCGGTCCGGTCGAGGTCGACGACCGGTACTTGCGGCGCGTGTCGCGCGAGCGCTTCCCGGATGAGGGCCCGGTCGGCGCCGATCAGCACGGCACCGCGGAGTCGCTTTGCCGACTTGGCCACCAGTTCGTCGAAGGTCGCGCCCTTGGCGAGCCCGCCCGCGATCCACACGATCGACTCGTAGGCGGCCAAGGAGGCTTCCGCCGCATGGGTGTTGGTGGCCTTGGAGTCGTCGATGTACGCGACCCCGTCCACATCGGCGACGTGCGCGATACGGTGGGCGTCCGGCCGGAAGGCCCGCAGACCGTCCCGTACGGCCGCGGCGGGCACCCCGAAGGCGCGGGCCAGGGCCGCCGCCGCGAGCGCGTTGGCGATGTTGTGCGGGGCGGGCGGATTGACGTCCGACACCTCCGCCAGCTCCTGGGCGTTCTTCTGCCGGTTGTCGACAAAGGCACGGTCGACCAGGATGCCGTCCACGACACCGAGTTGGGAGGGCCCGGGCGCGGCGAGAGTGAAGCCGATCGCCCGGCAGCCCTCCTCGACGTCCGCCTCGCGCACCAGTTCCTCGGTGGCCTTGTCGGCCACGTTGTAGACGCAGGCGACCCGATTACCCTCGTAGATACGGCCCTTGTCGGCGGCGTACGCCTCCATGGAGCCGTGCCAGTCGAGGTGGTCGGGCGCCAGGTTCAGTACGGCGGCGGAGTGGGCGCGCAGCGAGGGCGCCCAGTGCAGCTGGTAGCTCGACAGTTCCACGGCCAGGACGTCGTACGTCTCCTCGCCGAGGACCGCGTCGAGGAGCGAGACCCCGATGTTGCCGACGGCCGCCGTACGCAGTCCTGCCGCCGCCAGGATCGAGGCGAGCATCTGGACGGTGGTGGTCTTGCCGTTGGTGCCGGTGACGGCGAGCCAGGGAGCCGCATCGGGGCCCCTGAGCCGCCAGGCAAGCTCCACGTCGCCCCAGACCGGGACGCCGGCCTCGGCGGCCGCGGCGAACAGCGGCTTGTCCGGCTTCCAGCCGGGCGCCGTGACGATGAGGTCGGTGCCCTCCGGCAGGGTGGCGCCGTCACCGAGGCGCACGGTGATGCCGAGCGCCTCCAGGTCCGCGGCCTGGTCCCGGGAGCGGTCGTCGTCGCCGTCGTTGACGACCGTGACGACCGCGCCGAGACCATGGAGCGCCTTGGCCGCCGGGATCCCGGAGACACCGAGGCCGGCGACGGTGACGTTCCTGCCCTGCCAGTTGGTCACTTCTGGGCTGCCCATCCTGCGTAGAAGACGCCGAGACCGACGATCACGCACATGCCCTGGATGATCCAGAAGCGGACCACGACAAGGACTTCGGACCACCCTTTGAGTTCGAAGTGGTGTTGGAGTGGCGCCATTCGGAAGACTCGCTTGCCGGTCATCTTGAAGGAGCCGACCTGGATGACCACCGACATGGTGATGAGGACGAAGAGGCCGCCGAGCAGGGCGACCAGAAGCTCCGTGCGGGAGCAGATCGCGAGACCGGCGAGCGCGCCGCCGAGGGCCAGCGAGCCAGTGTCGCCCATGAAGATCTTGGCCGGCGAGGTGTTCCACCACAGGAAGCCGAAGCAGGAGCCCATGAGGGCCGAGGCGACCACCGCGAGGTCCAGTGGATCTCGTACCACGTAGCAGGCGGCCGGGTTGGTGAGGGTCTGCGCGTTGGCGCAGGACTCCTGGAACTGCCAGACACCGATGAAGGTGTAGGCGCCGAACACCATCGTCGCGGCGCCGGTGGCGAGGCCGTCCAGACCGTCCGTCAGGTTCACGCCGTTCGACATCGCCAGGATCATGAACAGCGCCCAGACCACGAACAGCACCGGGCCGATGGACCAGCCGAAGTCCTGGACGAAGGAGAGCTTCGTGGAGGCCGGGGTGTTGCCGAGGTTGTCGGCGAACTGAAGGGCCAGTACCGCGAAGGCGATACCGACGGTCAGCTGTCCGGCCATCTTCGCCTTGGCCCGAAGACCGAGCGAACGCCGCTTGACGATCTTGATGTAGTCGTCCAGGAAGCCGACCAGACCCATGCCCGACATCAGGCCGAGCACCAGCAGACCCGAGAACGTCGGCGGTTTGCCGGTGATCACCTTGGACAGGAAGTACGCGATGATCGTCGCCAGGATGAAGGCGATACCACCCATGGTCGGCGTACCGCGCTTGGCATGGTGCTCGCGCGGGCCGTCGTCGCGGATGTACTGGCCGTAGCCCTTCCTGGCCAGCAGCTTGATCAGCAGCGGTGTGCCGATCAGCGTCAGGAAGAGACCGATGACGCCCGAGAACAGGATCTGATTCATCATCAGGCGACAACCTCGCCCTCAACGCCGCCGTCGAGCAGCGCGAGCGCCACCCGTTCGAGCCCGACCGACCGGGACGCCTTCACGAGCACGACGTCCCCCGGGCGCAGTTCACTGCGCAACAGGTCGACAGCCGCCTGTGCGTCGGACACGTGCACCGACTCCTCACCCCACGAACCCTCGTTATATGCGCCCAGTTGGAGCCAGGACGCTTCCCTGCCCCCGACCGCGACGAGCTTGCTGACGTTGAGTCGGACGGCGAGCCGCCCGATCGCGTCGTGCTCGGCGAGCGCCTCGTCCCCGAGCTCGGCCATCTGACCGAGCACCGCCCACGTACGACGCCCTCTGCCCATGGCCACGAGCGCGCGCAGGGCGGCTCGCATGGACTCGGGGTTCGCGTTGTAGGCGTCGTTGACGACCGTCACGCCGTCCGGGCGCTCGGTGACCTCCATCCGCCAGCGGGAGAGGGTGCCCGCCTCGGAGAGCGCACCTGCGATCTCGTCTGCGGACAAGCCCAGCTCATGGGCGACGGCGGCCGCGGCGAGCGCGTTCGACACGTGGTGCTCACCGTACAGGCGCATGGTCACGTCACTGCACCCGGAGGGTGTGTGAAGGCTGAAGGAAGGCTGTCCGCTCTCCGTGAGACGGACGTTCTCGGCGCGTACGTCCGCTTCGTCGGACTCTCCGAAGAGGATCACGCGTGCCTTCGTACGCGAAGCCATGGCGCGTACGAGGGGATCGTCGGCGTTGAGGATCGCCGCGCCGTCCTCCGGAAGGCCCTCGACCAACTCGCCCTTCGCCTGCGCGATCTGCTCACGGCCGCCGAACTCGCCGATGTGGGCGGTGCCGACGTTGAGGACGAGGCCGATCTTCGGCGGGGTGAGGTTCGTCAGGTACCGGATGTGGCCGATGCCGCGGGCGCCCATCTCCAGGACCAGGAACCTGGTCTCCTCGGTGGCGCTGAGCGCGGTGAGCGGCAGCCCGATCTCGTTGTTGAACGAGCCCGGCGTGAAGACCGTCGGCGCCTTGCTGCGCAGTACCTGCGCGATGAGGTCCTTGGTGCTGGTCTTGCCGGCCGAACCGGTCAGCGCCACGAGGGTCGCGCCGAGCCGTTCGACGACATGGCGCGCGAGGGCACCAAGGGCCGCCTGTACGTCCGCCACGACGATCGCGGGGACGCCGACGGGCCGGGAGGCCAGCACGGCCACCGCGCCCGCGTCGACGACCGCCTGGGCGAAGTCGTGGCCGTCCACGCGTTCGCCCACGAAGGCGGCGAACAGGCTGCCGTCCTTCACCTGGCGGGAGTCGATGACGACGGGTCCGGTGACCTGTACCGCCGGATCCGGTATGTCGTACGTCTGCCCGCCGACGACTGCTGAGATCTCGGCGAGAGAGAGGGCGATCACAAGTTCATCCCTGGGTCTTCTGGATAGCTTCGCGAAGCACCTGGCGGTCGTCGAAGGGACGCACCACCCCGGCGATGTCCTGGCCCTGCTCGTGGCCCTTGCCCGCGACCAGCACGGTGTCGCCCGGCTGCGCGCGGGCGACAGCGGCTGCGATGGCCGCGGCCCGGTCCTCGAAGACCTGGACCTCGCCGCGCTCGTACGCCGGCACCTCGGCGGCCCCCGCGACCATCGTGGCGAGGATCGCGAGAGGGTCCTCGGAGCGGGGGTTGTCGGAGGTCAGTACGGCGGTGTCGGCGAGCCGGGCGACGGCGGCGCCCATGGGCTTGCGCTTGGTCTTGTCGCGGTCGCCGCCACAGCCGAGCACCACGTGCAGGTGACCGGTCGTCACCTTACGCAGCGCGCGCAGGACCGATTCGACGGCGTCCGTCTTGTGCGCGTAGTCGACCACCGCCAGATAGGGCTGGCCCGCGTCCACCCGCTCCAGGCGGCCCGGGACTCCCGGAACGGCCGCGATGCCGTCGGCGGCGGTCTGCGGGTCGAGCCCGGCCGCGGCGAGGGCGACGAGCGCGGCGAGCGTGTTCGCGACGTTGAAGGTGCCCGCGAGCGGCGACCTGGCGTTGATCCGCTCGCCCTTGGGGCCGACGGCGGTGAACGTCGAGTCCATGGGGCCGATTTCGACGTCCTGGGCGCGCCAGTCGGCATCGGGGTGGCCCTCGGAGGAGAAGGTGACGACCGGGACGGTGGCCTCCTTGGCCAGCCTGCGCCCGTACTCGTCATCGAGATTGACCACGCCCAGCCTGCTGCGTTCCGGTGTGAACAGCTGCGCCTTGGCCTGGAAGTAGTCCTCCATGCCGGAGTGGAACTCCATGTGTTCCCGGCTGAGGTTGTTGAAGACGGCGATGTCGAAGACGCAGGCGTCGACCCGGCCGAGGACCAGCGCGTGGCTGGAAATCTCCATGGCGACCGCCTCTACCCCGCGTTCACGCATCACCGCGAACAGCGCCTGGAGATCGGTCGCTTCGGGCGTCGTGCGCTCCGACTTGATGCGCTCGTCGCCGATCCGCATCTCGACGGTGCCGATCAGACCGGTGGTGTGGACCGTCCGCAGACCGCCTTCGACGAGATACGCCGTGGTGGTCTTGCCGGAGGTGCCGGTGATGCCGATCTGGAGCAGGTCGGGCCCGGGGTGACCGTAGATCGTGGCCGCCAGCTCCCCCATCTGCCCGCGCGGGTCATCGACAACGAGGACGGGCAGGCCGGTGGCCGCGGCCCGTTCGGCGCCCGTCGGGTCGGTCAGCACGGCGACGGCACCGAGGCCGGCCGCCTGCGTCACGAAGTCGGCGCCGTGCAGGCGGGCGCCCGGCAGCGCGGCGTACAGGTCGCCGCGGCGCACGGCGCGGGAGTCGTGGGTGATGCCCGTGACCTCCACGGCAGCGCCCTGTTGCGTCTGGGCACCCAGCTGATCGGCAAGTTCCGCCAGGGGTGTGGCGGGGTTCTGAACCGGTCGTGGCGGCCCCGGATATGTCACAGGAACGCCCTTCTGGGTGGTTTGGGACTGATCAGCGTCTGGCACGGCGGTGAGCGTACCGGGCGCACCCCCGCCGGAGCGAAGTGAGGGCGTGGACGGGCCGCGCGGCGGGGTGTGCGGCACGGCGTGGTTCCCGGGATCGGGGGTGAGCGTTGTCACGAGCGGTTCCTGGCTGTTTCCGTGCTGATCAGGGCGTGAAGGTCACGGGGAGATTCGCGGCCTTGGCCCCGGTGGGCGGTACCTGAAGCGTCTTCAGGGCGAACTCCATGACCTCCTTGTAGATGGGCCCGCAGATCTGGCCGCCGAAGTAGCTGCCCTTGGTGGCGTTCTGGATCGCGCAGTACACAGTGATACGCGGGTTGTCGGCGGGCGCGAACCCGGCGAACGACGAGGTGTACCCGTTGTACTTGCCGGTGGCCGGATCCACGCGGTTGGCCGTACCCGTCTTGCCCGCTACCCGGTAGCCGGGAATGCGCGCCTTGGTGCCGGTGCCCTGCTCGTCGTCCACGACGGACTCCAGCATCTGGGCGAGGGTCTTCGCCGTCTTCTCGCTGACGACCCTGGTCTTCTTGGGCTCGACGGCGGGCGTGAAGCGGCCGTCGGCCCCCTTCGTACCGCGCACGAGCGTCGGTTCGACGCGTACGCCGCCGTTGGCGATCGTCGAGTAGACGGAGGCCGCCTGCAGTGCGCTGAGCGACACGCCCTGGCCGAAAGGAATCGTGTACTGCTGCGAGGTCGACCAGTCCTCGGGGGGCGCGAGGATGCCCTTCGTCTCGCCGGGGAAGCCCAGTCCGGTGGAGCCGCCGATGCCGAACTTGCGCAGATACGAGTAGAGGACCTGGTTGGCCTCCTTCTGCGTCTTGCCGAGCTGGCCGGCCGCCAGGATGGTGCCGATGTTGCTGGACTTGGCGAGCACGCCGTTGAGCGTCAGGTTCCAGGTCGGGTGGTCGATGTCGTCCTGGAAGAGCCGGTCCCCGCGCTGCAGCCGGTTGGGCACGACCACATGCGTCTGGGGCGTGGCCACGTTCTCCTCCAGCACGGCGGCCATCGACATGACCTTGGCGGTGGAACCGGGCTCGTACGCGTCCTGGACGGCCGCGTTGCCCAGCGCCGCCGAGTCGGCCTGGGAGAGGTCGTTCGGGTCGAAGCCCGGCGAGTTGGCCATGGCGAGGATCTCGCCGGTCTGCGTGTCCTGCACTATCACGTACCCGCTGTCCGCCTTGGACTCCTTCACCTGCTCGGTGATGGCGTTCTGCGCGGCCCACTGAATGTCACGGTCGATGGTCAGCTCGAAGTCGGAGCCCGCCACGGCGGGCGTCTCGGTGGAGCCGGCGGTGGGGACTTGGAGGCCGCCGGACTGCGCGTACCGGATCTCGCCGTCCTTGCCCGCCAGTTCCTTGTTCAGCTCCTGTTCGAGCCCGCCGCCGCCCTTGCCGTCTGCGTTGACCCAGCCCAGTATCCCGGCGGCGAGATCTCCGTTCGGGTAAACGCGCTTGCTGGCGGGGACCGCGACGATGCCCCCGAGGACGTTGACCGTGCTCGGGTCGGTCTCGGCCTTGGCCGCGAGCGTGTTCCTCAGGTCCTTGATCTGCGTCCAGACCTGAGGGGTCTGGCGGTTCGCGAGCAGGGTGTAGCGCGTGTTCTTCGTCTTCAGCTTCTTGGTGACCGTCTCCGCGTTCTGGCCGAGGATCGGAGCGAGCAGCGCGGCGGCCTGCTCGGGCGCGTCCGCCGTCTTCGTGGCCTCCTGCGTGAACAACGTGGGGTCGGCCGTGATGTCGTACGCGTCCACGCTGGTCGCCAGCTCGACGCCGTTGCGGTCCGTGATCCCCCCGCGCTCGGCGGCCAGCGTGCGCCCGACGTACCGGTTCTGCTCGGCCTTCGCGACATACGTACTCGCGTCCACGGCCTGCACCTGGAGCAGCCGTACGACAAAGGCGATCATCACCAGCGTCAGCGCGAGGCTGACCATACGGAGCCGGGGGCGTGGGCTGCCGAGCCGGATGACACGGGGGCCCGTGGGCCGCTGCGCGCTCGGGCGGCGCGCGGGGCTGGCGCCGGGTCCCGGACGCCGCTGGCCTCCGGGACGTACGGGCCTGGCGGGGCCGGGCACTCGGCGGCGCGGCGGTTCCCTGTCGGACACTTCCGTCACCTGCCGGGTGTTGTGGGGGGCTGCGCGGACGGGGTGGCAATCGACGGCTGCGCCGAGGCGGCGGCCGTGGGCGGCGTCGGGTTGGGGGGCTCGGTCGGAGTCTCGGGCACGGTCGGAGTCGGCGTCGGACTCGGCGCGGGGGCGAGGACCTCGGGCGGGCGCACCACCGGATTGCGTGCCGAGGACTGCTCGGCCGCTCCGGGGACGCCCTTGACGGTGCCGTCCGGGTCGAGGAACGCCGGGTCGCCGCCGGGGACCATGCCCAGTTCACGGGCTCGGCGCTGGAGGGCGTCGGGGGCGGCGTAGGCGTCCACGTCCCGCTGGAGCGCCTGCTCCTCGTCGGTGAGGCTCTTGGTGTCCTTCTGCAGGTCGTCGAGCTGGAACGAGCCCGCGCTGAGCGCGGAGTTCAGCACGAGGAGGCCGATGAGACCGCCGCCGAGCAGCAGCACGACCAGCAGGACGAAGGGGGTACGGGCGGCTGTCCCGGCACCGGCCGGGAGAAGCCGGGCGAGCCGAGCCGCTCGCCCTCTCAGTTCGGGCTTCCTACTCACACACCCTCCCTGTGGGTTCGGTTCTCCCACTCACAGCCGCTCCGTGAGTTCGAATCTCCAACCCGTGCCACCTCGCGAGTCGGAATCCCCAACTCACTCCGCTCCGTGGGTTCGGACGTCCTGCCCGGACGCCGACCAGGCGTCCGGATCCCCAACCCACTCGGTCCCGTGAGTTTGGATGCCGCACCGAGACGCGGACCGCGAGTTGGGACATTCCACTCCCACGACCCCGCGAGTTCAGGTTTCCGACTCACTCGTTCTCCCTCTCCGAGCGCCTCACTCGGCTTCCTCACGGATGCGCTGCGCCCCCCGCAGCCGGGCGGGAGCAGCTCGCCGGTTCTCGGCGACCTCTTCCTCGGTGGGAAGTTCGGCACCGCGGGTGAGCAGCTTGAGCCGGGGCTGGTAGCGCTCGGGCACGACCGGCAGGCCGGGCGGCGCCGTGTTGGCGGCGCCGGCCGCGAACACCTGCTTGACCAGCCGGTCTTCCAGCGAGTGGTACGACAGGACGGCGATCCGGCCGCCGACCGCGAGTGTCTTCACAGCCGCGGGAATCGCCCTCTCCAGGACGCTGAGTTCGCCGTTGACCTCGATGCGCAGCGCCTGGAAGGTGCGCTTGGCGGGGTTGCCGCCGGTGCGCTTGGCCGCCTGGGGAAGCGAGTCGCGGATCAGTTCGACGAGCCGCGCGCTGTTGCTGAAGGGGTCCTTCGCGCGTTCACGGACGACCGCCGACACGATCCGCTTGGCCTGCTTCTCCTCGCCGTACGCCCGCAGGATCCGCACCAGTTCGCCCGGCGGGTAGGTGTTGAGCACCTCGGCCGCGCTCATGCCGGTCGTCTGGTCCATGCGCATGTCGAGCGGAGCGTCCTGCGCGTACGCGAACCCGCGGTCCGCCTCGTCGAGTTGCATGGAGGAGACGCCGAGGTCGAACAGGATGCCCTGGACGCGCGGGATGCCCAGGCGGTCGAGTACCTCGGGGAGTTCGTCGTAGACGGCGTGCACGAGGGTCGCACGGTCACCGAAGGGGGCGAGCCGCTCCCCGGAGAGGCGCAGCGCCTCCTTGTCGCGGTCCAGGGCCACGAGCCGGGCTTCGGGGAACTGCGTGAGGAGCGCTTCGCTGTGTCCGCCGAGCCCCAGGGTGCAGTCGACGACGACGGCTCCGGGCCCGTTGAGGGCCGGGGCCAGCATGTCCAGGCACCGCTGGAGCATCACCGGGACGTGGCGACTCTGACTCAAGGGGCCCTCTCAGATCCGGCAAGGCCGTACGCACCGCCGGGTCCCCGCCCGCTCGAGAAGGGGAGGCCCGCTGGCGCCGGGAGAGTGGCGTCAGCCGACCGGGAGCGGGAGGAGGCCGAGCCGTACGTACGCACCGCGCACGTGGGGAAACGCCGGAAAATCGCCGGGTCTCCAGGGAAAACAGTCCAGCAGGGAGAGCCTCGCCTCCCGCTTCGCGTCACTTTAGTCCACGGTGTCTCGCGGTCAATCAACCGGCATGCGCGTCGTGAGTCCCGCTCCCGATGAAGCCGTAAATCGGAAAGAACAACCCATACGGGCGAGCCGACACCGCCCGTGTGGGTTACCTCACAACAAGCCACGATGACGTTCTTTGTCCCTCTCACGGCAGGACCGCTTCAAATGTGCCCAGTACCGTCATAGGTATGACGACCTCCGCATCCGTTCCCACCGAGCCCGAAGGCGCCATATCCAGCGACGGCACCACCGTGACCGACCGCCTCGTCGACGCGAACCAGCGGTACGCCGCCGCCTTCGCCGATCCGGGGATGGACGCCCGTCCCGTCCTGCGTGTCGCCGTGGTCGCCTGCATGGACGCCCGGCTCGACCTGCACGCCGCGCTCGGTCTCGAGCTGGGCGACTGCCACACCATCCGTAACGCGGGCGGAGTCGTCACCGACGATGTGATCCGCTCCCTCACGATCAGCCAGCGGGCACTCGGGACGCGCAGCGTCGTCCTCATCCACCACACCGGCTGCGGCCTGGAGTCGCTCACCGAGGACTTCCGGCACGATCTGGAGATGGAGGTCGGCCAGCGCCCCGCCTGGGCGGTGGAGGCCTTCCGGGACGTCGAACAGGACGTGCGGCAGTCGATGCAGCGTGTGCGCACCTCGCCGTTCCTGCTGCACACCGACGACGTGCGCGGCTTCGTCTTCGATGTCACGACGGGTCTGCTGCGCGAGATCGACCCGGCCTGACATCTTCACCGGGCCCCCGCGACGGCGGTCCGAACCCTTGTGGGACTCTCTCTTCACCAAAAAATCATGAGCGCCCGATGCCCAAAAGACCGCAAGACAGACATATAGCGGCCAGTTATCCACAGGCGGATGACACGAACCGGTAACGGCAACAAGAATGCGGGTGTGGCGTCACGCGGAACTGTTCCCGCGTGGTGTCCGTGTTTCGAGGTGGGCCGGTCCGCACAGGGCGTCGGCCCGCGAAAGGGCCGAGGAGGGCCGGGTGACGACCTATGACGATCGAGCGAGCCTTACAGATCTGACCGCCACTGTGGAGCGTGTCCGCAGTTCGGTGGAAGGAGTGATCGAAGGCAAGCCTGAGGTCGTACGGCTTTCGCTGACCGTGCTGCTCGCCGAGGGCCATCTTCTGATCGAGGATGTTCCGGGCGTCGGCAAGACCATGCTCGCCAAGGCGCTGGCGCGGTCCATCGACTGCTCGGTGCGGCGTATCCAGTTCACGCCCGACCTGCTGCCCTCGGACATCACGGGTGTGTCCATCTGGGACCAGCAGCGCAGGGACTTCGAGTTCAAACCGGGCGCGATCTTCGCGCAGATCGTGATCGGCGACGAGATCAACCGCGCCTCGCCCAAGACACAGTCCGCGCTCTTGGAGTCGATGGAGGAGCGCCAGGTCACCATCGACGGGACAACGTACGAACTGCCCGCCCCCTTCATGGTGGTGGCCACGCAGAACCCGGTCGAGATGGAGGGCACCTACCCGCTGCCGGAGGCCCAGCGCGACCGCTTCATGGCCCGTGTCTCCATCGGCTATCCCAGCGCGGAGGCCGAGTTGCAGATGCTGGACACCCACGGCGGCGTGAGCCCGCTGGACGACCTCCAGCCGGTGGCGCACGCGCACGAGATCGTGAAGCTGATCGACGCGGTCCGCACGGTCCACGTCGCCGACGCTGTCCGGCGTTACGCGGTGGAGCTGGTCGGGGCCACGCGCACGCACCCCGACCTCAGACTCGGCGCCTCGCCGCGTGCCACGCTGCATCTGCTGCGCGCGGCGAAGGCGTCCGCCGCACTGAGCGGCCGGGACTACGCGCTGCCGGACGACGTCCAGGCACTCGCCGTGGCGGTCCTGGCCCATCGTCTGCTGCCCACGGCACAGGCACAGTTGAACCGGCGTACGGCCGAGCAGGTCGTCGAGGAGATCCTGCAGCGCATCCCCGTTCCGGCCGCGCCCCAGCAGCAGGCCGGCTTCACGGTGGGCCGCGGTGCGACCGCCTACGGCCAACAGCCGCCGCGGAGGCTTGGATGACGCAAGGAGGGACGGGGTACGCCGCCGAGGAGGACAAGGGCGGGCTGCGCACAGCGCTGGCCGGGCTCACCACGCGGGGGCGCTCCTTCCTGGCCGCCGGAATCGCGGCCGCGATCTGCGCGTACGTCCTGGGGCAGAGCGATCTGCTCCGGGTCGGCCTGCTCCTTGCGGTCCTCCCGCTGGTGTGTGCGACCGTGCTGTACCGCACCCGTTACCGGGTCTCGGGAAGCCGCAGACTCGCCCCCGCGCGCGTGCCCGCCGGTTCCGAGGCCCGGGTCCATCTGCGGATGGACAACGTCTCGCGGCTGCCCACCGGACTGCTGATGCTCCAGGACCGGGTGCCGTACGTGCTCGGTCCGCGGCCCCGGTTCGTCCTGGACCGGGTGGAGGCGGGCGGCCGCCGCGAGGTGTCCTACCGGGTGCGCTCGGACCTGCGCGGCCGCTATCCGCTGGGCCCGCTGCAACTGCGGCTGACCGACCCCTTCGGGATGTGTGAGCTGACGCGTTCCTTCTCGACGTACGACACCCTGACCGTCATCCCGCGCGTGGAGCCGCTGCCGCCGGTGCGGCTGACCGGCGAGGCGAAGGGGTACGGCGACGGGCGGCAGCGCTCGCTGGCACTGGCGGGTGAGGACGACATCATCCCGCGCGGCTACCGCTACGGCGACGACCTGCGCCGGGTGCACTGGCGCCTGACCGCGCGCTACGGCGAGTTGATGGTCCGCCGCGAGGAGCAGCCGCAGCGCTCCCGCTGCACTGTGCTGCTCGACACCCGGGGCATCGCCTACGAAGGCGCGGGCCCTGACTCGGCCTTCGAGTGGGCGGTCTCGGGCTCGGCGTCGTCGCTGGTGCACATGCTCGAACGGGGCTTTTCGGTACGGCTGTTGACCGACACCGGCAGTTCGGTGCCCGGCGAGGGCGCCGACGGTTTCGCGGGCGCCAGCCAGGAGTCGGCGGACGCCGCCGGGATGATGATGGACACACTCGCCGTGGTCGACCACTCGGACGGCACGGGTCTTTCCCGTGCGTACGACGTGCTGCGCGGCGGGAACGAAGGGCTGCTGATCGCCTTCCTCGGCGATCTGGACGAGGAGCAGGCCACGGTGCTCGCCAAGATGCGTCAGCGCAGCGGCGGGGCCGTCGCTTTTCTGCTGGACAGCGAGGCATGGATGCGGGAACCGACCGATGTCCCCGGGCCGTTGGACAAGAGCGAGGATCAACTGCGCATGCTGCGCGAGGCGGGCTGGACGGCTGTGAGGGTGCCGCGGGGGGCGGGGATCGCCGACCTGTGGCGTGAGGCGGACCGGCAGCGCACGGGCGTCGCGTCGACGGGAAGTACGGCAGGGGGTGGTGTTGCGTGAGCGGGCGTGCGCGTCTGGCGCTGTGCGCGGCGGCGGCCACTCTCATGGCCGCGTCTGCCCTGCTGCCGCTGGTCGACCCGGTGACCTGGCTCTTCCAGGCGGCGTTTTTGCTGGCCGTGCAGTCCGGTGCGGGCGCGTTGACCCGGCGGGTTCCGCTGGCCAGGCCGCTGACCGTGGCGGTGCAGGCGCTGGTGACGCTGATGTTGCTGACGCTGGTCTTCGCCCGAGAGCAGGCCTTCCTCGGGATCATCCCGGGACCCGAGGCGTTCAACCAGTTCGGGGTGCTGCTGCAGGCGGGCACGGACGATGTCGGACGGTTCGCGATTCCCGCGCCGCTGTCCGACGGCATCCGGCTGATGCTGGTCGGCGGTGTCCTGGTGATCGGGCTGGCGGTGGACGCGCTCGCGGTCACGTTCCGCAGTGCGGCTCCCGCCGGACTCCCGCTGCTCGCGCTGTACTCGGTCGCCGCGGGGCTGTCCGGCGGCAGTGCCGCGTGGCTGTGGTTCCTGCTCGCGGCCGTCGGCTATCTGATGCTGCTGCTGGCCGAGGGCCGCGACCGGCTCTCGCAGTGGGGCCGCGTCTTCGGCGGGGCGTCCCACGCACCGGGCCCCGAATCCTCGGACGGCGCCGTCGCACCCGTCCGCACCGGGCGGCGCATCGGTGCGGTCGCGCTGGGCGTCGCCCTGGTGGTGCCGCTCGCCCTGCCCTCGCTCGACGGCGGCCTGCTGGACGGTGCTGGGGCGGGCGTCGGCTCGGGCTCCGGTGGCGGCGGCACGATCTCCGCGGTCAACCCGCTGGTCTCGCTCCGCGACAGTCTGAACGTGGACGAGGACCGCGAGGTCATGTCGTACCGCACCAACACCGACGCCACCCAGGACATGTATCTGCGGATCGTCTCCCTGGACGACTTCGACGGGACGGCCTGGAAGCCGTCTCAGCGGCACATCATCGATGTGCCGGACACGTTCCCGGCGCCGATCGGCCTCGCGGGCGACGTCAAGCGGAGCTCGATCCAGACCCGTGTCTCGGCAGCCGACTGGTACGCCCAGGACTGGCTCCCGATGCCCTACCCGGCCAGCCAGGTGGACATCCAGGGCAGTTGGCGGTACGAGCCGGTGGGGCGCACGCTCGTCGGGGACCACGGCCAGAACACGCGAGGCGTGCAGTACGAGGTCACGAGCCTGCTCGTGCAGCCGACGGCGGAGCAGCTCGCGAGCGCGCCTGAGCCGGATCCGGCGCTGAAGCGCGAGTTCACCGAGGTGCCGGATTCGCTGCCCTCGGTGGTGGCGGACACCGCGCGCGAGGTCACCGCGGGCTCGGCCAACCACTACGAGCAGGCGGTCAAGCTCCAGGACTACTTCGCCGTGAGCGGCGGATTCACGTACGACACCGAGGTACAGGTCGGCAGCGGCTCCGCCGCGATCGCGCGCTTCCTGAAGGACAAGGAGGGCTTCTGCGTCCACTTCTCCTTCGCGATGGCCGCGATGGCCCGCACGTTGGGGATACCGGCTCGCGTCGCGGTGGGCTTCACGCCCGGTTCCGCACAGCCCGACGGTTCGATGACGGTGGGGCTGCGGGACGCGCACGCCTGGCCCGAGCTGTACTTCGAAGGGGTGGGCTGGACGCGCTTCGAGCCGACGCCGAACCGGGGCTCGGTACCGGAGTACACCCAGCCGGAGACGTCCGGCACCGATGTGCCGGCCGCGCCGCAGCCGACGACTTCGGCGTCCACGGCACCCGCCGCCTCGGCATCGGCCAGCGACAGCTGCACGACGCAGGAGAGGAAGCTCCAGGCGTGCGCGAGCGAGTCCGCGCTGGCGGCGGTGGGCTCCGATGACGACGGCATGCCGTGGCTCCAGATCCTGGGGCTGGCCCTGGCCGGGCTCCTGGTGCTGGGGGTCCCCTTGCTGCCGATGCTGTGGCGCATGCGGATACGGGCCCTGCGGCTCGGCGGGCACGGACGCACCGAGGCGGATGTGGCGGTGTACACGCTGAGTGCCTGGCTGGAAGTGACCGATACGGCGTGGGACTACGGGATCGAGCCGGACGACTCGCAGACGCCCCGCAAGGCGGCCGCGCGGATTGTTCGTCTCGGGCTCCTCGAACCAACGGCGGCGGACGCGGTGCACCGGCTGGCGGCGGCCGTGGAGCAGGTGCTCTACGCCCCGCATCCCGTTCCGACGGCGGGCCTCGCCGAGGACGCCCGTCAGATCGCGGACGCCTTCCGCACCTCGGCGAGCCGCCCTGCCCGTCTCCGCGCACTTCTCGCCCCTCGCTCGGCCATCCGGGTGGCCTGGGCGGCGTCGGCCCGCTGGGTGGCCCTGTCCGCCCGCCTCGCGGCCCGGCGAGAGACCCTGCTGCGGCGCCCTTCGGGCCAGAACGGCTGACCCGTGCACGGTGTGCGGCCCCTGCCCTGACTCGGGGCGGGGGCCGCACTGCTTTGGGTACGTGCCAGGCCGTGCGACCCACCGCCGAGGAGCTCGGCCCGGTGCCGGGAATCCCGTCGGAACGGCACCAGGTGCTGCCAGAGCCGCATCGGGTTTCAGGGCGTGCGTGAGGGGGTGTCCACCTGACTGGGTGGACACCCCCTCACGGAATGTCTGTAGCTGCCGCGCTCTGAGGGCTAGTGGCCCTGTTCGTCGCGGCGGCGCTGCCAACGTTGTTCGATACGGTCCATCAGGGAGCGGCGCTGTCGGCCTTGCCCGCGTGCGGCCGGCGCGCCGCCTGGCGCGGTCGGCTGTTCACCTGGCTTGGGGGCTTTGCGCCAACCGGTGACGGCGAGCACCGCGCAGCCCAGCATGACGAGAAAACCCACCACGCTCAGCCAGATCTGCACCGTGACCATTCCGGCCATGAGGAGCGCGATACCCACCAGGAAGCCCGCGACCGCCTGGTACACCCGTCGCCGGGTGTACGTACGCAGCCCGCTTCCCTCAAGCGCTGTCGCGAACTTGGGATCTTCGGCGTACAGCGCTCGCTCCATCTGCTCGAGCATTCGCTGCTCGTGCTCCGAGAGCGGCACGGAGTCCTCCTCATCGTGCAGTCGCCGGGGCGACCGGGGGTCCCCTTCAGGATAGGCAGGGAATCGCCCCCGTGAAACCCGCCCCTCTACGCCAATTCGCTGACCGGAAGCCGCCATGACACCCGGATCCACTGAGGCGTACATTCCCCAGCAACCGGCCTGTCATGCCGAACGGTCTCCCTCGATCATACGGCGCCGAGCGCCCGATCGGGGGGCCTGTGGCGTACTCCATCTGCAGTCAAGCCCCTGATCAGCGGTGCGCCACAGCAGTCGACTCAACCCTCACCGGCCGACGGTGTCTCACCGAGCACATGAAGCTGCGTCGCCACCGAGTGGAACGCGGCGAGTTCGGCCGCTGCCGCCTCCAGTTTCAGCAGTGCTTCCAGGGCCCCGGGCTCGGTGTCCACGAGGACGCCGGGGACCAGGTCGGCGAAGACCCGCACGCCGTGTACGGCGGCGACATTCAGGCCCGCGCCCTCGACGAGCCCGGTGAGCTGTTCGGCGGTGAAACGGTGGGGTACGGGATCACCCTCCCCCCAGCGTCCGTCCGGGTCATGGAGCGCCTGCCTGGCCTCCGTGAAGTGCCCGGCGAGGGCGCGTGCCAGCACGGCTCCGCCCAGGCCGGCGGCGAGGAGGCTGAGGACGCCTTCGGGACGCAGCGCGTCCACCACGTTGCGGACGCCCTGGGCCGGGTCGTCCACGTACTCCAGGACCCCGTGGCACAGCACCGCGTCGTAGCCGCCACGCTCGACGACGTCGAAGAGGCCGTGCGCGTCGCCCTGGACGCCGTGCACCCGGTCGGCGACCGAGGCCTCGGCGGCCCGGCGCTCCAGCGCGAACAGCGCGTTCGGGCTGGGGTCGACGACGGTGACGCGGTGGCCGAGGCGGGCCACGGGTACCGCGAAGTTGCCGCTGCCGCCCCCGGTGTCGAGGACGTCCAGGGACTCCCGCCCGTTGGCTTTGACCCGGCGGTCCAGGGCGTCCTTGAGTACCTCCCAGACCACGGCGGTACGGAGGGAGGCGCGGGGGCGCATCGGGTCCGACACGGCAGTTGACTCCTCGGCGCGGCACCGCCTCTTGCACGGCGGAGCGATCGGGGGGCCTTCCGGTGCCCTTTTCGGGCCGGAAGGCTTCAGGCACTTCCACCCTAGTGGGCGGCGAAGCGATCATTGCCGACCGGCTCCGGAGTCACGAACCCCGTTCGGCAGACCGTGCGGCTCGCCGAGGGAAGAGGGGGTCCGCGACCTACGTGCCGGTCAGCCCGCGTCCGGGACTTGGCGGTCTCCGTCCTGCCGGGGCTGGGGCAGCACGGGCTGCAGCACCAGCATCCGCTCGACGAGGCGCAGGAACATCGCCGCGTCGCGTATCAGGTCGTCGGCGTCGCGGCTGCCTGCCGCGCCCTGTATGCCCGCCTCGGCGCGGGCACGGCGGGTCGCTCCGGAGGCGAACAGCGCGCTCCACTCGGCGAGTTCGGGCGCGATTTCGGGGAGCACTTCCCAGGCGCTCCGGATGCGTGCCCTGCGTCGGGGGGTGGGTTCGGGGCGTCCTCGCGCGGCGAGGACGGCGGCGGCGGTGCGCAGGGCGGCCAAGTGCGCCGTCGCGTAGCGCTCGTTGGGTGTTTCGAGGGCGGTCGCCTCGTCGAGTCCGGCGTGGGCCTGTGCGAGCAGTTCGAGGGCGGCGGGTGGGGCCGTGGTCCGGCGGAGCACGGGGTGCACGTCGCTCGCCGGGCCGGTCAGTGAGGGGGCAGGGCCGGGGGCGCGGCGCCAATGGGAGGCGGCTGCGGATGAGTTGGCCATGACGAACCTCCTGTCGTCTGTGTGACGGCTCTGTGGCCGTATGTGTCCATCGTGAGGTATGCCACTGACAATCCGGCCTGACCTGCACTTTTGCTTCGATCGACAGTTCGAGATAGTTTTTGCACTGACCAGTCAGTTCAAAAGTCGGCGTGCCGGTCGACTCGAAGAGGGGGAGCTGTGGGCGAGCACCGCGGAGTCGCCGTCAGTGCCGAGGGGTTCGGGCTCAAGGGGCCGCGAGGCTGGGCGTTCCGGGATGTGGGGATCAGGGCCGAACCCGGTTCGCTGATCGCGGTCGTGGGGCCGTCCGGTTCCGGCCGGACCTGCCTGCTGCTGGCGCTCGCCGGGCGGATGAAACCCAGCGAGGGGCAGGCCACGGTCGGTTCCTTCCGGCTGCCCAAGCAGATGTCCGCGGTACGCCGGATCAGTGCGCCGGCCCATGTCCCGGGCGTCACCGACCTGGACCCGGCGCTGACCGTGGGGGAGCACCTGCTGGAACGGGCGCTGCTGCAGCGGCGGTTCGGAGGCTCGCTGCGGGGGCTGTTGCGACCGCGTGCCGAGCGGGTGAACGAGGCGAAGCTGCGGATCGACACCGCTCTGGCCGCCGCCGGGCTCGACCGGGAGGCGCTGCCCAAGGGTTCCCGGACGTCCGTACGCGATCTGGAGCGTCTGGAGGCGCTGCGGCTGTCCGTCGCGCTGGCCCTCATCGGCCGCCCGCGCCTGCTCGCCGTCGACGACCTCGACCTCAAGCTGTCGGATGCCGAACGGGCCGATGCCTGGGCTCTGTTGAGGTCGCTCGCCGAGTCCGGGACCACGGTCGTCGCGGTGTGCCACGAGGCTCCGGAGAACGCCGTCATCGTGTCCACCAGGCCCAAGGACGGGCCGGAATCGGCGGACGAGCAGCAGCACCGGCACAACCACGAGAACACCGAGACGACCGAGGCCACCGAGGCCACCGAGGCCACCGAGGCCACCGAGGCCACCGAGAACGACAACAAGGAGACGGCCGATGCGCTCGCCGAAACTGGCCTCGCTTGAGCTCAGGCGCTTCGGCAGGGGCAAGCTCCCGCGCGCCGCGCTGGTCGCGCTCCTGCTGCTGCCCCTGCTCTACGGCGCCCTCTACTTGTGGTCGTTCTGGGACCCGTACGGCCGTCTCGACCGCATCCCGGTGGCACTCGTCAACGACGACAAGGGGGCGACCGCCGCGGGCAAGAAACTGACGGCGGGCGACGACATCACCAAGGGGCTGCGCGACAGCGACACCTTCGAGTGGCACGAGGTGAGCGCGGACGAGGCCGGCGCGGGCATCGAGGACGGCACGTACTACCTGTCGCTGACGATGCCGAGCGACTTCAGCGAGCGGATCGCCTCCAGCTCCGGGGAGTCGCCGGAGACGGGCGCGCTCCAGGTGCGTACGAACGACGCGAACAACTACATCGTCGGGCAGATCTCCCGGACGGTGTTCAGCGAGGTGCGCACGGCCGCGTCCACGAAGGCCTCCCGGTCGTTCCTCGACAAGATCTTCATCTCGTTCTCGGACATCCACGGGGAGACCGTTAAGGCCGCCAAGGGGGCCGACAAGCTGGAGAGCGGGATCGGCACGGCGGAGAAGGGGGCCGAGGACCTCGCGGACGGCCTGAAGGACGCCAAGGCGGGCAGCGGGAAGCTCTCCTCGGGCCTGAAGAAGCTCAACACGGGCGCGGGCGACCTGGAAGAGGGCTCGCGGCAGGTCGCGGACGGTACGCAGACCCTGGCCGACAAGGTCAACGGGGTCGCGGACGAGGTGGGCCCCTTCCTGAAGGACAACGAGAAGTCGATCGGTGACACGGCCCAGCTGGTCGCCGACGCCGCCTCGGGGATCCGCTCCGACCTCGGCACCCTGGTGAAGGCGGCCCCGGCCGCCGCCAAGGGCGCCCGCACGGCCTCCACCACCCTGGACACGGTCTACAAGGCCCGCTGCGAGACCCTGCCGGTCCCCGACGCCGCGTGCCCCGACCTGAAGAAGGCCAAGCAGGCGGCCGCGGAGGTGGCCACGGTCGCCGACGACGTCAACACGCTGATCGAGGACCAGGACGGCGATCTAGACACGCTCGACAAGAACCTGGCCACGCTCCAGAAGCAGGCCCAGGCACTCGCCGACCGCTCGCCGAACCTCTCCGAGGACCTCACCGACGCCGTCTCCAAGGTCAACGAGCTGAACAAGGGCGCAGGGAAGGTCGCCGACGGAGCGAAGACGCTGCACTCGGGGCTCGGCACGACCAAGACCGGTGCGGCGGACCTCGACACGGGCGTCGGGAAGCTGAAGACGGGCGCGAGCGACCTCGACGCCGGCCTGTACAAGCTCGCCGACGGCTCCGGGACGCTCGCCGACGGACTGCACGACGGCGCAGGCCAGATCCCCGACTACGACGAACAGGACCGTGACCAGCGGACCGAGGTCATGTCGGACCCGGTGCGACTCGCCTCGCAGGACCTCCACAAGGCGCCCAACTACGGCACCGGCTTCGCCCCGTACTTCATCCCGCTGTCCCTGTGGGTGGGCGCGATGGTGGCGTACATGCTGATCCAGCCGCTCAACCGGCGCGCGCTCGCGGCGGGCGCCTCGGCCTGGCGCATCGCGCTGGCGGGCTGGCTACCGGTGGCCGCCATAGGTGTGCTGCAGACGGCGGCCCTGATGTCCGTGCTGCACTGGGCGATCGGCCTGGAAATGGCGCACGCGGCCGGGACGGTGGGCTTCCTGTTCCTGGTGACGGCATGCTTCGCCGCGATCGTGCAGTGGCTGAACGCACGCTTCGGAGCGGCGGGCCGGATCCTCGTCCTCGCCTTCCTGATGCTCCAGTTGACGTCGGCTGGCGGCACCTACCCCGTCCAGACCAGTCCGGGCTTCTTCAACGCGATCCACCCCTTCTTGCCGATGAGTTACGTGGTCGAGGCCCTCAGGAGGCTCATTACGGGAGGTGGCCTCGGGCCGGTCTGGCAGGCGTGCGCGGTCCTCGCCGCCTTCACCCTGGGCGCCCTGGCTCTCACCGCCCTGTCCGCACACCGTAAGCAGGTCTGGACCCTCGACCGGCTGCACCCGGAGCTGAGCCTGTGACCGCGCGCGTGAGCGTTCCTGTGACAATCAGGACCATGGAAAGCAGCAACACCACGGCAGCCGGTGGCAGCCGCCGCGAGGCGACCCGCCAGAAGCTCTACGAGGCGGCCGTCACCCTCATCGCCGAGCAGGGCTTCTCCGCCACCACGGTGGACGAGATCGCCGAGCGCGCCGGGGTCGCGAAGGGCACGGTCTACTACAACTTCGCGAGCAAGTCCGTCCTCTTCGAAGAGCTGCTCCGGCACGGCGTCGGCCTCCTCACCGCCTCTCTTCGGGAGGCGGCCGAGAAGACCGCCAGGGACGGCGGCAGCAAGGTCGACGCACTGGACGCGATGATCCGGGCAGGGCTCGTCTTCATCGACCGCTATCCGGCCTTCACCCAGCTCTACGTGGCCGAGCTGTGGCGCACCAACCGCGCCTGGCAGTCCACGCTTCTGGTGGTCCGGCAGGAGGCGGTCGCGGTCGTCGAGGGGGTCCTGCGGGACGGCGTGGCGAACGGCGAGCTCAGCGACGAGATCGACATCCCGCTGACGGCCGCCGCGCTGGTCGGCATGGTCCTGGTGGCCGCCCTGGACTGGCAGGCCTTCCAGCCCGAGCGCTCCCTGGACGACGTCCACTCGGCTCTCTCCCGGCTGCTCCAGGGCCGGGTGAGCGGCAACCGCTGACACCCACCGCATACCGGGCACGCACGAAAGCGCCGGTCCGATGTGGCCGCGTCCCCCGCGGGCCACTCGAACCGGCGCTTCGCCGTACTCCCCACTCCCCCGTACTCCCCCGTTGGACCCCGTCCGGTCATCTCCGGGTCCCCCGTTGCCTCACTCCCGCCGACGAATCGGCGGAAGGAGCGGCCAAGGGCGCGAGAACCGTTCCGCCGCCCCGTGTCGGCGGTACCGGAGCCGCGCCCCCTTCCGTGCCTCCACTCTGTCGTTCACGCAGGTCGGGCCCATCCGCGCGCGTACTCATCTCACCCACTAGGTACGAGTACTCAGCTCTCCGCTCTCAAGCCCAGGACGCACCGTCGCCGACTGGTTACGATCGCCTCCGTGTCCGTACTCCCCCTGGTCTTCACCAGCGGCTGGGCCAGCGGCATCAACGCGTACGCGGTGGTGCTGCTCCTCGGCGTCTTCGGCGCGACCGGCCTGAGCGACGACGTCCCGGAGTCACTTCAGCGCCCTGAGATCCTCGTCACAGCCGGCGTTCTTTTCCTCTGTGAGGCGGTCGCCGACAAGATCCCGTACGTGGACTCGGTGTGGGACTCCGTGCACACGGTGATCCGGCCCGTGTCGGGTGCCGTGGTCGGGGCGCTGCTCGCCGGGCAGACCGGTTCGCTTCCCGATCTGGCGGCGGGTGCGATCGGCGGTTCGACCGCACTGGCGAGCCACACCGTCAAGGCCGGGACACGGATGGCGATCAACACCTCGCCGGAGCCGTTCAGCAACTTCCTCATGAGCACCGCCGAGGACCTCGGGGTCGCGGGGATCCTCACCTTCGCGATGTTCCACCCCGAGGCCGCCGCGATCATCGCGGGCGTCCTGCTGCTCGCCGGTCTTGTGGTGCTCTTCTTCCTGGTCTCGCGGATCAGACGGTTCCGGCGCCGTAGGGCCCAGCGCCGGGAGGAGAAACGGCTGGCGGCGCGGGTGGGGCGAGCGCCCGACTGACCGCCGGGCGGGATTGTCGGTGGCGGCCGATAAAGTCCCTCGCATGGCACGAATTGCGGTGATGGGCGCCGGGATGGGCGCGATGGCGGCCGCCGCCCGGCTGGCCGTCGCGGGCCACCGGGTGGTGGTGTACGAGCGCACGGCGACGTACGGCGGTGCGCTGCGCCGTGTCGAGCGCGACGGCTTCGCGTTCGACACGGGCCCGGGCCTGCTGCCACTGCCGGCGGTCTATCGCGACCTGTTCCTCAAGACGGGCAAGGAGCCGCTGGAGGCGTGCGTCAAGCTGGTCCAGGTGGACCCGTCGTCACGCCATGTCTTCGCGGACGGCACGGACGTCTCCTTGCCGAACGCGTCCCGCGCGGGTGTCGTCACCGCACTGACCGAGGCGCTCGGCGCGGGCGCGGGCGACCGGTGGGGCGACTTCCTGGTGCGGGCCCGCGAGGCCTGGGACCGCACGCGCAGGCCGCTCCTGGAGGAGCCCTTGTGGCCCAACTGGCCGGTGCTCGCGGAGCGCGAGCCCTATCCGGCGGTGCCGCACAAGCGGCTGCTGCGCACCCGGCGGGCCGCCACCCTCGCCGAGGTCGGCGCCTGGGAGCTGGGCGACCCGCGCCTGACTGCCCTCCTGGAGAGCCACGCCCTCGCGTACGGGCTGGACCCGCGCGTCGCCCCGGCGAGCGCCGCCGTGCTGCCGTACGTGGAGCACGCCTTCGGTACCTGGTATGTGCGCGGCGGGATAAGGGAGTTGGCGCGCGCCGTGTACGAGCGGTGCCTCGCCCGGAAGGTCGAGTTCGTCTTCGGCGCCGAGGTCACAGGGGTCGTGGAGAAGGACGGCCGGGCCGCGGGGGTCGAGCTGCGGGACGGAACCGTCGTCGAGGCGGACACGGTCGTCGGCAGTGGGCCCTGGCGGCTGAGCGGCCTGAGCCGTACCGAGCTGTACGTGGGGGACGACGTGGTGCCGAAGCCGGAGACCCTCGTCGCCGGCAAGGTCGTGGTCTGTCTCGCGCTGCGCGGTGCGCGAGAGGCGGGCGCCGCGCACCGCACGGTCGTCCACACCACCGACCGGGAGGCGGAGCTCGACCTCTTCGGACCTGGTACACCGCCCGAGCGGCCGACCGTGTGGGTCGAGCGGCCGGACGACCCACGCCTGCGCCCCGATGAGGCGCACGAGTCCGTGGTGCTCACGTCGACGGTGCCGTCCCAGACCCACCACGACTGGACGGCAGACGGGGCCGCGGACGCCTTCGCGGACCGGATGGCCGCCGCCGCAGAGCGGGCCGTTCCGGGGCTGCGTGAGCGGGTGTTGTGGCGCGAGGTGCGCACGCCCGTGCACACCGAGGAGGAGACGGGGGCCCAGGGCGGCGGCATACCCGCGCCCTCGCTGTCGGGCGCGGCAGGAACTCTGCTGCATCCCGCGAACAGCACTCGCCTGCCCGGCCTGTTCGCGGTCGGCGGCTGGGCCCACCCCGGCGGCGGCCTGCCGCACGCGGGCATGTCGGGCGCGCTGGTGGCCGGACTGATCGTGGAAGGGCCGGAGTTCCGGGGCTCGCGGTGATCCTGGTGCGCTGAAGGGGAAGAGGGCCGCACCAAGTCCGGTGCGGGCCGCCCTCAGTAGCGGTACTGCTGCTCGTCGTACCCGGTGCCGTTCCCGTTCCCGTTGCCGTTCCCGTTCCCGTTCTCCTGGTACGGGTACGGCTGCTCCGGCGGGAGTTCGCCGCCGTACTCGTCGGTGCGCTGCTGCGGCACCCAGACGCCACCGGGCGGAGTGCCGTCGCCGTAGGTACCGGCGGCGTACTGGTCCTGGCCGTAACCCTGCTGCGGGTACTGCTGCTGCTCGCCGCCGCCATAGGTGGTGTTGTCGTACGAGGCACCGCTGTAGGTCTGCGTACCGATGTACGGGTCGGAGTAGGCGGCGTACTGCTGCTGGCCGTTGTTGTCGTAGCCGTACTGCTGCTGGTCGTACCCGGAGTAGCCGTCGTATGCATAGGCCTGCTGGTCCTGGCCCTGGGCCGCGGAGTCGTAGGACTGGTCGGCCGCTGCCGCGTATGCGGTGGCGTCGTAGACGCCGTAGGAGCCGGTGTCGTCGGGCAGGGGCTGCGGCTCGTACACGGCGGTGCTCTCGGCGGCGCCGGGTTCACCCGAACCCGGCGGCATGAAGCGGTCGGACTGCGCGGGCGAGAAGACGTTGTCCTCGCCTGCGAACTCGTCGTGCTGCTCAAATGCCGTGGGGTCGGCCGCTTCGAGGCCGGAGACCTCCAGCGACGGGTCCTGGTGCTCCGGCTCGCCGCGGCGACGCTTGCTCTTGCCCTTGGCCTTGTCGGCGCCCTGGCGGTTGCCGACGGCCCAGCCCTCCGCGAACCCGCGGCGGAACGACAGCGTGACGTACGTCTGGCCGACCGCGAACGCCGCCGCGCCCAGGCCGATGACCACCACGGAGGGGATCAGCACACCGAGGACCACGCCGAGGAAGCCCCCGAAGGCGAGCAGCCGGTAGCGCAGCCGCGCTTTGTACTGCAGTAGGACCTCGCCGAGCAGCCAGAGCGCGACGACGCCGAAAGCGATATAGAGGACCGTCCAGCCCATGTACGCCCCTCTCCCAGTGGCCGCTACGCAGTGTGTCGTACGCGGGTGCGACCGGTCTAGGCCTGCTGCGGGTGGTGCAGACCCAGATTGTCGTAAATTTCCAGCGTTGCCGTGGAGTTGTTGAGGGTGATGAAGTGCAGTCCGGGGACTCCCTCGGCCAGCAGTCTCGCGCAGAACTCCGTCGCGAACTCGATGCCAATGGAGCGTACAGCCGCCGCGTCGTCTTTGGCTGTGAGGATCCGCTCTTTCAGAACGTCCGGGAACGAGGCATTGCTGAGCTTCGGAAGCCTCTCCAGCATCTTCACACTCGTCACCGGCATGACCTCAGGAATCACCGGAGTCGCACAGCCAGCCGCGGCGACCCGGTCGCGCAGGGTGAGATACGACTCAGGGTGGAAGAACATCTGGGTGATCGCGTAGTCGGCGCCGGCCCGGCACTTGTCGACGAAGCGCGCGACGTCCTGGTCCCAGGCCTCGGAGCGCGGGTGCATCTCGGGGAAGGCCGCGACACCGACACAGAAGTCGCCGGACTCCTTGATGAGACGGACGAGGTCGGCCGCGTAGGCCAGGCCCTGGGGGTGCGGCACCCAGTCGCCCATGGGGTCGCCGGGCGGGTCTCCGCGCACGGCGAGGATGTTGCGGATCCCGGCGTCCGCGTACTGGCCGATGATGTTGCGCAGCTCAGCGATGGAGTGGTTGACCGCGGTGAGGTGGGCGACCGGGGTGAGCGTCGTGTCGGCGACGATCTGCTGGGTCTCCCTGACCGTGCCCGCGCGGGTGGATCCGCCGGCTCCGTACGTCACGGAGACGAAGTCGGGCGCGACCGCCTCCACCCGGCGCAGCGCGTTCCACAGGTTCCGCTCGCCCTTGGCGGTCTTCGGCGCGGAGAACTCGAACGAGTACGTCTTGTTGCCGGTCGCGAGCATGTCGCGCACGGTTCGCGCGTGGTCAGTCCTGGTGGAAGCAGATCCGAGGGCCATACCCGCAGGTTAGCCAGGGGGATGCGGTCCCCCAACCGCACAGCCGAGAATTGTCCGATTTGTCGACTTCTTGTCCACTCCTCGGACAGCGGCCGGACAACTATTCAGCCAATCGGACAGCTATTCAGACAAGCCGTCGGACGGCTACTCGGACAACTACCCGGACGGCTACTCGGCCGACTCCTCGGGCAGCTGCACTCCGCGCAGCCGCTTCGCGAACTCCGCCGCCGCCGCTCCCGGGTCGTCCGCCTCCGTGATCGCCCGCACCACGACGGCGCGGCGGGCACCCGCCTCCAGCACCTCGTCGAGGTTGCCGAGGTCGATGCCGCCGATGGCGAACCAGGGGCGGTCGGTGCCCAGCGAGGCCGTGTACCGGACCAGGTCAAGGCCGGGTGCGTGGCGGCCGGGCTTGGTGGGGGTCGGCCAGCAGGGGCCGGTGCAGAAGTAGTCCACGCCCTCCTGGACGGCGGCTGCCGCGGCCTCGGACCCGGCGTGCGTGGAGCGGCCTATCAGGACCTCGTCGCCGAGGATGGCGCGGGCGGCGGGAACCGGGAGGTCGCCCTGGCCCAGGTGCAGCACATCGGCACCGGCCGCGTGCGCCACATCCGCCCGGTCGTTGACCGCGAGCAGCTTGCCGTGGCGCGCGCAGGCGTCCGCGAAGACCTGGAGGTGCTCCAGCTCCTCGGCCGCCTCCATGCCCTTGTCGCGCAGCTGCACGATGTCGACACCGCTGTCCAGGACCGCGTCCAGGAAATCGGCGAGGTCGCCCTGGCGCCTGCGGGCGTCCGTGCACAGGTAGACACGGGCGTCGGCGAGCTGGGCGCGTGCGGTTGCGGCGTTGTCGGGCATGCGTGGATCCCCCGTTGTCGGTGCGTGGGGACCACGGCGGCCGGGGTGGTCCATGGCCGCCGTGGTCCGAACATCGGACGGTCTGTCTCGGTCAGACGGCGAGCGCCTGGGCGCGACGCTTCACCTCCGTGCCGCGATTCTCGCTGAGAGCCTGTGCGGGGGTGCCGGGCAGGCTCGGGTCGGGGGTGAAGAGCCACTCGAGCATCTCTTCGTCGGAGAAACCGTCGTCCCGCAGGAGCGTCAGGGTGCCTGTCAGGCCCTTGACGACCTTCTGCTCGGCCCCGTCGATGAAAGCGGCGGGGACGTGCAGCGCGCGGTTCTCACCACGGCGTACGGCGATCAGCTGGCCTTCCCTGACCAGCTGCCGGACGCGGGTCACCTCGACACCGAACTGCTCGGCGATGTCGGGGAGGGTGAGCCAGGCGGGGACGAGAGCATCGATCTTTGCGTCAATCTCGGTCACACGACAAGCCTGCCATCCCGGACTGACACTCGGTAGCCGAGTCCCGTCAGGATCGGGTCACCGCACGGCCGGATCGCCCGTGCGGCATGGGTTCTCGCCCGTCCAGCACCGGTTCCGCCTACGGCGAACCAGTCCCGACTACGGCGTCACCGTCGCCGTCTTCAGTGGCCGCGACGGGTCCGAGAGCAGCTCCGGGTCCATCGGGATGCCCGCCTCGATGAGTTTCCGGCCCTGCGCCAGGTCCCTGGGCCGACCGACCGCGAGGAGGGCGACCAGGCGGCCGTCATGGAGCCAGCAGACCGTCCAGGCAGCGCTGGACGGGTCACCGCGCCAGACGATGGTGTCGGCGGGGGCGTGGTGGCCGACGTACTGGACGAAGCGCCCGAACTGCTCGGACCAGAAGTACGGGACGGGGTCGTACGCCACGGGGAACTCGCCGATGATGTTCGCCGCCACCGTGCGCGGGCCCTGGAGGGCGTTGTCCCAGTGGTGGACCAGAAGGCGGTCCTCGTACCTTCCCGAAGGGAAGGAAGCGCAGTCGCCGACCGCGTAGACGTCCGGCACGGAAGTCCGCAGATGGTCGTCGGCCACGACCTCTCGGTGGGCGCCGAGCTCGATGCCGGAGCCGCTGAGCCAGGCGGTGGCGGGGCGCGCGCCGATACCGACGACCACGGCGCCCGCGGGCACCCGGGAGCCGTCGTCCAGCACCACCGCGCCGGGCTCGACGCGCTCCACGCGCGCGTGGGTGCGCAACGAGGCCCCGCTGTCCGCGTACCAGGCGGTCATCGGTGCGGCCACCTCGGCGGGCAGCGCCCCGGCGAGCGGCCGGTCGGCCGCCTCGATGACGGTCACCGCGCAGCCCGCCTCTCGCGCCGCGGTGGCGAACTCGGCGCCGATCCAGCCCGCCCCGACCACCACGATGTCGTGCTGCTGGGCGAGCACGGGACGCAGCCGCTCGGCGTCGTCCAGGGTGCGCAGCAGATGGACCCCGGGCACGCCCTCCGTGCCCGGCAGCCGGATCGGTTCCGCGCCCGTCGCGATGACCAGGACGTCGTACGGCACCGGGCCCGCGGCCGTGTCCAGCTCATGGTCCCCGGGGCGTACGCCGAGCGCCTCGCGCCCGAGCCGCAGGTCGATGCCGAGTGCCTCGAAGTCGAGGTCGAAGGCGGAGCCCTCGGCCTTGCCGAGCAGTACGGCCTTGGACAGCGGTGGCCGGTCGTACGGCTGGTGCGGCTCCGCCCCGATCAGCGTCACGCCGCCGGGGAACCCCTGTTCCCGCAGGGCGACCGCGGTCTGCACGCCCGCCATGCCCGCGCCCACGACGACGACCTGCCGTACCGTCCGCTCCTGAACCTGCGTCTTCTCGGTCACCGGATCACCATAGACAGCTGACAATTCGTCAGTCAGGTGGCGTGCTCAGTGACCTGCTCCACACCGCCCGTCCTGACCTGCTCCGCGCCGGTCGGGTTGACCGACGGCGCACCGCTCACCCTCGCGGGTACCCAGGAGATGACCGCGGAGGCTCCCTTACTGAGACATACGCAGCGAGCTAGGCTGGCCAACGTAAAGCACTCGCGGGAGTCCGGACGCACCGGGCTGAGAGGGAGGCTGGGACGGCCTCCGACCGTACGAACCTGATCCGGGTCATGCCGGCGAAGGGAGGGGCTGGACGCCCATGTCGCGTACACCATCAGAGGCATCACATACATCCCGTACATCCCTGACATCAGGCACCACAGACGTCCTTGTCATCGGGGGCGGAATCATCGGGCTCGTGACGGCCTGGCGGGCCGCGCAGCGCGGGTTGACGACCGCGCTGGTGGACCCCGAGCCCGGCGGCGGCGCCGCGCAGGTCGCGGCCGGCATGCTCGCCGCCGTCACCGAACTGCACTTCGGCGAGCAGACCCTGCTGGGCCTCAACCTCGCCTCCGCACACCGGTACCCGGACTTCGTCGCCGAGCTCACCGAGGCGACGGGCCAGGATCTCGGCTACCGCCGGTGCGGCACCCTGGCCGTCGCACTCGACGCCGACGACCGAGCCCACCTGCGCGAACTGCACACCCTGCAACGTCAGTCGGGGCTCGACTCGGAGTGGCTCAGCGGCCGCGAGTGCCGCCGCCTCGAACCGATGCTCGCGCCCGGCGTGCGCGGCGGGCTGCGGGTCGACGGCGACCACCAGATCGATCCGCGCCGCCTCGCGAAGGCCCTGGTCACAGCGTGCGAGCGGGCCGGGGTGGTGTTCCGCCGGACGTGGGCCGAGCGCCTGGGCGTGGTACGGAACCGGGCCCAGGGAGTCGTCACCGCGGACGGCAGCAAGCTGTCGGCGGGGCAGGTGGTCCTCGCCGCGGGCAGTCTCAGCGGGCGCCTCGCGGGCGTTCCCGAGGCCGTACTGCCGCCCGTGCGCCCCGTGAAGGGGCAGGTGCTGCGGCTGACGGTGCCGCGGCCGTACGCGCCCTTCCTCAGCCGCACCGTGCGCGCCGTCGTGCGAGGCAGCCATGTCTACCTGGTGCCGCGCGAGAACGGCGAGCTCGTCGTCGGCGCGACCAACGAGGAGCTCGGCTGGGACACGACGGTGACCGCGGGCGGCGTCTACGAATTGCTGCGAGACGCCCATGAGCTGGTCCCGGGGATCACCGAGCTGCCGCTCACCGAGACCCGCGCCGGGCTGCGCCCCGGATCGCCCGACAACGCGCCGCTGCTCGGTCCGACCGAGCTCGACGGGCTCCTCCTGGCGACCGGGCACTACCGCAATGGCGTCCTGCTGACCCCCGTCACCGGCGACGCGATGGCGCACGCCCTGACCACCGGTGAACTGCCCGACGTGGCACGCCCCTTCACCCCCAAGCGCTTCAGCCCGGCCCGCACGGAGCAGCCCGCATGAACATCCTCGTCAGCGTCTTCGTCAACGGGGAGCGGCAGCGCATCGCCGCCGGCACCGCTCTCGACACGCTCGTCGCGGCGCTCACCCCGGCCCCGTCCGGGGTCGCCGCCGCGCTCAACGAAACCGTCGTCCCGCGCGGGCAGTGGTCGTCCACCTCCCTCGCCGAGGGAGACCGCGTCGAAGTCCTCACCGCAGTCCAAGGAGGCTGACCCATGGCCGACGATCCCTTTGTCCTCGGTGGTACGTCCTTCTCGTCCCGTCTGATCATGGGTACGGGGGGTGCGCCCAGCCTCGATGTCCTGGAGCGCTCGCTCGTCGCCTCCGGCACGGAGCTGACGACGGTCGCGATGCGGCGCGTAAACGCTTACGTGCACGGTTCGGTGCTGTCCGTCCTCGACCGGCTCGGCATCCGGGTGCTGCCGAACACGGCGGGCTGCTTCACCGCGGGCGAGGCCGTACTGACCGCCCGCCTCGCGCGCGAGGCGCTGGGCACCGACGTGATCAAGCTGGAGGTCATCGCCGACGAGCGCACGCTGCTGCCCGATCCGATCGAGTTGCTGGACGCGGCGGAGACGCTGGTGGACGACGGGTTCACCGTGCTGCCGTACACGAACGACGACCCTGTGCTCGCGCGGAAGCTGGAAGACGTCGGGTGCGCCGCGATCATGCCGCTGGGGTCGCCGATCGGATCCGGGCTCGGGATCCGCAATCCGCACAACTTCCAGCTGATCGTGGAGCACGCGCGCGTGCCGGTGATTCTGGACGCGGGGGCGGGTACGGCGTCCGATGCCGCGCTCGCGATGGAGCTGGGGTGTGCGGGGGTGATGCTCGCCTCGGCCGTGACCCGGGCGAAGGAGCCCGTGCTGATGGCCGAGGGCATGCGGCACGCGGTGGAGGCGGGGCGGCTCGCCTACCGTGCGGGGCGGATTCCTCGGCGGCACTTCGCCGAGGCGTCGTCCCCTGCGGAGGGGCTGGCCCGGCTGGATCCGGAGCGGCCCGCGTTCTGAGCTTCGGCCGACCGTCGGCCGTGGTTGCGGCTTCAGGACTTCCCCGCCCGCGCACCGCACGTTTCCACCCCGTTGGAAGGTGTGCCTCTCCCGTGGGGGTCCCCGCCGTCGGCGGCTGCCGCATGCCTCGCGTCTCGTGAGGCATGCGTCACAGGTCGGCTTCAGTCCAGCCCCGGTATCGGCTGAACGGGTGGGGGGTGACGGTGGCGGCTCGTACACTCACCTGCGTGGATATGACCCTTCAGGACCCGCTTGTCGGGCAGCTGCTCGACGGCCGCTATCGCGTGGACGCGCGGATCGCGGTCGGCGGGATGGCCACGGTCTACCGGGCCCTGGACACCCGCCTCGACCGTGTGCTCGCCCTCAAGGTGATGCATCCGGCGCTGGCCGCCGACGGCTCGTTCGTCGAACGGTTCATCCGCGAGGCCAAGTCGGTGGCCCGGCTCGCGCACCCCAATGTGGTGCAGGTCTTCGACCAGGGGGCGCACGGGTCGTACGTCTATCTGGCCATGGAGTACGTCGCCGGGTGCACCCTGCGCGACGTGCTGCGCGAGCGCGGAGCCCTCCAGCCGCGGGCCGCGCTCGACATCCTGGAGCCGGTGCTCGCCGCGCTCGGCGCCGCCCACCGCGCCGGGTTCGTGCACCGCGACATGAAGCCGGAGAACGTCCTCATAGGGGATGACGGCCGGGTCAAGGTGGCGGACTTCGGGCTCGTACGGGCCGTGGACACCGTCACGAACACGACGGGTGCGGTCCTCGGCACCGTTTCGTATCTCGCCCCCGAGCAGATCGAGCACGGCACCGCCGACGCCCGCGTCGACGTGTACGCGTGCGGAATCGTCCTCTACGAGATGCTCACCGGCGACAAGCCGCACTCCGGGAACTCCCCCGCCCAGGTGTTCTACCAGCACCTCCACGCGGACGTACCGCCGCCGTCGGCCGCCGTACCGGGGCTGGCGTTCCAGCTCGACGAGCTGGTCACCTCCGCGACCGCGCGCAACCCCGAGGTCCGCCCGTACGACGCGGTGACGCTGCTCGGTCAGGTGCTGGCGGCGCGGGCGGGGCTCAGCGCCGAGCAGCTCGACGCCGTACCCCCGCAGGCCCACAGCACAGGTCACCACAACGCCGAGGACCGTACGAGCGTGATCCCGCGCTCGCTGTCCGTGCCGCGCCCGCTGCCGGTGAACGAGTACCAGGACGCCGCCGTACTCAACCCGACCAGCCGGTTCGAGCGGACCAGCCAGTTCGCGTCCGAGGGGGCCCCGCCTTCACGGCGTGCCCCTGGCCGCCCTCGGCGCGGAATGATCGCGGTCGTCACCGCGGTCCTTCTGGTGCTCGGCGTCGGCGCGGGCGTCTGGTACATCAACTCGGGCCAGTTCACCAAGGTCCCGGCGGTTCTGGCGGTATCCGAGGCGACGGCCAAGGACCGCCTGTCGGACGCCGGGCTCGACGCCGGGGACGTCAAGCACGCGTACAGCGACACCGTGGAGCGCGGCACCGTCATCAGCAGCAACCCTGCCGTGGGCGCCCGGATCCGTGACAACGACTCCGTGGACCTGACCATCTCAGACGGCCCGGAGACGGTGAATGTGCCCGACCTCCACGGTGCGGCGCTGGACACGGCGAAGAGCCGGCTGAAGGACAGCGGCCTGGCGGCGGGCACGGTCACCCGGGAGTTCAACGACGATGTTCCGAGCGGCTCCGTGATCAGCACCGACCCGGAAGCGGGTACCGAGCGCCGCGCGGGCTCCACCATCGCGATCACGGTCAGCAAGGGCAGCCCGGTGGAGGTGGCCGACGTCACCGGAGCGTCGGTCGAGGACGCCACCGCGGAGCTGGAGGAGGCGGGTCTGAAGGTGAAGATCGCCTCCGCGCAGGTCAATTCGGAGTTCGACAAGGGACTGGTCGCCAAGCAGTCCCCGGGCGAGGGCCGCGAGGCCGCCGAGGGCGACACCGTGACGCTGACGATCTCCAAGGGTCCCGAGCTGATCGAGGTCCCGGACGTCGTGGGCGACAGCGTGGACGACGCGAAGCAGGCGCTGGAGGACGCCGGGTTCCAGGTCGACGAGGACCGCGGACTGCTCAACCTCTTCGGGAACACGGTGAAGAGCCAGTCGGTGGACGGCGGCGATACGGCACCCAAGGGGTCGACGATCACCATCGGGATCGAGTGAGCCGCACCGCGCCGGCCCCGTGCACGAGGTCCGCCGACGGGGCGGGCGCACGCGCGTGACACCCTGACGGATGTGACCAGCAAGCAGCTCCGCAACCCCGTCGGCGGCCATGTCCCCGTGGCCGGCGGCCTCAGTTCCGTCGGCCTGAGCTACGCCCGCGAGCTCAAGGCCGAGACCGTTCAGGTCTTCGTCGCCAACCCGCGCGGCTGGGCGACGCCCCCTGGCAACCCCCGCCAGGACAAGGAGTTCCGCGCGGCCTGCGCCGCCGAGTCGATCCCCGCGTACGTCCATGCCCCGTATCTGATCAACTTCGGCTCACACACCGAGGCGACGGCTCTGAAATCCGTGGAATCGCTGCGGCACTCACTGCGCCGGGCCCGGGAGATCGGCGCGCTGGGTGTGGTCGTGCACACGGGGAGCGCCACCGGGGGCAGGGAGCGTTCGGTGGCCCTGGCGCAGGTGCGCGAGCACATGCTGCCGCTGCTCGACGAGCTGACCCACGACGACGACCCGTATCTGCTGCTCGAGTCGACGGCCGGCCAGGGCGCCTCGCTCTGCTCCCGCACCTGGGACTTCGGACCGTACTTCGAGGCCCTCGACGCCCACCCGAAGCTGGGCGTCTGCCTCGACACCTGCCACATCTACGCGGCGGGCCACGACCTGACCGGGCCGAGCGGGATGCACCAGACCCTCGACCTGCTGGTGGACACGGTCGGCGAGGGCCGCCTCAGGCTGATCCACGCCAACGACTCCAAGGATGTGGTCGGCGCCCACAAGGACCGCCACGAGAACATTGGCTCCGGCCATATCGGCGAGGACCCGTTCCGGGCGCTGATGACTCACCCCGCCACCGAGGGCGTACCTCTGATCATCGAGACGCCGGGCGGCCAGGAGGGGCACGCGGGGGACATCGAGCGCCTGAAGAAACTCCGCGAGTAAGGAATACCCCTGGGGGGTATCCAGTTCTTGCTGGACGACAGGCACCACCACCTGACTCCGGGGGCTCCCCATGCGGCACGACGCGCACGCTCACGAACCGCACGCCCACGCATCACACGGTCACGAGACGCACGGCCTCGACAGCGGCAAGGCCACCTGGTCCATGGCCGCCCAGGCGACCCTTCACTGCCTCACCGGCTGCGCCATCGGCGAAGTCCTCGGCATGGTGATCGGGACCGCGCTGGGCTGGGGCAACGTACCGACGCTGATCCTGGCGATCGCGCTCGCCTTCTTCTTCGGGTACCTGCTCACGCTGCGCGGCGTGCTGAAGGCGGGCATCGGCCTGAAGGCCGCGATCCGGGTCGCACTCGCCGCCGACACCCTCTCCATCGCCGTGATGGAGCTGATCGACAACGGCGTGATCGCCCTGTGGCCGGGCGCGATGGACGCGGAACTCGCGGACGCGGCGTTCTGGTGGGTCCTTGCCCTCGCACTCGCCGCCGCGTTCGTGATCACCACCCCGGTCAACAAGTGGATGATCGGCCGCGGCAAGGGCCACGCGGTGGTGCACCAGTACCACTGACGAGGCACCGACCAGCCGCCGACCGGCACAGAAGCAGGAGGAGCTGCGCGGGACTCAGAGCTCGGGGCCGTCCCCGGGCTCCTCCTGGTACGAGTAGCGCTGCTCGCGCCATGGGTCGCCGACGTTGTGGTAGCCGCGCTCCTCCCAGAAGCCGCGGCGGTCCGCCGTCATGTACTCCACGCCGCGGACCCACTTGGGGCCCTTCCAGGCGTAGAGCTGCGGCACGACGAGGCGGAGCGGGAAGCCGTGTTCCGCCGTCAGCAGTTCGCCATCCTTGTGGGTGGCGAAGATCGTGCGGTCGGAGGCGAAGTCGTCGAGACGGAGGTTCGAGCTGAACCCGTACTCGGCCCAGACCATGACATGAGTGACGGTGGGTGCCGGCGGGGCGATCTCCAGGATCGTTCGGGCCGCAATGCCGCCCCACTCGGCCCCGATCATGCTGAACTTCGTGACGCAGTGCAGATCGGCCATGACCGAGGCGTACGGCAGGGCCGTGAACTCCTCGTGGGTCCAGCAGTGCTTCTCGCTGTCGGCGGTCGCGCCGAAGACCCTGAACTCCCAGCGCTCGGGGCGGAACTTGGGTACAGGACCGTAGTGCGTGACCGGCCAGCCGCGCTGCAGTCGCTGCCCCGGCGGAAGCTCCGACTGCGCTGCTTCTCCAGATTCACGCTCCACCGGCTGACCCATGACTCCATCCTGACAGACCCCGGGCGGTGCACCTGACCAGCGCGACTCCGATTCCGGCAACTCCTACTAAGCGTGCACTTACTGGACGTTCAGAGATTGCCGATGCGAGGATGCGGCGCAACCTGCCCCCGTTCCCCGCCTGCCTGGAAGGAGCCTCTGCAATGCAGGGCGACCCCGAGGTCCTCGAGTTTCTGAACGAACAGCTCACCGGCGAGCTGACGGCGATCAACCAGTACTGGCTGCACTACCGCATCCAGGACAACAACGGTTGGACGAAACTCGCCAAGTACACGCGTTCTGAGTCCATCGATGAGATGAAGCACGCGGACAAGATCACCGAGCGCATCCTCATGCTCGACGGTCTGCCGAACTACCAGCGGCTGTTCCATGTCCGGGTGGGGCAGACCCTCACCGAGATGTTCCAGGCCGACCGGCAGGTGGAGGTCGAGGCGATCGACCGCCTCAAGCGCGGCATCGAGGTGATGCGCACGAAGGGCGACATCACCTCCGCGAACATCTTCGAGGACATCCTCGAGGACGAGGAGCACCACATCGACTACCTGGACACGCAGCTCGAACTGGTCGAGAAGCTCGGTGAGGCGCTCTACATCGCGCAGCAGATCGAGCAGCCGGACAGCTGACCGGCCCGCTAGGCCGCCTCGTCCAACGACGCGGGCACCGGGACCTGCGAGAGGACCGGCTGACCCTGCTCCACCAGTTCGCGGCGCGGGCACGCGCCCCGGCCCAGCAGGGCCTGAATGTGGCGGACGCACGAACCACAGTCCGTGCCCGCCTTGCTCGCCGACGCTATCTGGCGAGGGGTGCAGACCCCGTCCTCCGCGTGCTTCTTCACCTGCGCCTCGGTGACACCGAAGCAGTTGCAGACGTACACGCGGTCCACCTCCCGACGGGGGATTCCTAGGTCGCGCCATCCCGATAATCGGTGAGGCTAACCTAACCTTACCCGTCTCGCAGAGACCGCAAAAGTGCGGTGGGGCGCGGATCGTATGTGATCCGCGCCCCACTTCACGCTCCTGTAACAGCCGAAACAGCTGTGCGTCCGCTACTGGTCGCGGTACATCTCCGCGACGAGGAAGGCCAGATCAAGCGACTGGCTGCGGTTCAGACGGGGGTCGCAGGCCGTCTCGTACCGCTGGTGCAGATCGTCGACGAAGATCTCGTCGCCGCCGCCCACGCACTCGGTGACATCGTCACCGGTGAGCTCCACATGGATGCCGCCCGGGTGGGTGCCCAGCCCCTTGTGGACCTCGAAGAAGCCCTTCACCTCGTCCAGCACGTCGTCGAAGCGGCGGGTCTTGTGCCCGGAGGCCGCCTCGTAGGTGTTGCCGTGCATCGGGTCGGTGATCCAGGCGACGGTCGCGCCGGAGGCGGTGACCTTCTCGACCAGCTCGGGCAGCTTGTCGCGGACCTTGTCCGCGCCCATCCGCACGATGAAGGTGAGACGGCCCGGCTCGCGGTCCGGGTCGAGGCGCTCGATGTACTGCAGCGCGTCCTCGGCCGTCGTCGTCGGGCCCAGTTTGATGCCGATCGGGTTGCGGATCTTCGAGGCGAACTCGATGTGCGCGCCGTCCAGCTGGCGGGTGCGCTCACCGATCCACACCATGTGGCCCGACACGTCGTACAGGTGGCCCGTACGCGAGTCGACCCTGGTCAGCGCCGACTCGTAGTCCAGGAGCAGCGCCTCGTGGGAGGCGTAGAACTCGACGGTCTTGAACTCCTCCGGGTCGGCCCCGCAGGCGCGCATGAAGTTCAGCGCCTGGTCGATCTCGCGCGCCAGCTGCTCGTAGCGCTGACCCGACGGGGACGACTTCACGAAGTCCTGGTTCCAGGCGTGCACCTGGCGCAGGTCGGCGTAGCCGCCGGTGGTGAAGGCGCGTACCAGGTTGAGCGTGGAGGCGGAGGCGTTGTACATCCGCTTCAGGCGCTCGGGGTCCGGGACGCGGGACTTCTCGTCGAAGGCGAAGCCGTTGACCGAGTCGCCGCGGTACGTCGGCAGGGTCACGCCGTCGCGGGTCTCGGTGCCCTTGGAGCGCGGCTTGGAGTACTGCCCCGCGATGCGGCCGACCTTCACCACCGGCACGGAGGCCGCGTAGGTGAGGACGGCGCCCATCTGGAGCAGGGTCTTGAGCTTGGCCCGAATGTGGTCGGCGCTCACGGCGTCGAACGACTCGGCGCAGTCGCCGCCCTGAAGAAGGAACGCGTCGCCCTTCGCGACGGCCGCCAGACGGGCGCGCAGCTGGTCGCACTCGCCCGCGAAGACGAGCGGCGGATACGACTCGAGGTCCGCGATCACATCGCGCAGAGCCTCGGCATCGGGGTACTCGGGCTGCTGCGCCGCGGGCAGGTCTAGCCAGCTCGCCTTGGCGGCGATGGCTTGGGAATCAGCGTTCACGGTCACCTCGTAAACATTACGGGGTCGTGTCGAGCCTCCCTTCACCTGCTCACAAATTGAGACAGGACGAACTCGACGGGGCCGTGCGCCGGGCGGCCGTACAACCGGTTCGTACGACCGCCCGGAGCAGGCAAGAGGCGACTGGAGGCGGCTAGTCGACGTCGAGCCGGTTGCGGTCGATGCTGATCTGCACACCGCCGTGGGTCTCGGTCGTGTCGCCCGCGTACTGGTGGATCCGCTGGTGCTTGGGCCACAGGCTCGCGGGGATCGCGGAGTCCGTGGTCGTCGACTCGTAGTTCCAGCGGGCGAAGTGGATCACGTCGGGCGGGGTGATGTTCTGCGCGTTGGCCACCAGATCGGTGATCAGGGACGAGACGCTGCCGTAGGCGCCCGAGCGGTAGCCCAGCTGGTGCAGGCGCTCGGTGTAGGCGTCGATGTAGGCCAGTACCCGGGTGGTCACCGTGCCGCCGGGGGCGTAGTGCTCCAGGTCGTTGTAGATCACCGACCCCTTGCCGAGTCCCAGCGCGGCGGCCTGCTTGGCCGCGTCGTCGGCGGCCGCGGTGCCCTGCGGCACCGGGTCGGTGATCGACGAGCAGCCACCGCCGCAGCTGCCGCCGTCGGCGGAGGGCTGCCGGCCGACGTACAGCGGGAAGAACCGCCAGCCGTTGGCGTACTGCGTCCGCACCCAGGCGGCGGTCAGGTTCGGCTGGGCGCAGGCGCGGTTGAGGCCGCCGATGTAGATGCCGATGGCGCCGTAGTCGGACGCGTCGCGCCAGGCGTTCATCGCGGACTGGCTCGGCGCGGTGCAGGCGTCGAAGCCCTCGCCCCGGAAGGACGTGGCGTCCGCGGGGACGGGCGCCGCCGCGGCCTGCTCGGCCTGCGCGGTCGCGACGGGCAGCCCGGCGCTGCGCAGGATCCGCTGGATGCTTCCGCGGTCGTCGCCGTACGCGGCGGTCACGACGATGCGGTCGGCGGCGGCCTGATAGGTGCGGGCCGTGCGGTTCTCGGTGACGGCGCTCCCCGCGGCGGTGGCGGGCTGGATGAGGAGCGCTTCGGTACGTCCCCGCAGGCGCGCCGGGCAGTCCTGCCGGCCGCCGGGAGTGCCGAGGTACACGGCGTGGCGGTCGAAGCGGACACAGGCGTCCGGGTTCTTCTCCAGGTCCACGACCTCCCAGGAGGCGGGGACGGTGAACTCGTGGCCCCGGTAACTGACCTGGCTGATGTCGTCGGATTCGGCCGGGCGGGGGGCCGACTGGGCGGCGCCGGGCCAGCCGGCGGCAAGGACCGTGGCTGCGGCGAGGGCCGTGAGCGCGCGTGCGCCGCTCCGGCGGGACAGGGGTGAACGAACTGCGTGAATGACTCGCTCCTAGGTCGGGCTCCTCGATCGGGCTGTGAACCCATCAATGGCCGCCGACCGGGCAGCCCGAACCCCGTCCCCACACGGTTCACGCTGTTGCCCGGCCACCGGCGTCGGGTAGAGTGCAGCGCATGTTCGCGCACTCGATCCAGACCTGGTGGTGGACCGCTCATCCGGCGGCCCGCTGACTGCGCGTACTCAAAACTTCGCGAAGGCCGCCCGAGGGGCGGCCTTCGGTGTTTTCCGGAGCCGTTCCTCTCTGACCCGGGTCACCCAGACCTCTCCGAGAAGGAACAGGACCGATGAACCTGCTCGATCTGCTGGACGATCCCCGTCCGTTCGCCCTGCTGCGCCGCCGCACACCCGGCCATGACGAGAACACGGTCGAGGTCATGCTCGGCCCCGTCAGCACCTACGACCGCCTCGCCGACCTTCCCGACGAGGGCCTGGCGCTGATCCCCTACCGTCAGATCAGGGAGCGCGGCTTCGACGTCCGCGACGACGGCACGCCGCTCGCGGTGCTGACCGCCGAGGAGACGTACGAACTGCCGCTGGAGCGGGTCTTGGCGGAGCTGCCGTCGCACGACGTGCGGGTCGAGGGCGGCGGCTTCGACGTCGCCGACGAGGAGTACGCCGGGATCGTCGGGCGCGTCCTCCACGAGGAGATCGGGAGCGGCGAGGGCGCGAACTTCGTCATCCGGCGTACGTACGAGGGTGAGATCCCGGGGTTCGGGAAGGCCGACGCCCTGGCCCTCTTCCGGCGGCTGCTCGTCGGCGAGCGGGGCGCGTACTGGACGTACGTCGTGCACACCGGGGAGCGGACCCTCGTCGGGGCGAGCCCAGAGGTGCACGTACGGATGTCGGGCGGCACGGTCGTCATGAACCCGATCAGCGGGACGTACCGCTACCCGGCCGGGGGGCCGACGCCCGAGGATCTGCTCGGTTTCCTCGCCGACGGCAAGGAGATCGAGGAGCTCTCGATGGTCGTCGACGAGGAGCTCAAGATGATGTGCACGGTCGGTGACATGGGCGGGGTGGTGATAGGGCCGCGGCTCAAGGAGATGGCCCATCTCGCGCACACGGAGTACGAGTTGCGGGGCAAGTCGTCGTTGGACGTACGGGATGTACTGCGCGAGACCATGTTCGCCGCCACCGTGACCGGGTCACCGGTGCAGAACGCGTGCCGGGTCATCGAGCGGCACGAGGTCGGCGGGCGGGGCTACTACGCGGGCGCGCTGGCGCTCATCGGGCGGGATGCGGGCGGCGCCCAGACCCTCGACTCCCCCATCCTGATCCGGACCGCCGACATCGACGCGGCCGGGCGGCTGCGGGTGCCGGTCGGCGCCACCCTCGTACGGGGATCGGATCCCCGGAGCGAGGTCGCGGAGACCCACGCGAAGGCGGCGGGGGTGCTCGCGGCGCTGGGGGTCCTGGACGGCAGGCCGCGCGAGGAGGGCGTACGACCGGAACTGGCCGACGATCCGCGGGTGCGGGCGGCGCTCGACGGGCGCCGGGCCTCGCTCGCGCCGTTCTGGCTGCGGATGCAGGAGCGGACCGACGCCCTGGAAGGGCATGCGCTGGTCGTGGACGGCGAGGACACGTTCACGGCGATGCTCGCGCATGTGCTGCGGTCGTCGGGTCTTGACGTGACGGTGCGGCGGTACGACGAGCCGGGACTGCGGGATGCGGTCGTGCGGCACGACGGGCCGCTCGTGCTCGGCCCCGGCCCGGGCGATCCGTGCGACATCCACGACCCCAAGATGCGTTTCCTGCGTGAGCTGACCGCCGAGGTCCTGCGCAGCCACGGCCACGGCGTGCTCGGCGTCTGCCTCGGCCATGAGTTGATCGCGGCCGAGCTGGGGCTGGAGATCGTACGCAAGGAGGTGCTCTACCAGGGCGCGCAGACCGAGATCGACCTCTTCGGGCGGACGGAGACCGTCGGCTTCTACAACAGCTTCGTGGCGCGCTGCGACGACGAGGCGGCCGCTGAGCTGTCGGCCCATGGCGTCGAGGTCAGCCGCGGCGGGACCGGCGAGGTGCACGCGCTGCGCGGGCCCGGGTTCGCCGGCGTGCAGTTCCACCCGGAGTCGGTCCTGTCGCTGAACGGCGCGGCGGTGGTGCGGGAGCTGATCGGTCAGCTGCGCGGCACGAGGACGTTCTCGGAGCGGCGGCCGGCCTTGTAGTCGAGGACGTTCCGCACCGCGGCCTCGGTGATCTGGCCTACTCCGAAGGCCAGGATCCCCAGGGTTCCTGGTCCGAGGTGGTCACCGCCGAATACGCTGAGTATGGGGCGGTAACCACCTGGGAGCCGGGCGGCCTCGGGCAGTCGGGGCGTCAGCCGACGTCAACCCGCCGGAACCTCGCGCAGCCCGGGCACCCTCGGTCAGCCGAAGAAGACGCCTACCTCCTCGTACAGCTTCGGGTCCACCGTCTTCAGTTTGGCTGTGGCCTCCGCGATCGGGACGCGGACGATGTCCGTGCCGCGCAGGGCGACCATCTTGCCGAAGTCGCCGTCCCGGACGGCTTCGATGGCGTGCAGGCCGAAGCGGGTGGCGAGCCAGCGGTCGAAGGCGCTGGGGGTGCCGCCGCGCTGGACGTGCCCGAGGACCGTGGTCCTGGCCTCCTTGCCGGTGCGCCGCTCGATCTCCTTGGCCAGCCACTCGCCGACACCGGAGAGCCGGACATGCCCGAAGGAGTCGAGCGAACCGTCCTTGAGGACCACATCGCCGTCCTTGGGCATGGCGCCCTCGGAGACGACCACGATCGGGGCGTACGAGGCCTTGAAACGGGAGGTCACCCAGCCGCAGACCTGCTCCACGTCGAAGCGCTGCTCGGGGATGAGGATGACGTTCGCGCCGCCGGCGAGGCCCGAGTGGAGGGCGATCCAGCCCGCGTGCCGGCCCATCACCTCGCAGACGAGCACCCGCATGTGCGACTCGGCGGTGGTGTGCAGCCGGTCGATCGCCTCGGTGGCGATGTTGACGGCGGTGTCGAAGCCGAAGGTGTAGTCGGTGGCGGACAGGTCGTTGTCGATGGTCTTCGGTACGCCGACGACGGGGACGTCGAACTCGTCGGTGAGGCGCGCGGCGACGCCCAGCGTGTCCTCGCCGCCGATCGCGATGAGCGCCCCGACGTTCTGCTTGGCGAGGGTCTCCTTGATCCTGCGGATGCCGTTCTCGACCTTGAGCGGGTTGGTGCGCGAGGAGCCGATGATGGTGCCGCCGCGGGGCAGGATGCCACGCACGGCGGGGATGTCGAGCCGGACGGTGTCGCCTTCGAGCGGCCCTCGCCAGCCGTCCCGGAAACCGACGAAGTCATAGCCGTACTCCTGCACGCCCTTGCGGACGATGCCCCGGATGACGGCGTTGAGCCCGGGGCAGTCGCCGCCTCCGGTCAGTACTCCGACCCGCATGGAAGAGTCCCTTCGCCATGGATGGCTGATGGGACTCACGCTAATAGTGATCCAGGTCACTTCGGCATGGTGCGGAAGGTCAATTCCGGTGAATTGTGCGGGTGTTGATCACCCGTCGTCACCCGAAGGTGGACAACGGGTACATGTGCGCGAGCCCTAGACCTCGTCGAGGCCGCGCTCGATCGCGTAGCGGACCAGCTCGACCCGGTTGTGGAGCTGCAGCTTGCCCAGGGTGTTCTGCACGTGGTTCTGGACCGTGCGGTGGGAGATGACCAGGCGCTCGGCGATCTGCTTGTAGCTGAGGCCCTTGGCGACCAGGCGGAGCACCTCGGTCTCGCGGTCGGTGAGCTGCGGGGCCCTGGGCGCGTCGCCGCCCGTGGCGGGCCCGGGGTCGGAGGCGAGCCGACGGTACTCGCCGAGGACCAGGCCCGCGAGGCCCGGCGTGAACACCGGATCGCCGACGGCCGTACGGCGCACCGCGTCGATCAGCTCCTCCGTGGACGCCGACTTGAGCAGATAGCCCGTCGCGCCGGACTTGACCGCCTCCAGGACGTCGGCGTGCTCACCGCTGGCCGACAGGACGAGGACGCGCAGCGCCGGGTTGGCTCCCACCAACTCCTTGCAGACCTGGACTCCGGGCTTGGCCGGCAGGTTCAGGTCGAGCACGAGGACGTCGGGCGCGGCGGCCTGGGCACGGCGCACGGCCTGCTCACCGTCGCCCGCGGTGGCCACCACGTCGAAGCCGGACTCGGCGAGGTCACGGGCGACGGCGTCCCGCCACATGGGGTGGTCGTCCACCACCATGACCCTGATCGGCCCCTTGCCCTGCTCACTCATGCCCGCTCCGCCTTCCCCCGTGAAACCTTCGAAACTTTCGAAGCCCTCGAATCCTTCGACGCTTCAGGATCCTTCTCCGACCCCGTCGCTTTCGGTACCTTCAGCTCGACTTCCGTGCCCTGCCCCGGGACCGAGATCAGCTCGGCCGCGCCGCCGATCTCGCGCAGCCGGCCGCGGATCGACAGGGCGACGCCGAGCCGCCCCTCACCCTCGGCCTGGGCGAGCCGCCCCGCCGGGATGCCGGGGCCTTCGTCGCGGACGGTCACGATCACCGCGTCCGGCTCGTCCTCGACGAGGATCCAGGCGCGGGCGTCTTCGCCGACGTGCCTGCGGACATTGTCCAGGGCCGCACCGACAGCCGCGGTCAGCTCTTTGGCGGCGGCCGGGGCGAGCGGCACGGGCGCACCGGGTTCGGAGAGCGTCACGCGCGCGGTGGCGTACGGGACGAGGAGCGCGCGCAGGTCGACGGGGCCCGTGGGGTCCTCGTCGTCGTCCGGTTCGTCGACGGCGCGTACGACGGCACCGAGCGCCGTGTCCTCGGACACCCGGGAGACGGGCAGAAGGCCGCCCGAGACCAGCGTGCGCAGCGCCACCTCCTGCTCGCCTGCCATCCGGCCCAGCTCGGCGGCCTCGCCGCCGAGGGCGGAGGCGCGGCGCTGGACCATGGCGAGGACCTGGAGCACCCCGTCATGGATGTCGCGGGCCAGGCGCTCCCGTTCGCGGGTGGCGGCCTCGATCTCCAGGGCGCGGGCGAGGGTGAGCTCGGAGGCGCGGGCGACCTCGACGACGTATCCGATGGCGATGGAGGCGACCCAGACGAGAAGCACGTTGTGGACGGTGTCGCGGGTCGGGGCGCCGCGCTGGACGACGTTGGCGACCGCGACGAGTGTGGAGGCGAACGCCGCCCAGCGCCAGCCGCCCTTGATCGCGAACGCGAGGACGGAGCCCGCGGTCCATATCGACGGCAGGGTCGGGCCGCCGGCCTCTATCCGGGCCGCGTCGTCGGCGACCCGGGTGAGCAGGATGCCGGCGAGCGCGATGGTCAGGTCGGCGGCGAGGAAGCGCTTGGTGCAACTGGCCGCGTTGGCGACCCTGGGCAGCGTCGCGACGGTCCACACGGCCAGCAGGGCGTAGTACGCGATGGCCACCCAGGGCCGGGCGAACGTGTCGTAGGCGGTGACGAAGAGCCCGATCGCGTACACCATCGTCAGCAAGCGGTAGCCGCTGAGCGCGCGCCACAGCGGCTGCTCGACCGACATCCTCATGACTCGCTCGCGCTTGGTCATGTCCCCCACCCCAAACTCCACACCACTGACGGACGCGTCTAGGAGCCGGCCCGTTCCTTCTCGGCGGCCTCAGCTGCCGCGACTTCCTCTGCGGCCCCGGCAGCCTCAGACACCTCGGTCACCTTTTCGGCTTCGGCTTCGGCCTCGGAGGTGGCCTTCACGACCTGCTTCTGTGCCTGCTCGGCTTCCTTTTCGGCTTCCTTCTGCGCCTGCTTCTCGGCCTTCGCCGCCTCCGCGATCTGCCGCTTGGCGGCCGTGGCGTAGATGTCGACGTACTCCTGGCCGGAGAGCTTCATGATTTCGTACATGACCTCGTCGGTCACCGCACGCAGCACGAAACGGTCGTGCTCCATGCCGTTGTAACGGCTGAAGTCGAGCGGCTTGCCGATACGGATTCCCGGGCGCATCAGCTTGGGCATCACCTTGCCCGGCGGCTGGATCTTCTCGGTGTCGATCATCGCGACCGGGATGACGGGCGCGCCACTGGCGAGCGCCACGCGCGCGAGGCCGCCGGGTTTGCCGCGGTAGAGACGGCCGTCGGGCGAGCGGGTGCCCTCCGGGTAGATGCCGAACAGCTCACCGCGCTCCAAGACGTCGATTCCGCTCTTGACGGCCGCCTCGCCCGCGCCACGCGCACCGGAGCGGTCCACCGGGAGCTGGCCGACGCCCTTGAAGAAGGCGGCGGTCATCCGGCCCTTGATCCCGGGTGTCGTGAAGTACTCGGCCTTCGCGATGAAGGTCACCTTGCGGTCGAGGACTGCGGGCAGGAAGAACGAGTCCGAGAACGACAGATGATTGCTCGCCAGAATGGCGGGGCCCTCGGCGGGGATGTTCTCGAGGCCTTCCACCCAGGGCCTGAAGGCGAGCTTCAGCGGCCCTCCGATGGAAAACTTCATTGCGCCGTAGATCAACCGAGTGCCTCCTGTGTCGTAGCTCAGACCTTAACCCGGAGCACTGTCAAAGGCCCCGACGACCCTGGTCGGTGTCAGTGCGGTCGCGTACGGTGAAGTACGCCTCGAACTCCCGGGGTCGTGTCTTGCTTCCGCCGCTTGTCCCATTCCGCCCGTCTCATGAACAGGAGACCGAAGGTGCCGGTCCTGCCTGGAGCCGAGCCGTTCCGCCATGAAGGCGGAGAGGTCGGCGTCCTCCTCTGTCACGGTTTCACCGGTTCCCCGCAGTCACTGCGCCCCTGGGCGGAGTATCTCGCCGAGCGTGGTCTGACCGTCGCGCTGCCGTTGCTGCCCGGGCACGGCACCCGCTGGGAGGACATGCAGCTCACCGGCTGGCAGGACTGGTACGCCGAGGTGGACCGCGAACTGCGCGCCCTCCGCGAGCGGTGCGCGCAAGTCTTCGTCTTCGGCCTGTCCATGGGCGGCGCGCTGACCCTGCGGCTCGCCGCGAAGCACGGGGACGAGGTGAGCGGCATCGTCGTCGTCAACCCTGCGATCAAGGTGCACGGCCTGGCGGCGTACGCCCTTCCGGTGATCCGGCACGTCGTCCGCACGGTGCCCGGCATCACGAGCGATATCGCCAAAGAAGGCAGCGTCGAGGTCGGCTACGACAAGGTGCCGCTGCACGCGGCGCACTCGATGCGGAACTTCTACCGGCTGGTCGACGGCGAGCTGCCCCAGGTCACCCAGCCCCTGCTGCTCCTGCACAGCCCGCAGGACCATGTGGTGCCGCCCGCCGACTCGGCGCGGATCCTCAGCCGGGTGTCATCCACGGACGTGACGGAGATCCTGCTGGAACAGAGCTACCACGTCGCGACGTTGGACCACGACGCGGACCGGATCTTCGAGGAGAGCTACGCGTTCATCGGCCGGCTCGCACCCAGTGTCGGCAAGGAGTCCGACGCGGGTCGACCGGTTCAGCAGGAAGGGACGGCCACGGGTGGCTGAGCACGAGGCGGACCGCGACGATTCCGAGGAGAAGGGCGTGCCCCTGGGCGATTCCCTCGGTGAGTCCCTCGGCGATGAGCAGAGCGTGCCCTTCGACGAGGAGGCCGCGTGGCAGGCGATCGTCTCCGGGTACGGCGAGGAGCCCAAGGACCCACCGGGCGCCAAACCGTTCAAGTCGGTGGAGGACCTGGCCCTTCTCGAACCCGAGACGAACGACAGCGACAAGGGAAGCAAGGACAACGAGGACGACAAGCCCACCACCGCACCCGGGGACGCGACCGAGGACACGACCGGGGACAAACCCTCACCCGTGAAGCCCCTGGGCAGCTCGGTCGCCTTCGCCCCCGGCGTCGCCGGCCCGCGTGACTTCCAGACGCCCGAGCCCGCCGACGAGGACTTCGAAGAGGACGACGAGGGCCACTTCGTACCGCCCGAGCCGCCCCCGCTGCCCGCGGCCGACACCACGGCCAAGTTCGCCTGGCTCGCCGTCCTCGGCGGCCCCGTCCTGCTCCTGCTGGCCATCCTTCTCAGCTGGGACATGACCTGGTGGCTCGCCACCCTCGGCATCGGCGGCTTCCTGGGCGGCTTCGCCACGCTGGTGACCCGTATGAAGAGCGACGACGAGGACGGGGAGGACCCGGGCCGGGGCGCGGTGGTCTGACCCCGCGCCTAGCCAACCGGTACCCTGAGGGCGGCCAGCACCGGAAGGTGATCGGTCGCCCTCGCAAGGTCGGCCTCCGCAACACCCGGGAGGCCCAGCGGCACCCCGCACCCCAAGACCTCCACGCCCTCCGTGGCAAAGATCGCGTCGATCCGCTGGCGAGGATCCACCGCGGTGGAGGTCAGCTCACCGCCCCAGGGCCGGGTGGTCCAGCAATCCTGAAGGGCGGCGCCAAGGCGCTTGAAGGTGCGCCCGTCCGGCCGCTCATTGAGATCGCCACCCGCGACAACATGAGGCGTGCCAAGGCCCGCCAGACGCTCAAGCAGCATGCCGCCCTGCTCGTACCGCTCGTCCTCCCGCAGCGAGAGATGACAGCTCACCACCCCGACCCGGACGCCACCGAACCGAACGACCGCGGTGGCGAACCCGCGCCGGTGCAACCCGGGCGTGAGCGGAAGCAGAACGTCCTCAGTACGCTCGACAGTCGCCCGCAGGGAGCACAACAGCGCCGGCCCGGACGCGGTACCCCCACCCGACAGGACCACCTGCCCGGACGCCGCCGCGAGCCGCGCCAGCTTCTTCCGCCAGCGGAAGAACCGCGGAGCCTCCTGCACCAGCACAAGGTCCGGCGAACAGGCCCCGATCACCCGCGCGAGCGCGTCAGTGTCATCCCGCATGGAACGGATGTTGTAACTGAGCACCCGAACAACAGCCGAACCATCGGCATCCATACGGGAGTTGGGCAGCGACCTGACCACACTGGACGAGCTATTCGGCATGACGATCAAGATACGACAGCCACGCGCCCACGGAGGTACGCCGACACCGCCCCCGCAGCCGCCCATGCACGCCCCACGACGACGCAGCGGGCGAAAGACACCCACAAAGCGCACCGAAATGACAACGCCCGCCGCCCCCAAGAGGGGGAACGGCGGGCGCAGAGAACGCGGCACGCGAACGTCACATGATCGGATCCGGCTCCCGGGCAAGGTCCGCCGCCCCCACAAGCCCCGCCTTGTTACCAAGCTGCGCGGCAATGACGTCAGCGACGGGACGCCAATTGCCCCCCACCAGCCAACGCTTGTACGACTTACGGATGGGGTCGAGAACCAGCTCGCCCTCGTCCGACAGACCGCCACCCACGATGAAGGCGGACGGGTCGAAGAGCGAGGCCAGATCGGCAAGGCCCGCACCGGCCCAGCGGGCCAGCTCACGGTAGGAGTCCACCGCGACCGGGTCACCCTGACGCGCGGCGACCGAGATGTGCTTGCCCTCGATGCCATCGGGGTTGCCGTCCCCCAGCGCGAGCAGGATCTCCGCGTTCTCGGGGGTCGCGTTCGCCCGCTGCTTGGCGTACCGGACGAGCGCCCGCCCGGAGGCGTACTGCTCCCAGCACCCCTGCGACCCGCACCCGCACAGCAGACCGTCCGGCACCATCCGGATGTGCCCGAACTCGGCGGCCACACCGAAGTGCCCCCGGCGCAGCTTGTTGCCGATGATGATGCCGCCGCCGAGGCCCGTGCCCAGCGTGATGCAGATGACGTTCCGGTGGCCCTTGCCGGCGCCGAACTTGTACTCGCCCCACGCGGCCGCGTTGGCGTCGTTCTCGACGACGACCGGCAGCCCCACGCGCGATTCGACCTCGGCCTTCAACGGCTCCTGCCGCCAGTCGATGTTCGGCGCGAAGTACACCGTCGAGCGCTGGCGGTTCACGTATCCCGCCGCACCGATACCGACGCCCACGATCTCGTGCCCGGCGCGCGCACCCTCCACGGCGGAGGCGATGGCGTCCACGATCGCCTGCGGCGTGGTGGGAGTCGGCACCTTGTGGGTCGAGAGGATGTTGCCTTCCTCATCGACCACACCGGCCGCGATCTTCGTGCCGCCGATATCGACGCCGATGGTGAGTCCCATGAATCCCTCAGTTTCGGTCGAGCCCCGCTACGGCCAACCGTACCCGAGCTGCCATTAGTCCAAGTCGATGCGTTCCCCTGGACCGGTGCCCTCGTCGCGAGGGCCCGTGTCCCGGGTCGTCCAGCGCCGTTCCTGTGCCTCGACGGCCGACCGGTAGGCGGCGAGCAGCTCGGAGCCCGCGGTCGCGAGGTGGTCGAAAACATCGGGGTTGCGCTCTATGACGGGTTCGACGGCGGCCTTGGCCTGCTGTACGACCTGGTTGACCACCTGCTGGGCGGCGCCGCCGGCGACCGCCCCGAGGAGCGGCGACTGCAGTCCGGACAGCTTCTCGGCGACGACGTCGACGAGCTTGCGCAGCTCATCGGCGGCCGAGCCGGGCGGTGTGCCGTACTGGGCGCGGCGACGGGCCTTCTCCGCCGCGAGATCCTCGGCCACCGCGTGCGCCCAGGCGTCGGCATCGACGTCGGCCGCACGGACTTCGCCAGCCGCTTCCTGAGCGGCGTCGGACGGCGTGCGCTCTTCGCTCATGGCGGTTCTCCTGACTACGTTTCGTCCCTCCGACGTTACCCGAACGGAGGTACGCAGTTCACCGTGTCCGCGGCCACAGTCCGGGGTCCGGCGCGAATCGGATCCTCAGTTCGCCCTCGCGCAGGGCTGCGCCGTCCACGGTGCAGCGCCGCAGGGCCGACGGCAGCGGCATGATCCGGCGGAACTGTCCGACGGTGACGACGAGTTCGTCGCCGCGCCGGATCAGGTCCAGCTCGTCGCGTATGGCGCCGGGCAGCGGGATGTGCCAGACGAGGACGCCCTCGTCGGCGAGGCGGTCCTCGAGAGGCCACTCGACGGGGGGCGGCGTCTCGTTGACGACACCGGGTACGGGGAGCGCGGCGAGGTCGTGGGCGCCGCGCGGGTCGTGCCCGCGGTGCGGGACCTCGTGCACGTCGTACGTCTCCTGCCACTCGTCGAGGCCCTTGCGCTGCTGGGCGGCGAGGGCGGCGAGCCAGGTGTCGTTCGTGGCACCCGGCAGCACACGGTTCGCGACCAGGGCGTCGACGGAGAGGCCGCGCAGGGCGAGGGCGGTGCCGGCGGCGCGTACGGCGTCGGTGCCGGCGGGACCCGGCTCGGCTACCAGCCGTACGGTCGTGGCGCGGTCCTCGACGACCGCCTCCACGGCGGCCAGTTCGAGGTCCCAGCGGGCCGCCGTCTCGTACAGCCACTCCGCGGGCATCGGGATACCCGCGAGGCGGCCGAGGACGGGGCGCAGGGCGCGGGCCGCCTGGCGTTCCGCCGGGAGCAGGCGGCGCAGGTAGCGGCGGAGTTCCTCGGGGAGGGAGAGGAGGGCGAGGGCCTGCGGGGTCGGGGGAAGGTCGACGACGAGAAGGTCGTACGTGTCCGAGGTCGCGGCGTCGCGCAGGGCGCGGAGCAGGGCGAGTTCCTCGGCGCCGGGGAGGGGAGTGACTTCCTCGGCGTCCAGGCGGGTGGCGCCGAGCAGGTCGAGGGCGGTGGTGGCGCGGTCCTGGAAGGCGGTGAGGTCGGCGCGGAAGTGTTCGGTGGCGTCGGGGCGCCAGGTGGTGAGGTTGTCGCCCGCCTCTGCCGGGGCGAGCCCTGTCCGTACGCCGAGGGCGGCGCCCAGGGTGTCCGTGCGGTCGGCGCTCAGTACGAGGGTGCGGGTGCCCTCTCGGGCGGCGTTCAGCGCGGTGGCTGCGGCGACGGTGGTACGGCCGGAGCCGCCGGGGCCTGTGATCAGGATGGTGCGCATGAGGGTGAACGGTACCTGGGCTGGCGGGGGCGCCTTGGCGGGGCTTCAGTGCAACCCCGTTTGCATGGCAGCCGGCGCCCGTGCCGGCGTAGAGGCGTTTTTTCGCCCCCTCCGCCCCTACCCGTCCCTTGTTCCTGGGGGCTCCGCCCCCAGACCCCCTATCGCGCTGAACGCGCTCGTCCTCAAACGCCGGACAGGCTGAAAGATCTGCAGCGCCGGCGGACGGGCTGGTCGTCTACTTGGTCTCCTCCACACGCTTCTTCAGGCCCGCCAGCGCGCGGTCGATGATGACCTTCTCCGCCTTGCGCTTGATCATGCCGAGCATGGGGATCTTGACGTCGACCGTCAGGAGGTAGGTGACCTGGGTGGCGCCGGTGCCCGCGGGCTTGAGGATGTACGAGCCGTCCAGGGAGCGGAGCATCTGGGACTTGACCAGGGTCCAGGAGACCTCGTGGTCGCCGGTCCAGGTGTAGCCGAGGGTCTGGTCGTCCTTGATGGCGCCGGCGTCCATGACGAGGCGCACCTGCTCGGCGCGGCCCTGACCGTCCGTGGCGAGTACCTCCGCCTCCTTCACCTCGCCGGTCCAGTCCGGGTAGCGGGCGAAGTCGGCGATGACCGCCATGACATCAGCCGGTGCCGCCTCGATCGTGATGCTCGAACTGGTGTGTTCAGCCATCGCCGTGGCTCCTCCAGATACGGTCCGGTGAGGGAGGGTGGTGCGCACGTGTGTGCAGCGTGAAGGCTACCGCGCAGCGGACGGGGCTCCGTCACCCGTACCGGTCAGGAGGCGGCTTCGCCCCTCACCACTCCAGGGCCCACGGCCGCCCGGAGCCCGCGAAGTGCCCCACGTTCACACACTCGGTCGCCCCGATCCGCATCCGCCGTGCCAGCGGCTGGTGGACGTGGCCGAAAAGCGAGTAGCGGGGCCGCGTACGGCGGATCGCGTCCAGGAGAGCCAGGCTGCCGCGTTCGAAGCGGCGCGCCACCGTGTCGTAGACCAGTTCCGGCACCTCGGGCGGGATGTGGGTGCACAGCACGTCGACCTCGCCGACGGCCTCGATCTTCGCCGCGTACTCCTCGTCGCTGATCTCGTAGGGCGTACGCATAGGGGTCATCAGTCCCCCGCCGACGAAGCCGAAGGTCCAGCCGCCGATCTCCACCCTTTGGCCGTCGAGCACCGTCGTACCGGGTCCGGCGTATTCCGGCCACAGCGTCGGCATGTCGACATTGCCGTACGTCGCGTACGTCGGTGTCGGGAAAGCGGCGAACAGCTCGGCGTACTGCTTGCGCACCGCCTTCTCGATGGCGGTCGCCCGGCCGGTGCCGATGCCGGACCACAGCCGGGCCCCGAGGTCCCGCGCCTCCTCGAAGCGGCGGGCGGTGCGCAGCTCGACGATGCGGTCCGCGTTCTCGACACCGAAGAGGTCGGGGAAGATGCCGCGCGAGTGATCGGCGTAGTCGAGGAAGAGCACGAGGTCACCGAGGCAGATCAGCGCGTCCGCGCCGTCGCCGGCCCTGGCCAGGTCACGGGCGTTGCCGTGCACGTCACTGACCACATGAACGCGTGTCCTGCCGTTACCGCCTGGTGTGGGTGCCATGACGATCAAGGGTAGGCGTGTGCGGCATACGTGAACAGGAGCGGGCCGGACCAGCGGTTACTGGCCAGTCCAGAAAGCCGTGGACTACTGTGCGCCAAGGAATACCAACCTGTGTGACACGGCGAACATCTCGTCCGACCCCCCTGTCGAAGAAGCCATACCGACGGGTAACGTCCGGGCAGTCCAGTCGTACTCAGGATTTCAACAGTGATCTCCCTGGGTGCCTGCCCAAGCCTTGGACCGCACCGTCGCAGCACACAGAGTCGTGGCGTCGGCGCCCAATGAGGAGCAGCAGTCTTGCGCGAGTTCAGCCTTCCGGCTTTGTACGAGGTCCCTGCGGACGGAAACCTGACCGACATCGTCCGTAGAAACGCCGCGCAGCATCCCGACGTCGCCGTCATCGCCCGCAAGGTGGGCGGCACGTGGACGGATGTCACCGCCACCGTCTTCCTCGCCGAGGTGCGGGCCGCTGCCAAGGGTCTGATCGCGTCGGGCGTGGAGCCCGGTGACCGGGTCGCCCTGATGTCCCGCACCCGCTACGAGTGGACGCTCCTCGACTTCGCGATCTGGAGCGCGGGCGCGGTCACCGTGCCGGTGTACGAGACCAGCTCGGCGGAGCAGGTGCAGTGGATCCTCAGCGACTCGGGCGCGACCGCCTGCGTCGTCGAGCTGGACGCGCACGCGGCCACTGTGGAGTCGGTGCGCGACCGGCTGCCCGCGCTGAAGCAGGTGTGGCAGATCGAGGGCGGCGGCGTCGAGGAGCTGGGCCGCGCGGGCAAGGACATCACCGACGAGGCGGTCGAGGCGCGCAGCTCGCTCGCCAAGGCCGACGACCCGGCCACCATCGTCTACACGAGCGGGACGACCGGCCGCCCCAAGGGGTGCGTCCTCACCCACCGCAGCTTCTTCGCCGAGTGCGGCAACATCGTGGAGCGACTGCGCCCGCTGTTCCGTACGGGCGAGTGCTCGGTACTCCTCTTCCTGCCGCTCGCGCATGTCTTCGGGCGTCTGGTCCAGGTCGCGCCGATGATGGCGCCGATCAAGCTGGGTCTCGTTCCCGACATCAAGAACCTCACCGACGAACTGGCCTCGTTCCGGCCGACGTTGATCCTCGGTGTGCCGCGCGTCTTCGAGAAGGTCTACAACTCGGCGCGCGCAAAGGCGCAGGCAGACGGCAAGGGCAAGATCTTCGACAAGGCGGCGGACACGGCGATCGCGTACAGCCGCGCGCTGGACACCCCCGCGGGCCCGTCCCTCGGTCTGAAGCTCAAGCACCGGACCTTCGACAAGCTCGTCTACAGCAAGCTGCGGGCCGTGCTCGGCGGCAAGGGCGAGTTCGCCATCTCCGGCGGCGCCCCGCTCGGCGAGCGCCTCGGCCACTTCTTCCGCGGCATCGGCTTCACGGTCCTGGAGGGCTACGGCCTGACCGAGTCCTGCGCGGCCACCGCCTTCAACCCGTGGGACCGCCAGAAGATCGGCACGGTCGGCCAGCCGCTGCCCGGTTCGGTCGTGCGGATCGCGGACGACGGCGAGGTGCTGCTGCACGGCGAGCACCTGTTCAAGGAGTACTGGAACAACGAGGCCGCGACCGCCGAGGCCCTTGCCGACGGCTGGTTCCACACCGGTGACATCGGCACGCTCGACGAGGACGGCTACCTCAGGATCACCGGCCGCAAGAAGGAGATCATCGTCACCGCGGGCGGCAAGAACGTCGCCCCGGCCGTGATCGAGGACCGTATCCGGGCGCACGCGCTGGTCGCGGAGTGCATGGTGGTCGGCGACGGGCGCCCGTTCGTCGGCGCGCTGATCACCATCGACGACGAGTTCCTGGGCCGCTGGGCCGCTGATCACGGCAAGCCGGCCGACTCCACCGCGGTGTCGCTGCGCGGGGACGCGGATCTCCTTGCCGCGATCCAGAGCGCGATCGACGACGGCAACGCGGCGGTGTCGAAGGCGGAGTCGGTAAGGAAGTTCCGCATCCTCGACTCCCAGTTCACTGAGGAGTCGGGGCATCTCACGCCGTCGCTGAAGCTCAAGCGGAACGTGGTGGCGAAGGATTACGCCGCCGAGATCGAGGCGATTTACCGGGGCTGACGCCCCAGCGACGGAGTCCCGCCGTAGGGGCGGGGGTTTGATGACGACCCACCGGCCGTGTGTGGCTGGTCGCGCAGTTCCCCGCGCCCCTTCAGGGCGCCCCCCGCAGAAGCGCGCCTCCAGGGGCGCGGGGAACTGCGCGAGCAACCCACAACCACCCGCAGTCGCCGAGGGCCAGAACGCGACACCCCCGCCGGCCCTACAGCAACTCCCGCAACCGCCCCGCCAGCAGATCCCAGCGCCACTTCTCCTCGACCCACTCCCGTCCCCGCTCCCCCATCCGGCGACGCAACTCGGCGTCGCCGAGGAGGGCGGTGACACGGTCCGCCGCGTCCTCCGGCGAGCCGCCGCGCACGACCCACCCGGTCTCACCGTCCAGCACCGCGTCAGGCGCCCCGCCGGAATCACCGGCGACAACCGGCAGCCCCGTCGCGGACGCCTCCAGATACACGATGCCGAGCCCCTCCACGTCGAGCCCGCCGCGCCGCGTACGGCAGGGCATCGCGAAGACGTCACCGGCGCCGTAGTGCGCGGGCAGCTCCGACCAGGGCACCGCGCCGGTGAAGCGGACCGAGTCGGCGACACCGCTCTCGTGCGCGAGCCTCCGCAGCTCCTTCTCATACGGCCCGCCTCCGACGATCAGCAGCACCGCCTCCGGCTCCTGGGCCAGGATGCGCGGCATCGCGAGGATGAGGGTGTCCTGCCCCTTGCGCGGGACGAGCCGCGAGACGCAGACCACGACCGGGCGGTCGGTGAGCCCGAGCCGGGCGCGGACCTCGTCACCGCCGGAGCCCGGGTGGAAGGTCTTCTCGTCGACGCCGGGCGGCAGTTGGACCATCCGCGCGGCCGCCTCGGGGGTCAGCGCGCCGGCGATCCGGGAGCGCGTGTACTCCCCGAGATAGGTGATGGTGTCGGTGGACTCGCCGATCCGGCGCAACAGCCCACGCGCGGCGGGCAGTTGGGCCCAGCCGGCCTCATGCCCGTGGGTGGTCGCCACGAGCCGCCGCGCGCCCGCCCTGCGCAGCGCGGGTGCCATCAGGCCGAGCGGGGCCGCCGCCCCGAACCACACCGACGTACAGCCGTGTTCCCGCAGCAGTCCGACCGCGCGCCGGGTGGCGGCCGGGGTGGGCAGCAGCATCGTCGTGCGGTCCCGTACGACGGTGAAGGGCTGCTCCGCGTCGAAGGCGGCCGTCGCCTCGACGCCCTCGCGGCCCCGCTTCCAGGTCGAGGCGTAGACGACGAGCTGCTCGGGGTCCAGGCGCAGCGCCATGTTGTGCAGAAACGCCTGGATGCCGCCGGGCCTGGGCGGGAAGTCGTTCGTCACGATCAGGGTCTTGTGCATCGTGTTCGACACTATCGAACCTATACTCACAGCTCCGTACGGCCGCGCTTGATGGCTCCCGCACAACATCGCGCGCCATCATGACCCCGCCAAAACTCATCCGCGGAGCATCGTCGGCTCGCGCGAGATCCGGACGAACGAGGGCCAGGTACGAATGACGGGCGCAAAGGGGGCGAGGTTCCCGTACGCGTTGACGGGAATCTGGGGCCTGACAAGGCTGGTACTGCTGCTCTTCGTCTTCAAGATCCTCATCTTCCCGGGCCCGGACGTCACCAGCGATGTCTCCGTGATCTACCAGGGCTGGTACGAGGTCCTGCGCACGGGCACCTTCCCGTTGGACGACGTCACCTGGCAGTACCCGCCGGCCGCCGCCCTGCCGATCCTCTCCCCCGGCCTGCTGCCCTTCCTCGACTACGCGTACGCCTTCTTCCTGCTGGCCTTCGTCGCCGACGCCGTGGTGTTCGCGCTTCTCCAGTACGCGGGACGGCGCTCCGGGAGGTCGCTGCGCGGCGCCTGGGTGTGGGTGGTGGGCGCACCGCTGCTCGGGCCGACCGTGTACGCGCGCTACGACGTCATGGTGACGGCCGTCGCGGTGGCGGCGCTGCTCGCCGGGGCGCGTCATCCGCGCGTGATGGGCGCGCTGGTGGGCTTCGGGGCGATGCTGAAGGTGTGGCCGGTGCTGCTGCTCGTCGGGGCCGTCAGGCGCCGTGCGTGGGCCGCGGCGGCGGTCTCCGCGGCGGGAATCGCGCTGCTGTTCGCGGTGTCGATGCCCGGCGCCTTCGCCTTCCTGACCTTCCAGCGCGACCGCGGCACCGAGGTGGAGTCGCTCGGGTCCCTCGTCTTCCATGTGGCCCAGCAGTACGGCTGGGACGGCCAGGTGCTGCTCAACTACGGCTCCGTGGAGTTCGTCGGCCCGGGCGTCGACCTGGTGAGCACGCTGGCGCTGGTGCTCACCGCGGTCGCCTTCGGCTGGCTGCTGCTGTGGCGGCTGTGCGCCAAGCGGTTCCTGACGCACACGCTCGCCGACGCCGCGTTCGTGGCGGTGCTGATGTTCACGACCACGAGCCGGGTGATCAGCCCGCAGTACATGGTGTGGCTGGTAGGGCTCGCGGCCGTCTGCCTGTGTTTCCGCGCCAGCCGGATGACCGTGCCGGTCGGTCTGGTGCTGATCGCGTCGTTCGTGACGGTCCTGGAGTTCCCGATCTGGTTCTCGCACGTCGTGGTCAGCGACGGTCTTGGCGTGACCCTCCTGTTCGTCCGCAACGGCCTGCTGGTGATCGCCGCCGTGACCGCCGCGGTGGCCCTGTGGCGCGACACGGTGTCCGAGCCCGCCCCGGCGCTCCCCGCTCAGGCGTCCCGCACCAAGGAGAGCCAGCCGTCCTCCTGACGGCACTCAGCACAGGCGGAGCGGAAGCAGCCCGCGGACGGAGAGCTGAACACGCCCCGCAGCCGCCCGAGTTGCACCTCCCGGATCTCAGCCGAGCTGTGCCCGCAAATACTCCCGCCACTGCTCCGTGAACTTCTCCGGCGTCGTGTCCAACACGTCCCGCAGCGCGTCCTGGACCGCCCCCGCCCGCTTGTCGTGCCCGCCCACGGCCCGGTAGAAGTCGTTGAGGCGGACCTCGCCCCAGCGGTCGGCGATCAGCCGGCAGGCCAGCCAGCCGCCCTCGTACGCCTGCGCCAGCTGCGCCGCGTCCCCGGTGAACCCGAAGTCCTCGTCGTCCGGCAGTGCGGCCGGCACGTGCCCGTCGGTGACTGCGCGCTCCAGCTCCGGGGCGATCTGCGCGGCGGTGCGCCCGCTGCCGAGGTAGCCGACCCAGTCCGCGTAGCCCTCGGAGAGCCAGAGAGGTGTGGCGGCGGTGGTGTGGGCGCGGGTGGCGACATGCGTGGTCTCGTGGGTGAGGACGACCTGTTTGCCGAAGTCGCCGAGGACGCCGTACGCGTCGGGGTTGATGATGATCCGGTCCGCGGGCGCCTTCGCCGAGGCCCCCGCCTCGCCGGTGGTGACCGCCGCGATGCCCTGGTACCCGGAAGCCGGAGCGCCCAGCAGCCCCGCCATGCCCTCCACCGACCTCGGTACGAGCACGACGTCGTGCCCCGACCAGTCGGTGCCCCACGCCTGCGACACGGCGGGCACGGCACGGTCCGCGAGATCCGCGTAGGCGCGCAGGCGCTCGTCCGACTGGCCGACCCCCATCACGAGGCTGTGCTCGCCCCGTACGACCGTCACCGCGCCCTGGTCCCACAACTGCTCGCTCGCGTCCTTGGCGGGCTTGTCGGAGGCGACGTACCACTTGCCACCGGTGCGGGTCAGGCTCAGGGTGCGGGCGGACGTCACGGGTGCCTTGTCGTAACCGTCGACGCGGTAGCTCAGCTCGGCGTCGGCGGTGGCCCGGTCGCCGGAGCGGTGGAAGCCGGTCACGCGGTACGACCAGGCCGCCAGCGGCACCTCGCGGAGATTCCCGAACTCGGTGAGGGGGGTGCCCGTTTGTTCGGTGGCCCGGTACGCCGGCTCGTCCCGGTCGAGGACGGCCGCGGCCCGCCGGTCGAGGACCCGCTGCACCTCGGCCGCCGCCGCGTCCGGGACGGCGGAGCCGCCGCAGCCGACCAGCACGGCGAGCAGCAGTACCAGGGTGAGCCCCGCTCGCGACGCGTGTCTTCGACCAGCCACGTTCCCGATCGTACGGTGACTTCGCGCGGGGTCAGACCCTGGTGACCGACGAGACGGGCATCATGCCCACGGGGTCGTAGCGGACGGGCGCACCCGGGTAGGGCGCGTGGATCACCTGCCCGTTGCCCATGTACATCGCGATGTGGCTGGCGTCGTCGCGGTAGGCGATCAGGTCGCCGGGTTGCGCCTGGGAGAGCGACACCTGCCGTCCGGCGTACCGCTGGGCCTGCGAGGTGCGCGGCAGACCGACCCCGGCCTGCCCGTACGACCACTGCATGAGGCCCGAACAGTCGAAGCCGCCGGGCCCGTTGGAGCCCCACACGTACGGGCGGCCGAGCGCGGAGCGGGCCGCGGCGACGGCGGCGGCCGCGCGCCCGGAGGCCGGGGCCGTGCCCGCGAAGTCGGGCATGTCGGCGCGCCCGGAGCGCGACGCCCGGTCATAGGCGGCCCGCACGGAGTCCGGCAGCGCGTTGAGCAGCTGCCGCGCCCTGGTCAGCTTCCGCTCGACGGTGCGCTTGTGCTCGGCGACGGCCTTGCGGCTCTCCTCCAGCTCGGCGAGCTTGCCGGTGGCCTCCTCGCGATGCTGGGCGAGGTCGCGCATGGCGGACTGGAGCTCCTTGAGTTCACCGGCCTGGTGGGCGTTGATCCGGTCGAGCACGACGGCCTTGTCGAGGTAGTCGTCCGGGTCGTCGGAGAACAGCAGCGCGAGGGACGGGTCGATACCGCCCGAGCGGTACTGGGCCCCGGCGAGCGAACCGAGCGCGTCGCGCATGGTGTTGATCCGCTCCTGCTGCCGGGCGATCTCGTCCTGGGCCTCACTCACCTCCTCGCGCAGCGAGTCGGCGCGCTCGTCGGCCTTGTTGAACGCCTCAGTGGCCTTCTCGGCCTGCGCGTACAGGCGGTCCACCTCGGCCCGGGTGTCGTCCTGTGGCACTCCGACGGCCGGTACGGCACCGAGAGCCGCGGCGGCGGCGGACATCACGCAGACGGCGAGACCGGCGGCGCCGGCGCCCCGGTCGAAGCCGGTCGCTGCAAAGCGGCGATGGGACCCCACGAGTAGCCGCTCTCCCTTCCGCTGACACTCCCCCGGAGTTGGAGGAAACGCGGCCGACAGTAGCCGTGCGACTACGCACTGGCCAAAGACCCCGGCGGGCACACAACGTGACACCCCGCCGGAGACGCAGGTCACCGACGGGGTGTGGGGTCAGCTGGAGTCACCGCGATTCGCCCGTTCGGGCGGCGTGGCGACAGCCTCCGCGGAGCGCGTGCGTCAGATCCGGACGCCGAACTGGAAGGGCATGTTGCTGATCGACTCGTAGCGCACGACCGTGCCGGAGCGCGGGGCGTGCAGCACCTGGCCGTTGCCCGCGTAGAAACCGACGTGGTGCTGGTCGCTGTAGAAGATGACCAGGTCGCCGACCTGGAGGTCGCTCTGCGAGTAGATCCGGGTGCCGGCACTGGCCTGCGCCTGCGAGGTGCGGGGTATGGACACACCGGCCTGGGCGAAGGCCCAGGAGGTCAGACCCGAGCAGTCGAACGAGGAGGGGCCGGAGGCGCCGTAGACGTAAGGCGAGCCGAGCACGGACTGTGCGGCGGCGTACGCGGAGCCGGCCCGGCCCGAGGCGGGAGCGCCGGAGCCACTGAGGGCGGCGGTCTGCGCGGCGGTGCTGGCCTGCGCCTCCTTCGCGTCAAGGGCTGCCTGCTGCGCGGCCGTGAGGCTGTTGAGGAGCGTGTTCGCCTCGGCGAGCTTGGCCTGAACTTCCTTCTTGTTCTTGGCGAGCTCGGTACGCGTCGAGGCGAGGTCCTTGAGCTTCTCGGAGGCTTCCGAACGCTGCTGAGCGAGCGAACGCTGCTTCTCCTGGACCTTCTTCAGCGTCTCGACCTGCTGATTGCTCAGCTGGTCCATCGTGGACGCCTTGTCGAGATAGTCGTCCGGGTCGGCCGAGAGGAAGAGCTGCACGGAGGGGTCGATGCCGCCGGTGCGGTACTGGGCGGTCGCCATCGAACCGAGGCCGTCGCGCAGGTCGTTGAGCTCCTCCTGGCCGCGGGCCACGTTGTCCTGAAGGGTGTCGATCTCCTTCTGGAGCTTGTCCTGCTTCTCCGTGGCCCCGTCGAGCTTCTCGGTGGCCTGCTCGGCCTCTTCGTGGAGCTTGTCGACCTGGGACTTGACGTCGTCCACGCTCGGCTTCTCACTCGGCGCGGCGTTGGCGGCGTTCGCGCTGAGGACCACGGCGGCGGCCGCGGCGGTGGTGAGCACGGTCACACGGGTGCGGCTCGGCTGCTTGGGTCGACGGTGGGACGCCACGAAGGCGAGCTCCTTCTTCCTCCAGCCGCCTGCCGATCACTCCGACGGGCGGGGCCCCCTCCACCGTCACTCCCAATGAGTGATCACCCGAGCGGAGGTTCGAGGCCTGACCCTAGTGACCTTCTTGTGATCAGTTCAAATCCTGAAAGGAAAAATCTCGGTCACCGAGCGTTTCTTTGCCGACAACTCACATGCAGTAATGCGCACTTGACACTACGTTGCGTGAAAGCCTCACCAATCCGGGCATCACACCCAGACGTTACGCATGACACTTAGGTTGCCTATGGGGCGTACGCGGCATCCGGTCAGCCGCGCGAGAAGCGCTTGAGGAGCACCACCGAAGCCACCGGCCGCGCACCCGCCTTGGCGATCCCGTCGGCCACCTCACGGTCGGTGGAGACGACGATGACCGGCCGCCCCGGCGGCTCGGCGCGCACCAGCTGGCGGATCAACTCGTCCGCCGTGACACCGGGCTTGGAGAACAGCACCCGCACCCCGCGCGGCGGCGCGAGCAGCACCGGCGCGGCCAGCTCGGCCCCGTCGAAGACACAGGTCACCTCGGCCCCGGTCTGCGCGGCGAGCTGCGAGAGCTGCCCGAGCAGCCTGAGCCGCTGCTTCTCCAGCGGCATCTGCGGATAGCCGGTCTTGGTGACGTTGTAGCCGTCGACCACCAGATGGGCCTGCGGCAGCGCGAGCAGCTGGTCGAGGATCGCCGGGTCGTGTTCGGACAGGGCCCGGGCCGCGATGTCCTTCGGCGTCATCCGTCCCGGTTCGACCGCGTCGACCGTCTCGGCGGGCCGCACGGACACCGGCGGCAGTGCGAGCTCCCGCCGCAGCCCCTGCGTGGCCTCAAGCACCGTGTCGAGCAGCAGTCGTACGCGCATGTCCTCGACGCTGCGACCCTCGCGCGTCGCTCTCCGCGTCGCCTCCAGGGCCGCCTCGGCCTCCCCGAGCCGCGCCTTGAGCCGCCGGGTCTCGCTCTCGGCGGCGGACAGCTGGGCCTGCCCCTCCGCCCGTGCGGTGTCCGTCTCGGACTGGAGCTTGCGCACGGCCGCCTCGCCGCGCTTGACATCACTGAGGGCGCCGCGCAGCTTGCGGTGAAGCGATTCCGCTTCCTTCTTCGCGGACTCCAGCTCCGTACGCAGCCGCTCGGTCTCCGCCTTCGTCTGGCCGCGGGCCTCCTCGAGCTCCTGGCGCAGCCGCTCCAGCTCCGCCCGGCTCTCCTCGTCGGCGCGCTCGGCATCCGCTCGCAGGGCCTCCTCGCCCGCGGCGGCCACCAGCTTCACCCAGCCCGTGGGGCGCAGCACGTAGGCCGCGGCCGCCACGTCCAGCGGATCCGCGGCCGGGGGCGGCGCGCCCGAGTCGAGCGCGCCGGTCAGCTCCGACTGCGCCTCTCTCAGCTTCTCGGCGATGCGCTGTCTGAAGAGGGGGTCCGTCTCCAGCGCGGCGGCCATCGCGTTACCGGCGAACTTGGCCCGCCGGTTGGGCGCGAACCGCGCGAACTGCCGCAACTGCGTGGGCAGTTCACCGATGGTCAGCCCGCCGAAGCCGTCGGAGACGATCTGTACGACCCGCCGGCGCACACCGTCGGGCAGCGGACGGTCGAGCACCTCGGCGGTGCCGTCGTCCGGCTCCCCGCCTGTGGTCTCCACCATCCGTCACCCCATTACCTGTGCGGGGCCCACTCCCTCAGGAGCCGGCGCCCGGCCTGTCCACGAGTTCCACCTGGTCCAGCGCGTTGCACCAGCGACACCGCACCGACTCGATGGTCTCACTGACCACCTCGCGCTCCTCGACCTTGGGTTCCCCCGCGAGGTCGAGATGCACATACTCGACGACCTTCGACGAACGGGTCACGTCGAAACGTGTGAGGTTGCCGCAGAGCGTGCAGCGCCACCGGGTCTCGGCAGTCGGGAGGGGAACCGTCATGTGGTGTCGTTTTCCTTCTGATGTCCGTACCGCGCCAGTCTCCCTGGCGTGTATGGCTCGTAACCCTAAGGCCTGGCGGGTACTCGACGCTCGGCCGTCCACTGCGGCGAGGCGCTCTGTGCGCATCCGTCCTATTACGCCATGCTCTGCACCATGATCGGCAACTGGAGTACGACGGTCGGCAGGGCGGTACGGAGTCAGTCGGCACCGGTGACGTACGGGCTGATCATCCTGTCCTGCCTGATCTTCGTGATCGGCCCGGCGTCCGGCCTCAATCCGGTGTACGGCACCGGGGACGAGCTGCTGGCAGCCCAGCGGGCCTACTTCCGGCGCTGGGGTGTGGTGCCCTCGGAACTCTTCACCGGAGACCCGCGTGCGGCGCTCACCCTCGCCACAGCCCTGTTCATCCACGGCGGCTGGCTCCATCTCCTCGGCAACATGCTCTTCTTCTACGTCTTCGGGACGATGACCGAGGAACGGATGGGCCACGTCGAGTTCGCCCTCTTCTATCTGGGCTGCGGCTGTCTCGCCCTGCTGGGCTACGCGGTCGCCAACGCGGAGTCCCAGCAGACCCTGGTCGGCGCCTCCGGGGCGATCTCCGCGGTGCTCGGCGCGTTCCTGTACCTGTTCCCCAAGGCCCGGGTGACCAGTCTTTTCCCGTTCCTCTTCTTCCTGCCGCTGCGCTTCCCGGCCTGGGTGGTGCTGCCCTTCTGGGTGACCCTGCAGTGGCTGGCGGCGGGCCGCGCCTCCACCGGCCCCGGCGTCGCCTATCTGGCCCACCTGGTGGGCTTCTCCCTCGGCTTCGTCTACGCGTGGGTGCGTTTCGGCCGGACGACTAGAGTGAAAGCCCCAGCCGCGGCCCCCGAGGGAGAAAACCAGCCGTGATCACCGCGATCGTGCTCATCAAGACCAGCGTGGACCGGATCCCCGAGATCGCGGAATCGATCGCCGCCCTCGACAGCGTCAGCGAGGTCTTCTCCGTCACCGGCACCTACGACCTGATCGCGATGGTCCGTGTGAAGGCCCACGACGACCTGGCGGACGTCATCCCCGGCAAGATCAGCAAGATCCCGGGCGTCGAGGGCACGGACACCCACGTCGCGTTCCGCACGTACTCCCAGCACGACCTGGAGGCGGCGTTCGCGATCGGGCTCGACGGCTGAGAGGCCGCGGCCGAACGCGAAGCCCCGGCTGTCAGGCGCTGACGTCCACCGCGGCGATGCCGCCCCCCGAGGGAACGTAGAGGCGACTGCCGCTGAGCACCGGGCTGTGCTGGTCGTCGCCGGTGGAGGCGCCGAGTGCCTCGCTCCACAGCGGCTTGCCGTCCAGGCCCAGGGCGCACAGGACGAGCCCGCTTCGCACATAGATACGATCTCCGGCCACCACCGGTCCCGGCAGCCAGTCGCCGCCGATCTCGTACGTCCACGCGGTGGAGCCGTCGGCCGCCTTGATCGCGTCGACGGTGCCCTGCCCGGTGGTGATCGCAAGCGACCGGTTCCCGGCGACCATCGGCCCGCTGCCCTCCCCCTGGGTTTCCCACAGCAGCTCACCGTCGGGGCTGAACGCGTGCCGGGTCGTCTCTCCGCCCGACTCGGCGACGAGGATGTCGCCGACCAGCGCCGGCCGGCCGACGTCGAGGCCCGCGGGGACCGACCAGATCCTGGTGCCGTCGTCGGCGTTCAGGGCCACCAGGTGGTCGCCGAAGGTGCCTGTGTAGATCACGTCACCCGCCACCAAGGGGGTGCCGTTCGGACCGGCGGGGGTGGACGCGTTCCACAGCACGGAGCCGTCGGCCGCGTAGCAGCGGAGCCCTCCCTCGTCGGTGTCGCCGGTGGCCACCAGCACGCCCTCACCCGCCAGAACCGGCGGGTTGTAGCCGTTTTCGCCGACGGTCTTGGTCCATATGAGCTTGCCGTTCGCGTTCACCGCGCACAGCCGGCGCCGTACCCTCTCCTGGTCCCAGGCGACGCAGAAGATCCCGTCCGCGGTGACGACGGGCGTCGACACCTCCTCGCCGAGCGCGACCGCCCAGAGCCGCCCGCCCGCACGGGACAGGGCGTGCAGCTTGCCGTTCGCGTCCCCGAGGTAGACGACTTCGCCGTCCGGCGACATGGCGACGCAAGGTCCGTACATGCCGCCGAGCCCGGCGGCGTCGTACTGCCAGGCGAGGGCGGCTGGACTCTCCACGCCCGCCGCGGACGCGGTCTGAGGGGATTCCGGGGACCCGGCTCCTTGCGTTCCGCTCTCCCGCCCGGGCCGCCACAGCCCCCAGCCGGCTCCCCCGGTGGCGGCAACCACCGCCCCACCCGCGACAGCCGTCAACAGCCCCCGCCGCGAACGCCGTTGGGGTTCCGGTATGCGGTCCGGCGCCGAAGCGCCCGTGACCGTCGCCGGGGCGATGTACTCGACCCGGCTCTCTCCCTCGCCCGACTCGCGCTCCGGAAGCCACCGTTCGTCCCCCGCGACCGTCGCCGGTGCGGAGGTGAGCCACCCCGGCCGCAGAGCCGCCCGCAGGGAGGCGGCCGAGTGTCCGGCGGCCTCGACCACTTCCTCGGGGGTGGGCCGGTCCCCGGGCTCCTCCCGCAGACAGGCCTCGACGAGCGGAAGCACACGCGCAGGAACCCCGGAAAGATCGAAGTCCCGCGTCACGATGCGCAGCAGGATCACCGAGTCCTGGCCCTCCCCGAAGGGCTCGCGGCCACTCGACGCGTACGCGAGCACGGCGCCCAGCGCGAAGACGTCGCTCGGCGGCCCCACCTCGGAGCCGTTGCGGATCTGCTCGGGCGAGACGTATCCGACCGAGCCGACCAGGGTGCCGGTGCGGGTCATCGCCGTCGCCTCCAGCGCCCGTACGATCCCGAAGTCGATGACTCGCGGACCGTCCGGCGCCAGCAGGATGTTGGACGGCTTGAGGTCGCGGTGCACCATGCCCTTGGCGTGGATCGCGGCGAGGGCCTCGCCCAGTGCGGCCGCGAAGGTGAGCACCGCGTCCTCGGGCAGCGGCCCGCCGTCGAGCACCGCGTCGCGCAGGTTCGGCCCGTCGACGAACTCCGTTGCCATCCAAGGCCGTTCGCCCTCGGGGTCGGCATCGACCACCCGCGCGGTGTACGTCCCGGTCCCGCCGACGGTCTGCGCGGCCCGCACCTCCTGGCGGAACCGGGCGCGGAAGGTGCGGTCCTCCGCGTGCTCGGCCCGCACCACCTTCACGGCCAGCCGGAGCCCGGCCCGGGACTCGGCGAGATAGACCTCGCCCATGCCGCCCGCGCCGAGCCGCCCGAGCACCTCGTACGGACCGATCCGCCGTGGATCCGTCTCCCGCAGCGCCTGCACTCCCCGTGACTCCCCTGTTCGCCGTACGGCCGCCGAAGGGGAGCGTATACGCCGTGCTCCTGTCAGGCGATCACACCGCCGGGACGCAACGCCCGTCCTCCGTGCGGTAGTTCCACTTCGCGCCGTCCCGGACGAGCTCCTTGACCGCGCGCACGAAACGCTCGACGTGCTCGTCCGGCGTGCCGGCGCCGAAGCTGACGCGGATGGCGTTGAGGGACTTCTCGCCGGGCGCGGCCTCGGGGGCGCCGCACTCGCCCTGGGTCTGCGGGTCGCTGCCGAGGAGGGTGCGCACCAGCGGGTGGGCGCAGAACAGGCCGTCGCGCACTCCGATGCCGTACTCGGCGGACAGCGCGGCCGCGAAGTGCGAGCTGTTCCAGCCCTCGACGACGAAGGAGATGACGCCGACACGCGGGGCGTCGTCGCCGAAGAGCGAGAGGACCCTGACCTCGGGCACCTCGGCGAGACCCGCGCGGACCGTCTCGATCAGCTGCTGCTCGCGGGCGACGAGCGTGTCGAAACCCGCCTCGGTGAGCGCCTTGCAGGCGGACGCGATCGAGTAGACCCCGATCACGTTCGGCGAGCCGGCCTCGTGCCGGGCGGCGCTCTCGTGCCACTCCACGTCCACGCCCCCGTCCGTACGCCGCGACACCTTGCGGCTGGCGCCGCCGCCCGCCAGGTACGGCTCGGCCTCGAGCAGCCAGTCGGAGCGGCCCGCGAGGACACCGGAGCCGAAGGGGGCGTACAGCTTGTGCCCGGAGAAGGCGACCCAGTCGACGTCGAGGTCGCGCACCGACACCGGGTGGTGCGGGGCGAGCTGCGCGGCGTCGAGGACGATGCGCGCGCCGTGCGCGTGCGCGGCGGCGGCCAGCTCACGCACCGGCCACAGCTCACCGGTGACGTTCGAGGCGCCCGTGACGCAGACGAGGGCGGGACCGTGGGGGTCGCGGTGGCTGAGCGCGTGCTCCAGGGTCGCGACGGCCTCCTGCGGCGTACGCGGGGCGTTCAGGTACGTCACCCGCGCGTCCCGCCAGGGCAACAGCGAGGCGTGGTGCTCGGTCTCGAAGACGAAGACCTGGCAGTCGGCCGGAAGGGCGGCGGCGAGCAGGTTGAGCGAGTCGGTGGTCGACCGGGTGAACACGACCTGGTCGCCGTCACGGCAGTCCAGGAACTCGGCGACGGTGGTGCGGGAGTTCTCGAAGAGGTCGGTGGAGAGCTGGGACAGGTACCCGGCCCCGCGGTGCACGCTGCCGTAATAGGGGGCGTACGCGGCCACGTCGTCCCACACACGCTGGAGGGCCGGGGCGCTGGCGGCGTAGTCGAGGGCGGCGTACGAGACCTCGCCACCGGTGACGAGCGGGACGGTGACATCTCGCCCCAACACGGGCAGAGGCGTACAAACGGTCTGGGCGGCGGCAACGGTGGAGACAGACATGGCGAACTCCTGTGAGACGCAGGGAAATCACCGCGCGAGCCGGTCCATGGAAGTGGCGCTCAGCGCGGCAAAAGGTGAAAGGGATAGGCGGAAAAGGGGCTCGACGCCCTATCGCATTCGCTTGCTCACAGAAGGCTCCCTCGATGACCAGGACCCCTGGGCCTTTACCGCTCAAAAGAGGGCGAGGGGTCCGCGCTTGCCGCAGACCTCGCTGCCTACGGCCTGGTCTTCACCCGGGGCACCCCGCCACGGACGGAGGGTTGCCGGACAGTCGGCCGGGGCCTCATGACTGTCACTCATGACCTGCCGAAAAACCTAGTCGAACCGATCGAGACGACGCAACCCGTGTCCGGATCCCGGAACGCGAAAGGGGCCGGGCGCCTTGGCCCGGCCCCACCCGGCGGGCTCGCCGAGGGCACTACGGATTGGTGACCGCCGTACCGCCGCAGGCGCTACGCGTTGGTCGCGGCCACCCACCGCTCGAGCGTCCGCTTGGCCGTCCCCGAGTCGACGGCCTCCGCGGCCTTCGTCATCCCCGCGCGGATCTGGTCCGCGAGCGATCCGTCACCCGGCGACAGGGCCACCAGGGCCGCCGCCGAGTTCAGCAGCACCGCGTCCCGCACCGGCCCCCTCTCGCCGTCGAGGAGCCGGCGCGCCACGTCCGCGTTGTACGTGGAGTCCGCGCCCCGTAGTGCCTCGATCGGGACCAGGTCGATACCGACGTCCCTCGGGTCGAAGGTCTCCTCGGTGACCTTTCCGTCCCGTACGACCCACACCCGGGACGTGGACGTGATGGTCAGCTCGTCGAGCCCGTCGTCGCCGCGGAAGACCAGCGAGGAGTTGCCGCGCTCGGCGAAGACGCCCGCGACGATCGGCGCCATGCGGGGGTCCGCGACGCCGACCGCCTGCGCCTTCACCCGTGCCGGGTTCGTCAGCGGACCGAGGGCGTTGAAGACCGTCCGGATGCCCAACTGCCCACGCGCGGCGCCCACATGACGTAGCGCCGGATGGAACTTCACCGCGAAGCAGAAGGTGATCCCGGCCTCCTCGGCCACCTCCGCGACCCGCTTGGTCGTCAGCTCCAGATTGACCCCGAGCTTCTCAAGGACGTCGGACGCGCCGGACGCCGAGGAAGCCGCCCGGTTGCCGTGCTTGACGACCTTCGCGCCCGTCCCGGCGATGACGATCGCCGACATGGTGGAGATGTTGACGGTCTTGGCCCCGTCACCACCCGTACCGACGATGTCGACGGTCTTCCCCGGCACCTCGATCACATTGGCGTGCTCGTACATCATCCGTACGAGCCCGGTGATCTCCTCGACGGTCTCTCCCTTGGCCCGCAACGCCACCGCGAACCCGGCGATCTGTGCGTCGGTCGCCTCACCGCGCATCATCAGGTTCATCGCCCAGGCGGTGTCGTCCGCACTCAGGTCACGGCCGTCGAGCAGGCCGTTCAGCAACCTGGGCCAGGAACGGTCCGCCGCGGTGTCGCCTCCAGCGGGGTTCACAGCGCTCATGGTCGCTCCTGGGGTTCTCAGAGAGGTACCCGGGTGGACTCGACCCGGGTACGTACGGGTGAGTCCACCCTATCCAGCCCTGGAGACGGCAAAGAGCCCCGTCCATGCAATGGACGGGGCTCCAGCCGTGGCGATCAGCGAGGAACGCTGAGGCGATCAGTGGTGGCCGTGGCCGCTCGTGATCTCCTTGTACTCCTCGACGGTGGGCTTGGGGATCTGGCTGTCGTCCCCGTAGTAGCCCTTGCTGAGCTTGGCACGCAGCTTCTGCGCGCCCTTCACCTTGCGCTCGACACCGTTCTCGTCGACCGGCGGGCCGATCTGGGCCGGCTGGTACTGCTCGTGCGCGGTGAGCGTGTGCAGAGCCTCCTGGCTGAGCGGCTCGTGGATCTCGACGAACTCACCGTGCGGCAGGCGCTTGATGATGCCCGACTCGCGGCCGTGCAGCACCTTGTCCCGGTCACGGCGCTGAAGACCGAGGCAGATCCGCTTGGTGGCGATGAACGCGAGGACCGGCGCGACGAAGAACGCGATCCGCACGAACCAGGTGATCGAGTTGATCGACAGGTGGAAGTGCGTGGCCCACAGGTCGTTTCCACCACCGATCAGCAGGACCATGTACCAGGTGATCCACGCGACACCGAAGGCCGTACGCGTCGGGACGTTGCGCGGGCGGTCCAGGATGTGGTGCTCGCGCTTGTCGCCGGTGACCCAGGACTCGATGAACGGGTAGACCGCGATCGCGACCAGGACCAGCGGGAAGATGATCAGCGGGATGAACACGCCCAGGACGAGCGTGTGACCCCAGAGGTTGATCTCCCAGCCCGGCATGAAGCGGATCAGACCCTCGGAGAAGCCCATGTACCAGTCGGGCTGAGCGCCGGTCGACACCTGGTCCGGGCGGTAGGGGCCCATGGTCCAGATCGGGTTGATCGACGCGATCCCCGCGATGACCGTGATGACACCGAAGACCAGGAAGAAGAAGCCTCCGGCCTTGGCCGTGTAGACCGGCAGGAGCGGCATGCCGACGACGTTGTTGTTCGTCTTTCCGGGGCCCGCGAACTGCGTGTGCTTGTGGTAGAAGACCAGGATCAGGTGGCCGACCACCAGGCCGAGCATGATGCCCGGCAGCAGCAGGACGTGGATCGAGTAGAAGCGGGCCACGAAGTCGCCGCCCGGGAACTCGCCGCCGAAGAGGAAGAACGAGAGGTACGTGCCCACGATCGGCACGGACAGGATCGCGCCCTCCATGAAGCGGACGCCGGTACCGGAGAGCAGGTCGTCCGGGAGCGAGTAGCCGGTGAAGCCGGTGAACATGCCCAGGACGAACAGCAGGAAACCGAAGATCCAGTTGACCTCACGGGGCTTGCGGAACGCACCCGTGAAGAACACCCGCATCATGTGCACGAACATGCCGGCGAGGAAGATCAGCGCCGCCCAGTGGTGGATCTGCCGGATCAGCAGACCACCGCGCACATCGAAGGAGATGTGCATGGTCGAGTTGAACGCCTCGGACATCAGCTGGCCCTGCAGCGGGACGTAGCTGCCGTCGTACACCACCTCGTTCATCGAGGGGTGGAAGAACAGCGTCAGATACACACCCGTGAGGATGATGATGATGAAGCTGTAGAGGCAGACCTCACCCAGCATGAAGGACCAGTGGTCCGGGAAGATCTTGCGCATGTTGGTCTTGGCCAGGCCGTAGATGCCCAGCCGGCCGTCGGCCCAGTCGGCGACCCGCTCACCCGCGGGTGCCTTCTTCCGCGAGTTCGCCTCGCCCGGGTCGGAGGTGGTCGCAGTACTCATCCGCGCTCCCAGAAAGCAGGACCGACGGGCTCTTCGAAGTCGCCGAGCGCCTCGAGGTAGCCCTCAGCGTTCACACCGATGCGCAACTGCGGCAGGGCGTGACCGGCCGGGCCGAAGATCACTCGGGCGCCGTCGGCGAGGTCGAAGGTGGACTGGTGGCACGGGCAGAGGACGTGGTGCGTCTGCTGCTCGTACAGGGAGATCGGACAGCCGACGTGGGTGCAGATCTTCGAGTAGGCCACGATGCCCTCGTGCGACCACTCGAGTTCCCGCTTGTCCTTGATGTTGTCCGGCTGGAGCCGGACGATCATCAGGGCCGCCTTGGCGATCTCGGTCTGGAACTCCTCGTCGTGCTCCTCCAGGCCCTCGGGCTTGGCGAAGGTGAGCGAGCCGACGACGACGTCCGAAGGACGCAGCGGCTCGTTCGTGTTCATGTTGACGAGTTGCAGACCCTTGCGCCACATCGTGTGGCGGAGGCTGGTTCCCGGCAGCGGGCCGAGGTCGCGCAGCAGCATGACGCCGGAGAGCGGGACCAGGGCCAGCGCGCCGAACATCGTGTTGCGGATCAGCTTGCGCCGACCGAGCGCGGACTCCTTGGCACCCTGCTTGAAGTCGGCCAGGACCTGGGCCTTGACCTCAGGCGGCGCCTCGATCGGGTGGCGCTCGGCCGGGATCTCGACGTCGGACATCAGGGTGCGGGCCCAGTGGACCGCCCCCGCGCCGATGGCGAACAGCGCGACGCCGAGGGTCATGCCCAGCGCGAAGTTGAGCGCGCTGACATGCCCGATCGGGAAGATGTAGACGCCCCTGTCGGCCGGGATCGCCACGTACGAGGCGATGAAACCGACCGTGGCCAGCATCGACAGGGTGAACAGGAAGGCGACCACGCGCTCGGAGCGCTTGGCTGCCCGCTCGTCGATGTCCTGGACGCGGTGCTCATGGGGCGGCAGCCCCGGGTCGGCGAACGGGTCCTTCTCGTTCGCCACCGACACGGCACCGTGTCCATGGTCGTCGGTGGCCCGCTCGGCGGGCAGGTTCTCTTCTGGAGATTGTTGGCTACTCATCACTTCTTGGCCTTTGCGGTCCGAGCGGCGACCCAGACGGCGACAGCGATCAGGGCTCCGAGTCCGAAGATCCAGGCGAACAGGCCCTCGCTGACCGGCCCGAGGCCGCCCAGGCTGAGGCCGCCCGGCTCCACGGTGTCGCCACCGTTGACCGCGTCGAGGTACGCGATGACGTCCTTCTTGTTCTGCTCCGACATGATCGTGTCGGGGAAGGAAGGCATGTTCTGCGGGCCGGTCTGCATGGCCTCGTAGATGTGCTTCGGGGAAACACCTTCCAGGTCGGGCGCGAACTTGCCCTCGGACAGCGCACCGCCCTTGCCGGTGAAGTTGTGGCACTGCGCGCAGTTGGTACGGAAGAGTTCGCCACCCTTGGCGATGTCCGCACCCTCGGGGCTGACCTGGTTCTTGGTCGGCACCGAAGGACCGGCGCCCAGCGAGGCGATGTACGCCGCGAGCTGGTCGATCTCGGCCTGCGTGTAGATGACCTTCTTCTTCGGGATCTGCGCGCCCGGCTGCTGGGCCGGCATACGGCCGGTGCCGACCTGGAAGTCGACGGCGGCTGCGCCCACGCCCACCAGGCTCGGACCGTCAGAGCTGCCCTGACCGCCGGTGCCGTGGCAGCTTGCGCAGCCCACGGCGTAGAGCTTCTTGCCCTCGTCGATAGCGAGGGACTGGGCGGTTTCGTCGGCCTGCGCCTGGCTCGCGGGAGCGAACGCGGCGTACAGCCCCCCGGTGGCCGCCAGCGCGAGGAGTAGGACGACGACCGCCGCCAGCGGATGGCGTCGTCGTGCGGAGAGCTTTTTCACGGATTACCCCGGTGTCAGGATCTTCTGCGTCGGTGCTTCTGGATGTTTTCGGGCGGTTGGCCCGATTACTTGATCAGGTAGATCGTGGCAAAAAGGCCGATCCAGACGACATCGACGAAGTGCCAGTAGTAGGACACGACGATGGCGGCGGTTGCCTGCTCATGAGTGAACTTCCTGGCCGCGTAGGTGCGGCCGAGGACGAACAGGAAGGCGATCAGGCCTCCTGTCACGTGCAGGCCGTGGAAGCCGGTGGTCAGGTAGAACACCGAGCCGTACGGGTCGGAGGAGAGCGAGAGCCCGTCCTTCTTGACCAGTTCGGTGTACTCGAAGATCTGACCGCCGATGAAGATCGCACCCATGATGAAGGTGACGATGAACCACATCCGGAGCTTCTTCACGTCACCGCGCTCAGCGGCGAACACGCCGAGCTGGCAAGTGAGTGAGGAGAGCACCAGGACCGTGGTGTTCGTCGCTGAGAACGGAACGTTCAGCGACTCGGCCATTTCCTTCCAGTGATCCGGCCCGGTCACCGATCGCAGGGTGAAGTACATCGCGAAGAGGGCCGCGAAGAACATCAGCTCGGAACTCAGCCAGATGATGGTTCCGACGCTGGTGAGGTTCGGCCGATTGACCGACGGGTGCGCGTGCCCGGTTTCTACTGTCGTTGCTGTCGCCACGACCGACATTATGTCGGTCGCTTATCCCGCCCTCACCCCGGGGGGTGCCGTTCGGAGTGTTGATGCGGTGTGTCCAGCCCAAATGGCCCATCGAAGCCCTGTCCGAACCGGTGTTGACGAGGTGTTCGGAGGAGTAGCATCCGCGCAGCGGACCCTGTCCGTCTCGACGACGCCGACGTCTCGGAGGAAGAATGCAGCCGACCGCCACGGTGCTGGTCTACAGCGACGACTCCAACACCCGGGAGCAGGTGCGGCTCGCAACAGGCCGCAGGCCGGCCACCGATGTCCCCCTGGTCGAGTTCCTCGAGTGCGCGACACCCGCCGCCGTCCTGAAGGAACTGGACAAGGGCGGGATCGACGTCTGCGTGCTGGACGGCGAGGCCGTGCCGATGGGCGGAATGGGTGTCTGCCGCCAGATCAAGGACGAGATCTTCAACTGCCCGCCCGTCCTTGTGCTGATCGGGCGGCCCCAGGACGCCTGGCTGGCCACCTGGAGCCGTGCGGACGCCGCGGTGACCTTGCCGGTCGATCCGGTGGAGTTCGCCGCCGAGCTGGCCGCACTGCTGCGCCGGAAGGCCCTAGCGGGCGCCTAGGAGTTCGGGCGGCCGCGCAGTCCGGCGACTGCGGGCCGCGTCCGGCTGGTCGCGCCCACGCGGCGGAGCCGCATAGGTCACAGCCCGGCGCCCCTGACGGGGCGCTACGGTGCGCCCCGGTCTCACACGGACTCGGGGCGCAGCCTGGCCCGGTCCTGCACGCTCGGCCCCTCCGGGGATCCGCCGACCAGGGCGCTGCCCTGACGCCACTTCTTCCAGTTGACGTTCCAGTCGCCGAAGCCGTTGCCGAACGGGTCCATGTCCTCGCCGTACGAGTTGATGACCTTGACGATGTCGCCCTCACGGACGGTCTCGTAGAACCACGCGGCGTTGTCCGTGCTCATACCGGTGCAGCCGTGGCTGACGTTGGCGTATCCCTGGGAGCCGGTCGACCAGGGCGCGGCATGCACGTACTCGCCGCTCCAGGTGACTCTCGTCGCGTAGTACACGGGCAGGTCGTACGAGTCCGAGGTGCCCTCGGCGATGCCGATGCTGGTACCGCGCATCCGTACGAAGTACTCCTTGCCCAGCACGACCTTGACGCCGTTTCGGGTCTCGAAGCCGGGCTTGCCGGTGGTGACGGGGATCTCGTTGATCTCCTTGTCGTTCCGGTAGACCGTCATCGAGTGCGCGGAGGCGTCCGTGACCGCGACGAGGCGGTCGCCGATGGTGAGCTTCAGGGGCTTCGCCTCGCCGCCCCAGAGGCGCTCGGCGATCTTGATGCCGCCGATGTTGCTGTGCGCCTGGATGGTGGCGTGGGTGGGCCAGTACTCCTTGGGGCGGTAGTGCAGTGTCTTGTCGTCCACCCAGTGCCAGGCGCCTTCCACGGCGGGCTTGGAGTCGACCTTGAGGGCGCGCTCGACGACCGCGCGGGCGGCCTTGTCCTTGACGGGGACGCTGAGTTCGGCCGTGACGGGCTGGCCGACGCCGTACGTGCCCGCCTCGGGCCCGAAGGTCACGTTCAGCCGCTTCTTCGTCTTGGGTGTGCTCGTGTCGAAGGCGATGACCTTGCGGCCGGGCCCGCCGTCCTCGTCCTCCGTGCTCACGCGCACGGTGTAGCGGGCGCCCGCGGCCAGCGGTGAGGTGCTGTGCCAGCGGCGGCCGTCGGCGGAGAGTTCGCCCGCGACGTAACGGCCCGACGCGTCCGTGGCCGTCACATCGGTGATACGCCCGTCGTCGCCCTCGGCGGTGATCTCCAGGGGTTTGTCGGGGTCGACCTCGCGGCTCTCGCCGGTCGGGCCGTTGAAGGAGATCTGACCCGCCGCGTCATACGGCTTGGCCGAGAGCGGGTGGCCGTCGGAGCCGCAGGCGGTGACGCCCGCGCCGAGGGCGACCAGCAGCGTGGTGCAGCTGGCGACCGTGCGGAAACGCGGTGAGTGGTTCATGAGCCCACGCTATGAACCCCTGTCGACTACGGCGCGCCGAGTGACCCGAGCGAGGGACGGCAGACGTGGCAAACGAGGGAGCCCGGACTCTCCTGACGGAGTGTCCGGGCTCCCGGGTGTTCAGCGCGTGCTACTGAGTGCGGTTCTCACCGTGGTAGTACTCGAAGACCCAGCCCCACAGGCCGATCAGAAGGAGCGGGGCCGAGAAGTACACCAGCCACCAGCCGAAGACGACGCCCAGGAAGAGAAGCGCGCCTCCGATGCCGAGCGTGAGCGGCTGCCAGCTGTGCGGGCTGAAGAAGCCCACCTCGCCGGCCTCGTCCGCGACATCGGCCTCCTTGTTGTCCTGCGCCAGCGCGTCGACCCGCCGGGCCGTGAAGGCCAGGTAGTAGCCGATCATGATGCTCAGGCCGAAGCCCAGGAAGAGCGCCGTGGTGCCGGCCGGCTCCTTCGACCACACGCCATAGACGATCGCCATGACGAGGATGAAGAGGGCCAGCCAGATGAACATCTTGCCTTGGACCTTCACTTGCCGGCCTCCTTGCCACCAGCGAGGGCCTTTTCACCGTGACCGGCGTTCTCGAGCTGGTCGAGAGCGGCGATCTCCGGGTGATGCAGGTCGAACGCCGGGGATTCGGAACGGATCCGCGGCAGGGTGAGGAAGTTGTGCCTCGGCGGCGGGCAGGAGGTAGCCCATTCGAGGGAGCGGCCGTAACCCCAGGGGTCGTCGACCTCGACCTTCTTGCCGTACTTGGCGGTCTTCCACACGTTGTAGAGGAACGGCAGTATCGACAACCCGAGCAGGAACGAGCTGATTGTCGAGATCGTGTTAAGTGCCGTGAAGCCGTCGGCCGCGAGATAGTCCGCGTAACGACGCGGCATGCCCTCGGCGCCCAGCCAGTGCTGCACCAGGAACGTGCCGTGGAAGCCCACGAACAGCGTCCAGAAGGTGATCTTGCCGAGGCGCTCGTCGAGCATCTTGCCGGTCATCTTCGGCCACCAGAAGTGGAAGCCGGAGAACATCGCGAACACCACGGTGCCGAAGACCACGTAGTGGAAGTGCGCCACCACGAAGTACGAGTCGGAGACGTGGAAGTCCATCGGCGGCGAGGCCAGGATGACACCGGTCAGACCACCGAAGGTGAAGGTGATCAGGAAGCCGGTGGCCCAGAGCATCGGGGTCTCGAACGACAAGGACCCCTTCCACATCGTTCCGATCCAGTTGAAGAACTTCACGCCCGTTGGCACGGCGATGAGGAACGTCATGAAGGAGAAGAACGGTAGGAGGACGCCACCGGTGACGTACATGTGGTGCGCCCACACGGTCACGGAGAGACCGGCGATCGCGATGGTGGCGCCGATCAGGCCCATGTAGCCGAACATCGGCTTGCGCGAGAACACCGGGATCACTTCGGAAATGATTCCGAAGAATGGCAACGCGATGATGTACACCTCTGGATGGCCGAAGAACCAGAAGAGGTGTTGCCATAGCAAGGCCCCGCCGTTGGCGGCATCGAAGACATGTGCCCCGAATTTCCGATCCGCCTCCAGCGCGAACAGCGCGGCGGCGAGAACGGGGAAGGCCAGCAGGACCAGGACCGCGGTCAGCAGCACGTTCCACACGAAGATCGGCATACGGAACATCGTCATGCCGGGCGCGCGCATGCAGATGATGGTGGTGATGAAGTTGACCGCGCCGAGGATCGTGCCGAAGCCGGAGAAGGCCAGACCCATGATCCACATGTCGGCGCCGATGCCCGGCGAGCGGACCGCGTCCGACAGCGGGCTGTAGGCGAACCAGCCGAAGTCGGCCGCACCCTGCGGGGTGAGGAAGCCACCGACCGCGATGAGCGAGCCGAACAGGTAGAGCCAGTAGGCGAACATGTTCAGCCGCGGGAACGCCACGTCGGGCGCGCCGATCTGCAACGGCATGATCCAGTTCGTGAAACCGGCGAACAGCGGCGTCGCGAACATCAGCAGCATGATCGTGCCGTGCATCGTGAACGCCTGGTTGAACTGCTCGTTCGACATGATCTGCAGACCCGGACGCGCCAGCTCGGCACGCATGAGCAGCGCCATGACGCCGCCGATGCAGAAGAACGCGAACGACGTGATCAGGTACATCGTCCCGATCGTCTTGTGGTCAGTGGTGGTGAGCCAACTGATCACAACGCTGCCGGGCTGCTTGCGCCGTACCGGCAACTCGTTCTCGTACGAGTCCTCGGCTTCGGCGGCACCCTGGGGTTCGTTGAGGATGCTCACAGGTTGGTCGTCTCCCGGTTCTTCTCGGGGTCCGTCTGCTCAATGCCGGCCGGGATGTAGCCCGTCTGGCCCTTCTCCGCGAGCTCCTTGAGGTGGGCCTCGTAGCGCTCGGGAGAGACGACCTTCACATTGAAGAGCATCCGGGAGTGGTCGACGCCGCAGAGTTCGGCGCACTTGCCCAGGTAGGTGCCCTCCGCATTGGGGGTCACCTGGAAGGAGTTGGTGTGGCCCGGAATGACGTCCTGCTTCATCAGGAACGGCACCACCCAGAAGGAGTGGATGACGTCACGTGAAGTGAGGATGAAACGGACCGTCTTGCCCTCGGGGAGCCAGAGGGTCGGACCGGGGTTACCCGTCTGCGGGTTCTTCGAGGCCGGCGTACCGACGTCGTAGACACCGCCGGCGTTCGCCGGGTAGTCCTCCTTGAACCGGTCCGGAATGGCGGCCAGGTTCTTGTCGGTCGCGGCGTCACCGGTGGAACCGTCGACGTTCTCGATGTAGTTGAAGCCCCAGCTCCACTGGAAGCCGACGACGTTGATGGTGACGTCGGGCTTCTTGTCCAGACTGAGGAGCTTCGTCTCGTCGCGGGCGGTGAAGTAGAACAGCACCGAGACGATGATGAGCGGGACCACGGTGTACAGCGCCTCGATGGGCATGTTGTACCGGGTCTGCGGGGGAACTTCGACCTTGGAACGGCTGCGCCGGTGGAAGAACACACTCCACAGGATCAGGCCCCAGACCAGCACGCCCGTGGCGAGCGCGGCCGCCCACGAGCCCTGCCAGAGGGAGAGGATCCGCGGACCCTCGTCCGTAACCGGGGTGGGAAAACCAAGGCGGGGAAAGTCCTTGTATGTGCAACCGGTAGCGGTAGCCAGGACCAGGCCCGCAGTCATTGCCTGCAGCAGCTTCCGCCGCATCGGGCGCCGCGGCGTGGGGGTACCGCCCGCGCCCTTCAGGATGCGGGGGAGGTCGGAGCCGTTGGGACTCACGTAGCGCCTTCCCGAGAGTCTCGCCCGCGCTGGTTGGCTACGGCCTTCTCGCTGGTCGCTCGCCGCCCTGGCACACGGGCAGGGGTTTGGATGTTTATGCGGAGCAAACCCTACTGGACGCTATTTGGGGTCGCGCGGGGAGGGGTGCGCAACGCGCCGCCGGGTTTCACGAAGGGGGTGGGTTGCCCTGTCCTGGGCTGCTTCTGACGGGGAGTTTGAGGCGCCCAATAGCTCGGCGGGTTGTTCTCGTATGGCGGCTGCTCGTTCGTTGTGGCTGATCGCGCCGTTCCCCGCGCCCCTTTGGGGCGCCCACCTGACCGGACGCTTTAGCGTTGCTGCGTGTCCTACTTCGATGCCGCTTCGGCCGCCCCTCTCCATCCCGTTGCCCGGCAGGCCCTGCAGGCCTCTCTCGACGAGGGGTGGGCGGATCCCGCACGTCTGTACAGGGAGGGAAGGCGGGCCCGGTTGCTGCTCGACGCGGCTCGGGAGGCGGCGGCGGACGCGGTGGGCTGCCGGCCTGACGAACTGGTCTTCACCTCGTCGGGTACGCGAGCGGTGCACTCCGGGATCGCGGGCGCGCTGGCCGGCCGTCGACGCGCGGGACGTCACCTGATCGTGTCAGCGGTCGAACATTCTTCGGTGCTCCATTCGGCCGAGGTCCACGAGTCGGCGGGCGGGTCGGTGACCCAGGTCCCGGTCTCTCGTACGGGCGCGGCGTCCCCTTCGGCGTACGCGGCGGCCCTGCGCCCCGACACCGCGCTCGCCTGTCTGCAGTCCGCCAACCACGAGGTGGGTACGGAGCAGCCGGTGGCCGCGGTGGCTCAGGAGTGCCGGGCGACGGGCGTACCGCTGCTGGTGGACGGGGCGCAGTCGCTGGGTTGGGGCCGGGTGGAGGGCGACTGGTCCCTGCTCACGGCAAGTGCCCACAAATGGGGCGGTCCTTCGGGCGTCGGGCTGCTCGTCGTGCGCAAGGGGGTGCGGTTCGCTCCTCAAGGGCCCGTGGACGAGCGGGAGTCGGGGCGGGCCGCCGGGTTCGAGAACATTCCCGGGATCGTGGCCGCGGCGGCGTCACTGCGGGCCGTACGGGCCGAGGTGGCCGTGGAGGGCGCACGGCTGCGGGAACTGACGGACCGGATCCGGCTGCGGGTGCCCGAACTGGTCCCGGATGTCGAGGTGGTCGGCGATCCGGACCGCCGGCTGCCCGGCATCGTCACCTTCTCGTGTCTCTATGTCGACGGAGAGGCCCTGCTGCACGAACTGGACCGAGCGGGTTTCTCGGTCTCCTCCGGTTCGTCGTGCACGAGCAGCACGCTGACGCCCAGCCATGTACTGGAGGCCATGGGTGTCCTGACCGAGGGAAACGTCCGGGTGTCGCTGCCGCCGGGTGTCCCGGCGGCGGACGTCGACCGGTTCCTGTCCGTGCTGCCGGGCGCGGTCTCGGCCGTACGGGAGAAGCTGGGCGCCCCGGTCGCGCCGGCGAGGACGCCCGCGGTCACCGACTCGATCGTCGTGAACGCCCTGGGCAGGCGGTGCCCGATCCCGGTCATCGAGCTGGCCAAGGTGATCGGCGATGTCCCGGTCGGCGGCACGGTCCGCGTCCTGGCGGACGACGAGGCGGCACGGCTGGACATTCCGGCGTGGTGCGAGATGCGGGGACAGGAGTACGTGGGCGAGGAGCCGGCGGACCACGGCTCTGCGTACGTGGTCCGCCGGGTGTCCTAGCTACACGAGGTAGGTCTGGACCTCGGCGGCGGCTTCATGGCCGTACGCCTTGGTGAAGCGGTCCATGAAGTTGGTGCGGCGCAGCTGGTACTCCTGCGTGCCGACCGTCTCGATGACCAGCGTGGCGAGCATGCAGCCGACCTGGGCGGCGCGCTCGAGGGAGACGCCCCAGGCCAGGCCGGAGAGGAAGCCCGCGCGGAAGGCGTCGCCGACGCCCGTGGGGTCGGCCTTGCGCTCCTCCTCGGCGCAGCCGACCTCGATCGGCTCCTCGCCTGCGCGCTCGATGCGCACGCCCTGCGCGCCGAGGGTGGTCACGCGGGTACCGACCTTGCCGAGGATCTCCTCGTCGCTCCAGCCGGTCTTGGACTCGATGAGCCCCTTCTCGTACTCGTTCGAGAAGAGGTACGTCGCGCCGTCCAGCAGTACGCGGATGTCGTCGCCGCTCATCCGGGCGATCTGCTGCGAGAAGTCGGCCGCGAAGGGAATCGAGCGGGAGCGGCACTCCTCGGTGTGGCGCAGCATCCCCTCGGGGTCGTCCGCGCCGATCAGGACGAGGTCGAGGCCGCCGACGCGGTCCGCCACGGCCTTGAGCTCGATGAGGCGGGCCTCGCTCATCGCGCCCGTGTAGAAGGAGCCGATCTGGTTGTGGTCGGCGTCCGTGGTGCACACGAAACGCGCGGTGTGCAGAACCTCGGAGATGCGGACGGAGTCGGTGTCGACGCCGTGCCGGTCCAGCCAGGCGCGGTACTCGTCGAAGTCGGAACCCGCCGCCCCGACCAGGATCGGCTTGGTGCCGAGCTGGCCCATGCCGAAGGCGATGTTCGCGCCGACCCCTCCCCGGCGTACGTCGAGGTTGTCGACCAGGAAGGAGAGGGAGACCGTGTGCAGCTGGTCCGCGACCAGCTGGTCGGCGAAACGGCCGGGGAAGGTCATGAGGTGGTCGGTGGCGATGGATCCGGTGACTGCGATACGCACGGCGAGGACACGCTCCTGCGAGGGGATGTGGAGGGGCTGGCGTTGACAGTTCACGCTACCCGGTCGACGCACGCGCATTGAAGCGGCAAAAACTACCCGATAGTAGATCTTTCTTCGCGAGCTCTACCGTGCCTACGGTGCCGCTATGACAAACCTGAAGGTCCACGGCACCGCTCCGCAAGACCTCGAAGGCGATCTGGCTTCACTGCGCGGCGACTGCGCGCGGATGGTCGAGCACTGGACGGCGCCCGACCCGATCACCGCCCTCCCCGTGCCGCCCTCCCTCATCCACGGTGTGACGGTGCCACCCGCATCGGCCCGGCTGCTGGACGCGATGTCCGACTACGGCAACTGAGGACGCAGCCGAGGACGGGCTGAAACCGTCTGCAAATTCGGCCGGAACCCGCGCCCGCAGGGAACCGTGCGCTCCCCCGCTGCGTCCCATCGCTGTCCCCCGTAAAGGGGATGCGGTGTACGACCCCTCAGTGCCCCATTTTGGGCGCCCCTTCTTGACCGGGCCGGGTCGTCAGGACAGCAGTGGAGCCTAAGGAGCGATGCGGTGAGCACCGAGCGACCCGACAACGAGGCGACCGATTCCCCCGAGGGTGGCGAGACGGGCGGCGAGACGGCGAAGCCGCGCCGGCGGCATTCCCCGGTGGCCGTCGCCTCGGTCGCGGCCGCGGTCCTGCTGGTCGGGGGCGGCGGGGCGTACTTCGCCACGACCGCGTCCAGCGGCGGGAACGGCGACAGCGGCTCCGGGACTCCCGGAGGCGACGGCACTCCCCCGGCGCTCGCCCTCGACGGGTACTCCGAGAGCGGTACGAGTGGCACGGGCGGTACGGGCGCCCCGAACGGCATCGCGCCCGGTGAGCCCAACCCGTACGGCACGACCTACCGGGCGGCAGGCGAGCTGGCCGACGGCCCTGATTCCGCGCCCGTGTACGCCGCGAAGGGCGAGGTCACCAAGGCCGAGGTGGCGCGGCTGGCCAAGGCGCTCGGGGTGGCGGGCACCCCGCGGACGGACGGGGCCGACTGGACGGTCGGCGCCACGAACGACGCCGCGGAACCGAACCTTCGGGTGAGCAAGGACGCGCCCGGGACCTGGACCTACAGCTCCTATGTGCCGGGCACCGACAACTGCCTCAAGGACAAGCCCTGTGGGCCCGTCGGGTCCAGCGGTCTGGCAGGTCTGCGCCCGGCGGCGGTGAGCGAGGCGGCGGCGAAGAAAGCGGCCGCCCCCGTGCTGAAGGCCGTCGGCCAGGACGACGCGAAGCTGGACGCGACCCAGCTCATGAACGATGACCGGGTACGGGTGGTGAACGCGGACCCGGAGGTCGGCGGACTGCCGACGTACGGCTGGACGACCGGTGTCCAGGTCAGCTCCGAGGGCAAGGTCATCGGCGGCAGCGGCCAGTTGAAGGCGCCGGTGAAGGGGGACACGTACCCCGTCATCACCGCGCAGCAGACCCTGGACCTGATGAACGGCTCGGCATCGGGCGGCGGGCCCAAGGGCATCGGCGGCTGCGCCAGTCCCGTACCGCTGAAGGACCGGGACGAGGTGCCGTGCGAGGCTTCGACCTTGGCTCCGGCGCCCGCGTCGGCGACCGTGGAGAAGGCCACGTTCGGGCTGGCGGCGCAATCGGTGGACGGGCGGCAGGTGCTGGTGCCGTCCTGGCTGTTCGATGTCCGGTCCACGGGTGCGGAGGACCTCATCACGGTGACGCATCCGGCGGTCGATCCGCAGTATCTGACCTCGCCGGAGACCGGCCAGGACCCGGCCCCGACCCCTTCGCCGACCGGAGCGCCCACGTCCGGTGACGTCAAGGTGGAGGGCTACACGGCCGACGGCAAGGACCTGACCGTGAGCTTCTGGGGCGGGGTGTGCAGCGAGTACTCGGCCTCGGCGAGCGAGAGTTCCGACAAGGTGACGGTCACGGTGACCAGCACCTCGGAGCCGGGCAAGGTCTGCATCATGCTCGCCGAGGCGATCGACCTCCCCGTGCACCTGGACGAGCCGCTCGGTGACCGCGCGGTCGTGGGCACGAACGGCAAGGCGATCCCGGAGGGCAAGGAACTCGGCGTCGTGGAGAACTCGGCGCAACCACAGTGACGGCTGTCCGGAGGTTGGCACCGGCCCGGTAAGCGGCTGCCAGGTCGCCGCCGCCCCGAATGGGCCGCGGATACGCGAAGGCGGCGTCCCCGTCGGAGAGGGACGCCGCCTTCGTACGCGTGCGTGCCGACGGCCGGCCGGGCGCTCAGCCGCCGGACCGCTCGGCTTAGCTGAAGGAGTCGCCGCAGGCGCAGGAGCCCGTCGCGTTCGGGTTGTCGATCGTGAAGCCCTGCTTCTCGATGGTGTCCACGAAGTCGATGGACGCGCCGCCCAGGTAAGGGGCGCTCATGCGGTCGGTGACGACCTTGACGCCGCCGAAGTCCTTGACGACATCGCCGTCGAGGGAGCGCTCGTCGAAGAAGAGCTGGTAACGCAGGCCGGAGCAGCCGCCGGGCTGAACAGCGACGCGCAGCGCCAGGTCTTCGCGGCCTTCCTGGTCGAGCAGGGCCTTGACCTTGGCCGCGGCCGACTCGGACAGGATGATGCCGTCGTTCACGGTGGTGGTCTCGTCCGATACGGACATCTGCTTCTCTCCCGGGTTGTTCGGAGACTGCTTGCCGACATTTGCAACCGGCGGGGCCTCGGATTCATTCCGGGCCGAGCACTTGTTTTCGCCTTCTCTCTTCATGCTCGCACATGGGCCGGGACACGGACAGCGGCCTGTGGACAACCCCTCCGGGATTCACGTCACATCGACGCTATGGCCTTCGTCAAAGTGACGTGAAGCGGTTATGATAGATAACGTCAATTCGACGAAAAGGCATGTTCCGCTGGGTCGCCCCCGCGATCCGAGCGAGCCGCAGAACAGAAAGGGTTGGTGTCGTGACCACCGCCCAGACCCAGGAGCTCGACGTACAGCCGACGCCCCTCGCCCTGCTGCTGCTCGGCCGTGAGGCCGACACGCGGAGCGAGCGCGGCGTCGAGTGCCCCGGCGATCTGCCCTCGCCGTCCGACCCGAACCTGGTGGAGCGCGCCCGCGCGGCCAAGGAGAAGCTCGGGGACAAGGTCTTCGTCCTCGGCCACCACTACCAGCGCGACGAGGTCATCCAGTTCGCGGACGTCACAGGTGACTCCTTCAAGCTGGCCCGGGACGCGGCCGCGCGCCCCGAGGCCGAGTACATCGTCTTCTGCGGTGTGCACTTCATGGCGGAGTCCGCGGACATCCTGACGGGCGACGACCAGAAGGTCGTCCTCCCCGACCTCGCCGCGGGCTGTTCGATGGCCGACATGGCCACCGCCGAGCAGGTCGCCGAGTGCTGGGACGTGCTGACCGAGGCCGGGATCGCCGAACAGGTCGTGCCCGTCTCGTACATGAACTCCTCCGCGGACATCAAGGCGTTCACCGGCAAGCACGGCGGCACTATCTGCACCTCCTCCAACGCCCAGCGCGCCCTGGAGTGGGCCTTCGAACAGGGGGAGCCCTCAACAACAAAGGTCCTCTTCCTGCCCGACCAGCACCTGGGCCGCAACACCGCGGTCCGCGACATGGGGATGACGCTGGAGGACTGCGTCCTCTACAACCCGCACAAGCCGAACGGCGGCCTCACCGTCGAGCAGCTGCGCGACGCGAAGATGATCCTGTGGCGGGGCCACTGCTCCGTGCACGGCCGCTTCTCGGTCGACTCGGTCAACGACGTGCGCGCCCGGATCCCCGGCGTGAACGTCCTGGTGCACCCCGAGTGCAAGCACGAGGTCGTCTCCGCGGCGGACTACGTGGGATCCACGGAGTACATCATCAAGGCCCTGGAGGCCGCTCCGGCCGGCTCCAAGTGGGCGATCGGCACGGAGTTGAATCTCGTACGTCGGCTGGCGAATCGTTTCGCGAGTGAGGACAAGGAGATCGTCTTCCTCGACAAGACGGTCTGCTTCTGCTCGACCATGAACCGCATCGACCTGCCCCACCTGGTGTGGACCCTGGAGTCCCTGGCGGAGGGCAACCTCGTCAACCGCATCGAGGTGGACCGGGAGACGGAGCAGTTCGCCAAGCTGGCGCTGGAGCGGATGCTGGCGCTGCCGTAGTCCGTATGCCTGTTGAGCGATCCGTATGTCTGTTGGGTAAGGGGCGTCGGCCATTGCCGGCGCCCCTTACTCGGCGTTCTTGTAGGACTAGTAGGAGCAGAGGTCCCGCGAGACCTGCGTCGGGTCGCTGCTCGCGCTGCCCCAGTTGTACTCGTCGAACTTGTTGGCGATCGCACTGCCTTCTTCGACGATCACGTACGAGGTGTTGTCCCCCGCGTAGTCGTCGTTGCGGAACTCGTTGTCCGTGGTCTGCGACAGCCAGTCCGTCAGACCGCCCTGGTTGTTGAACATCGCGTGCTTGCCCCAGCCGACGTAGACGCTCGGCCGCTCCTTGCCGTAGCCCCAGTTGTCGGCGTTGATGTCGGCCGACTCAACGGTGCTCCAGTCGGTCAGAACCTTGTGGCCGCCGTGGGAGCTGAGCAGGAGCGAGGAGCGGGTCCACTTGTTGTCGCCCGCGTACTTCCAGGTGGTCACCACGTGCTCGAAGTCGTACGCGTGGCCGATGACGCCGGTGAAGCCGTCCTTGGGGAAGAACAGCGTGTAGATGACCCGCACCTCGGTGCCGAAGCAGGTCTTGACCGTGGTGTACGTCGGGAAGTAGGTGCCGGGGGCGGCGCAGCCGTAGTCGGTGTCCGGCCACGGCTTCAGCTCGGCGGGCGGCGCCTGCTGGTCACCGTTGACGAAGGCGCTCGCCGGCCAGCAGGTGTCGTTGCCGAGGGCGCGGGCGAACTGCCAGTCGGGGGCTCCCGCCGCGATGAAGTCGTTGAGGTTGCCCTTCCACTCCAGCGGCTCGTTCGCGCTGGCGGTGGGGGCGGAGGCGAAGGTGCCGAGCACGGCGAGCGCCAGGGCGCCGAGGATCGTGCGGTGCGGGCGGACGGCGGTACGGAGGGATCCGTGGGGGGCGTTCATGACGGTCCTTAGTTCAGGGGGAACCGGATTGCGCTGGCTGTCGAACAGGGGTCCCAGCAGCTCGCCACCGCCGCGGGGTGCGGCGGTGGCGAGCGAGGTCACGCGGGGAAGGGAGCCGTCAGCAGTAGAGGTTGGCGCCGGCCGAGACGCCGAGGATGCCGACGAAGCGGTTGTAGGCGTCGACGCGGCTCTGGACCTGCGCGGGGTTCTTCCCGTCGCATTCCAGGGAGCCGTTGATGCTGC